>NZ_CADEGK010000004.1:50701-65400 GCF_902826855.1 uncultured Phenylobacterium sp. | reverse complement strand
TCGATCTCCTCGCCCTGGCCCAGGTCGGCGGTGAAGGTGATGACCTCCGCGCCGTACTCGGTCTGCAGCCACTTCAGGATGATCGAGGTGTCGAGCCCGCCTGAATAGGCGAGCACGACCTTCTTGATGTCGGCCATGGGGATCGGAGAGCCTTCGGAGAGAGCGGAAAGTCGCGCGCCTATAGGGGCGAACGGGCGCGCGCTTCAAGCCTAGACCGTGACCTGGGTCCCCATCTCGACCACGCGGCCCGGCGGGATCTTGTAGAAGTCAGTGGGATTGGCGGCATTGCGCATCAGGAAGATGAACACCTTGTCCTGCCACAGCGGCATGCCGGACTGGGCCGAGGGGACCACGCTGCGCCGTCCCAGGAAGAAGCTCGTGGCCATGATGTCGAACTTCAGCCCCTGCTTGCGGCAGAGCGTCAGCGCCTTGGGGATGTTGGGGCTCTCCATGAAGCCGTAGCCGATCGTCACTTTCTTGAAGTCGTCGTTGACCGGCTCGATGCGGACCCGGGCGTCGTCCGCCACCCGCGGGGTCTCCGACACCGAGACCGACAGGATGATGTTCTTCTCGTGCAGCACCTTGTTGTGCTTGAGGTTGTGCATCAGGGCGACCGGGGCGGTGTCCGGGTCTGAGGTCAGGAAGATCGCCGTGCCCGGGGCGCGATGCGGCGCTCGAGCCTTGAGGATGTCGGCAAGCTCCAGCAGGGGCACGCTATCGCGGCGGCTCTTCTCGGCAAGGATCGCGGCGCCGCGATTCCACGTCCACATGATCAGCACCAGGGTCGCGCCAAGCGCAAGCGGCAGCCAGGCGCCCTGCGGGATCTTCAGCAGGTTCGAGGCGATGAACACGACGTCCAGCGCCCCGAAGGTGGCCGAGGCAAGCGCCGCCTGCCAGACGGGCCGCTTCCACATGTAGCGGACGATGTAGAAGAACAGCAGGGTGTCGACGAACATCGATCCGGTGACGGCGATGCCGTAGGCGGCGGCCAGGTTGGAAGAGCTGCGGAATACGAACAACAGCAGCAACACGCCGACCAGAAGCATGTTGTTCACGGTCGGGACGAAGATCTGCCCGGCCTGGGTCTCGGACGTGCGACGGATGTCGATGCGCGGGAACAGGCCGAGCTGGACCGCCTGCTGGGTCATGGAGAAGGCGCCGGTGATGACCGCCTGGCTGGCGATGACGGCCGCTGCGGTGGCGAGAAGCAGCACGGGCCAGTAGATCACCTGCGGCACCATCTCGAAGAACGGATTGGTCCGCGCCTCAGGGTGGGCCAACACCAGCGCGCCCTGGCCGAGGTAGTTGAGCAGCAGGCACGGCAGCACAAGGACCAACCAGGCCGCGCGGATCGGGTTGCGCCCGAAATGGCCCATATCGGCGTAGAGCGCCTCGGCCCCGGTAACGGCCAGAAAGATGCTCCCGAGGATGATGAAGCCCAGGAAACCGTTGTCGAGCAGGAAGATGACGCCGTAGTGCGGCGACAGCGCCCGAAACACCGAGAGGTCTTCGAAGATGTGGTAGAGGCCGAGTCCAGCCAGCACCAGGAACCAGGCCGCTGTGATCGGTCCGAAGAACCTGGCCATGCTGGCTGTGCCGCGCGACTGGACCAGAAACAGCGCCACGAGGATGGCGGCGGCGATCGGCAGCACCCAGTCTGCGGCCTGCTTGGGAACGCCCGGCGCGTCGCGCAGGCCCTCGACAGCGCCCATCACCGACACGGCCGGCGTGATGATTCCGTCTGCGTAGAACAGCGCCGCGCCCAGCATCCCCAGGCCCAGGATGATCGTCGACCGTCGACCGGGGCTGACCCGCTGGGCCAAGGCCATCAGGGCCAGAGTGCCGCCCTCGCCCTTGTTGTCGGCGCGCATCAGGAAGACGACGTACTTGATGGTGACGATGAGGATCAGCGCCCAGGTGATCAGCGACACCACGCCCAGCACCGCGAGCTCGCCGCCCCCGCCGCCGCGGCTGTGGGCCAGGGCCTCGCGCATGGCGTAGAGCGGGCTGGTTCCGATGTCGCCAAAGACAACGCCGATCGAGCCGAGGACCAGCGCCCAGTATTTTTCCTTGGGCGCGTGATGCGTCCCCTCCGCCCCGTTCTCAGGAGCGCCGGCCGGATCAGCCATCCAGTATCTCCGGGGACGAACGTCTGTCCCCTGGGCGGCCCGATGCCGTCACGCGGCCGGCGCGATACACCCAATCCGGCCGGCGTTCAATCGCGTGGCGCCGGGCAACCCGTCACGCATCCGGCCGCTGCCTTGAATGGGTGACGTCATGGCCTAGTTTCGCGCTCAACCAAGGGATGACCATGACTCGGAAGTTTGCGCTGGTCACCGGCGCCTCGGCGGGAATCGGGGCGGCCTTCGCCCGGCTTCTGGCCAGCCACGGCTATGACGTGGGCCTGACCGCCCGCCGCGCGGACCGCCTGGAGGCGCTGGCCGAGGAGATCCGACGCCGCTACGCCGTGGAGGCCCTGACACTCGCCGCAGACCTCGCCCGACCCGAGGCGTCGGCTCAGATCCTGGACCACCTTGCGGCCCAGGGCCGGCGCGTCGACGTGCTCATCAACAACGCCGGCTACGGTGTGGCGGGCGGCTACGGCGAGGTCGCGTGGCCCGAGCACGCGACCTTCATCCAGGTGATGGTCACCGCCCCCTGCGAGCTGGCGCACCGCGTGCTACCCGGGATGGTCGAGCGCCGGTTCGGCCGCATCGTCAACGTGGCTTCCCTGGCCGGCCTGATCCCCGGCTCGCCCGGCGCGGCGCTCTACGGCGCTTCGAAGGCCTTCCTGGTGAAGTTCTCCCAGGCCCTGCACCTGGAGGTCGCAGCCGATGGCGTGCATGTTTCCGCGCTCTGCCCGGGGATGACCTACTCCGAGTTTCACGACGTCAACGGCAGCCGCGAACAGATGAGCGCGACGATCCCGCCCTGGATGTGGATGAACGCCGAGGCGGTGGCCGCCGCCGGCTACGCGGGCATGGAGGCCAACCACGCCGTCTGCATACCGGGCGGACCCAACAAGGCCGCCGCCGCCCTGGTGAAGTTGATCCCTGAGAATCTGGCGCTGGCGCTCATGGGCCGGGGCGCGCCACGGCGGCGGGCGGGTTGACCGCGAACCCTGTCTGGCTCATCCCTGGGCCTTAGCCCAAATCGACCGCGGAATTGTCCGCGCCCCACCGGAGCCAAAACCATGGCCGCCGCCGCCACGCTCGCGCAATCATCCGAAGGTTCGAAGGCAATGGGGGCCGATCCTCGCCTGATCGTGCCCCTGGACGTGCCCTCGGTTGACGAGGCGCGGGCGACGATCGCGGCGCTGGGCGACGCGGTCAGCTTCTACAAGGTTGGCCTCGAGCTGTTCGCCACGGGCGAGGGGATGACCCTGGCGCGGGAACTCAAGGCGGCCGGCAAGCAGGTCTTCCTGGACTGGAAGCTGCACGATATCGGCACCACCGTACAGCGAGCCGCCGCGGTGCTGGGCGCCGCCGGTGGCGACTTCCTGACTGTCCACGCCGAGCCTCAGGTGATGGCCTCGGCGGTCCGCGGCCGCGGCGGCTCCAGCTTGAAGATCCTGGCGGTGACCGTGCTGACCAGTCTCTCCGACGACGACCTGGCCGAGATCGGCTACCCCGACAGCGTCCGCGCCCTGGTGGAGCGCCGCGTGCACCAGGCGATCGCCGCCGGCTGCGATGGGGTGGTCTGCAGTCCGCGCGAGGCGGCGCTGGCTCGCGCCCTCGGCGGCCGCGACTTCCTGGTGGTGACGCCCGGCGTACGCCCCGACTGGTCGGCGAAGAACGACCAGGCCCGCTCCGCCGCGCCCCGTGAAGCCCTCCAGGCCGGCGCTTCCCACATCGTGTGCGGGCGCCCGATCACTGCCGCGAACGATCCCCAGGCCGCCGCCCGGCGGGTGGCCGGCGAGATGAGCGGGGCTTAAGCCTGACGCCTAGCTGCGCCAGCGCAGGGTGGCGGGTTCCACGGGGTTCACGAAGGCCCGGCCCGCTTTGCGGCTGGCGAGGTGTTCGCGCTTGAGAGCCTGGTACCACTTGGCCTGGCGGTCGGCGTCGTCGATCCACATGAGCGTCGGATCGTCCCTCAGCCCCCGGCCCTGGAGCTGCACCATCCCGGCGTCCTGGCGCAGGAAGGCCCGCGCCCAGGCTGCGATCACCGGCTTCAGCAGCGTAAACGCCGGGTGGTCGGACCAGGCGATCTGGGTCACCCGGGTGTGGCTGTCGTCGATCGGCGTCAGGCAGGTCAGCAACAGCACCTGGCGCCTGCCGACCGTGACATGCTCCCAGCGCAGGCCCGGAAGGCGGAAGGTGATCTCGGTCGCGGGCTTGCCGCCGAGCACAGCATAGGCGCGGCTGTTGCTGGAGGGCGCATGACGCACCATGACGAAGCCCTGCTCGGCAGGCTCGAAGCGCTTCTGCTTGTCGTGTTCGCTGCCGGCGGCGCGCCACCACCACTGCCGGTGCACGTAGGGGCCGTGCGCGGGGTCCATCAGGCCGATCACGGCCTGATCGATATGGGCGTCGAACACCATCCGGTCGACCAGCTTCGGCTTGCCCCCGACCACGCCGGGGAACTGCGGCGGGGGGCTGTCAGGTTCGCTCGCCGGCGTGGCCCCCAACCAGATGAACACCAGGCCCTGGCTCTCGGCCACCGGATAGCGCCGCACGCGGACCCGGCTCACGTCCATCTCCTGATCCGCCGTCAGCGACGGGATCGCCGCGCAGGCTCCATCCACGCCGAACCGCCAGCCGTGATAGGGGCACTGCACCGTCTCCACGCCGTCCGCGTCGCGGTGGAAGCCCCCTGCGGAGAGCGGCGCGGCGCGATGAGGGCAGACGTCGCGCAGGGCGAACACCACTCCACCCCTGCTGCGGCCCAGCATCACCGGCTCGCCCATCATCTCCGCATGGCTGAGCTTGCCCGGCTTCAGGTCCGCCGACAGGGCCGCCAGGTACCAGGCGTCGGTGATGAATCCCTGTCCGAACCGGGCTTCGGAGCGGACGGTCGCGCGGGCTTCGCCGTCAGGCATCGGGGTCAGACCCTCCGGTCAGGCGCGAATCCAGACCTGTGACCGCACCATACGGCAAGCCTAGCAGGCGGCCCTGGCGACTGCAGTCTCAATTGGCTCATCAGAGCTCGGCCCACATGCGCAGCAGGTTGTGGTAGGCGCCGGTCAG
Source organism: uncultured Phenylobacterium sp. (assembly GCF_902826855.1). Classification (GTDB taxonomy): domain Bacteria; phylum Pseudomonadota; class Alphaproteobacteria; order Caulobacterales; family Caulobacteraceae; genus Phenylobacterium. Next base: position 60,214 of record NZ_CADEGK010000004.1, on the reverse strand, counting down.
GCCGACGATCTCGGCGCCGTCCTGGCCGGCCGTCCGGGCGAGGCACTGGATCGCGAGGTCCATGTCGAACAGCAACGCGCGGCGGGCGTCGTCGCGCACCAGGCTCTGGATCCAGAAGAAGCTGGCGATCCGTTCGCCGCGTGTGACGGGCTCCACCCGGTGCAGGCTCGAAGCCGGATAGAGGATCAGGTCACCGGCTGGGAGCTTCGCCTCATGGACCCCGAAGGTGTCCTCTACGGTCAGCTCGCCGCCGTCGTAGTCGGCAGGGTCGCTGAGGAAGAGCGTCGCCGACAGGTCGGTGCGGATCCGGACCCCCTGATCGCGCTGGAACCGCATGGCGTTGTCCACGTGGGCGCGGAAGCCGTCACCGGCGCCATAGCGGTTGAACAGCGGCGGATAGACCGTGTGGGGCAGGGCGGCCGACATGAAGAGCGGGTTCCCGCTCACCGCCTCGCGGACGACCGCGCCGGCGCGTCGCGCCGCCTCGGAACCCTCCGGCAACTGCCGGTTCCGCTTGGCGAGCGCCGACTGGGGGCCGGAGGTGGCGTTGCCGTCTTCCCAGGAAGCGGCGTCGATGAGGGCGCGCAGCTCGGCCACCTGGGCCGGGGTCAGCACGTCCGGGACATGAAGCATCATGGAGCGAGCCTAGAACGAATTGCGCCCCGCCTGCGAGCAGCACGGGCGGGGCGCACTAGCCGGTTCCCTTGGGGGGAGGTCAGAACCGGTAGTTGGCGGTGAGCGTCGCGTTCCGTCCATCGCCGGGCGTGGCCCAGCCGGCGAGGTTGGTGCGGACGCGCGTGTAGTAGACCTTGTCGAACAGGTTGTTGATGTTCAGCCGCAGCTCCAGATCGGGGGTCGCGTTCCAGGCGATCGTGGCGCGGTGGACCATGTAGTCCTTCGCCTTCGGCCGCGGGATGGTGGTGCGGGCCGGCGGGGTCGAGCCGGTGATCGTCCCGTGCTGGGTCAGGTAGTACTCGCCCTGGTAGGTGACGCCGTAGCCGATCTGGATCTCGTGCGGCAGGTCATAGGTCGTGAATAGGCTGAAGGCGTGGTCAGGTACGCCGGCGAGGTCGTCGCCCTTGGTGAAGTCCTGGCCGAGGGCCGCCAGGAATTCGGACGCGCCGCGCAGCACCTTCGACTTCAGATAGGTGTAGTTGGCGAAGATCGACCATTGCTCGGTGATCCGGCCCGACGCGCCCAGCGACACGCCGTCCACCCGCGCGCTGCCGTCGAGGACCTGAGTCGGGATCGCCGGGTCGCCGGAGGCCACGCGGTAGTTGGTCCGGTCGTTGCGGAACAGCGCCGCGGTCAGCGACAGCCGCCCATCCACGTCCCACTTGCCCCCCACCTCGAAGCTCTCGGACTGTTCCGGGTCGAGGTTGCAGTTGGTGGCGTCGCATGTGCCCGACACGGTCGCCTGCGAGGGCGTCTCGGCGTTCGCGTAGGCGACGTAGAGGCTCGCGTTGGGTATCGGCTTGTAGACGACGCCGATGCGGTAGGTCAGCAGGTTGTCGGTGTTGCGGAACGTCTGTCCTGGCGTGACGACGCCCAGGTTCGGGCCGGGTGTGATGTCGGAAGCGTCGGTCCGGGTCGAGGCCTTGTTGTGCTCCCAGCGGATACCGCCATTGATGGCCCACCGCTCGGTCAGCTGGATGTTGTCGAACAGATAGACGGCCTGGTTGCTGCGCGATCCGTCCCGGCGGCTGGTCTGGATGTAGTTCACCGGCCCGGCGTAGGTGTTGTCCGGGTCGGAGATCAGCATCGGCGGGAGCGGGACCACCGCCCCGGTGGCGGTGCGAAGCACCTCGCCGGTGTCCAGGCGGTAGTCCTCGTCGAACGCGGCGGCGCCGACCACCAGCGTATGCTGCATGCCGCCGATCTCGCCATCCCAGGTCAGGTCGATCTGGGTGTGCAGCAGCTCGTTGGCGGCGTCCCGCGAGCGACCGCGCGGGCCGCTGGGCTGGTAGAAGCCGGGCGCGGGGTCGGTCGCCAGGCAGGGCGCGAAGCCGGTGATGTCGGTGGCCGTCGTCGACTGGCTCCAGGCCACCGGCTTCTGGCCGTTCGCCAGGCAGTAGGTCCCCTGCGGCGCGTCGACGACCGTGAGGGCGTCCACCTGCTGGTAGCGGGTCAGGGCGCGGATCTTCAGGCCGCCGCCGAAGTCGTGGTCGAGTGTGCCGGTCAGGATGTCGACGTCCTGGTCCTGACGATCGATGTTGCGATAGCCGAAATAGCTCTCCGGATCGACGCCAGGCAGCGGGCGGGCATTGAAGAACGGCACGCCGTACTGCGGGACGTTGCGGTCTTCCTGATGGAAGTACATCGCCGTGAACTGGGTCGGCCCGTTCATGCCCACGGTAATCGAGGGGGCGACGCCCCAGCGCTTGAAGCGCTCCACGTCGCGGCCGGGCGCGTCGTTGCGGTGGATCATGCCGTTCAGGCGGACCGCGACGCTGTCGTTCAGCGTGTGGTTCGTATCGACCGTGCCGCGCCAGTAGTCCTCCGTGCCTACCGCGCCGGAGGCGATGGTCGTGTTGCGGCCGGTCGGACGCTTGGAGACGATATTGATCGTCCCGCCCACCGAGCCGGCGCCCGAATAGACTCCGTTGGCTCCGTTGGTGACTTCGATCTGCTCGATGTTGAACGGGTCGGAGCGGCTGTACTGGGCGCCGTCACGGACGTTGTCGAGGGTGACGTCGTTGGTGGCCGTGTAGCCGCGCAGGTTGATCGAGTCGCCGAAGCCCGCGCCCCCCTCGCCGGCCCCGAAGGTGATGCCGGGCACGGTGGAGAGGATGTCGCGCAATGACAGCAGGTTCTGCGCGGCGATCGTTCCCTGCGGGATCACGGTGACGCTCTGCGGATTGTCGAGGGGCGCGGCCGTGACCTTCGGGTTGTTCTGCTTGAGGATCTGGCCCTGGACCTCGATATCCGTGACCGTGATCGCCTGATCCGCGTCGGACGTGGCCATGGCGCTGTCCGCCGCCGCATCGGCGGCCTGGGCGGCGCCACCTAGCGAAAGCCCGGCGAGGCCGGCGATGGCGCACGTCATCGCGCGCTTCTTCCTGGCCGCCACGCCGTTCGAAATTCCAACCATTGTCCCCGCCCGACTTACTGCGACTAAGAATGCGAGGCGTTCTTAAGTCAGGCGCAAACCGGCCGCAATGAGAATCATTCTCAAGTCGGAGCTTCTCGGCTCGGGACGGTTTGTCGCAGGCGCGGTTAGGGAAGTTCTCATTGGGGCCGGGCGACCTGGGGAGATGCCTCGGAGTCGCGGTCCGGAACTGAACGACCATACGGGCCGCGTCGCCCCGAGCTTCGCCATGGTCATGGACGAGGCGGCGGTGGCGATGCGCGGGGTGACCGTGCCCCGGGTCATCATCACCCTGGTGGCCGCTGCTGTGGCCCTGCTGGTCGTGGCCCCCGCCTGGTCCCTGGTCTGGATCGGCGGCGCCGGCCTGATCGAGGCCTGGAGCTGGTCGACCACGCGTCCGTTCGGGACGGGCGCGCCGGTCAGCCGCGGGAGGCGGGCCAGCTTCACGGCCAGCTACACGGTGGGGAACCTGTGGTGGATGCTGCTCGCGGGCCTGTTCTGGAGCGCCGGCACGGTCACCGGCCAGGCGGCCGGCCTCGCCGTGGCCCTGGCCATCGTGTCGGTCACCGTCCTGCTGTTCCACAATGTGCCGGCGGTGTTCCTGCTCGCGGGCTTCGCGCCGGCGGCCGGCGCCTTGGCGATATTCCTTGCGTCCGGTGGCCGCGACTGGCGTGAACTCGCGCCCGTCTGGGCGACGCTGGGCCTTGGCCTGATCTTCAGTCTGGGCCGCGCCATGGAGACCCCGTCGGTCCAGGCTTCCAACCGCCGGCTGAACGCCAGCCTGCACAACTACGAAATCCTGACGGAAACTGTCACCGGCGTCATCGCCCGGATCGATCTCGAGGGCCTGCACCAATACGTCTCGCCGGCTTGCCTCCGGGTGTTGGGCTATCGGCCCGACGAGCTGGTCGGACGGTCCCGCGGCGAGATCGTCCACCCCGACGACCTTTCGTCTGTGCGGGCCGCCAAGGCGCGCCTGTTGGCCGATCCGACAAGCTCCGAGGTCATCATTTCGCGTGTCCGGCACAAGGAAGGCCACTGGGTGTGGCTGGAGAGCAGCGCCAAGGCGGTCTGCGAGAGTGGCGCGCCCGTGGGCGTCATCGACGTCAGCCACGACGTCACCGAACGCCTGGCGGCCGAGCGCGCCCTGCGCGAGGCCAAGGAGCAGGCGGAATCCGCGACCCAGGCCAAGGCCGAGTTCCTGGCCAACGTCAGCCACGAGATCCGCACGCCGATGAACGGCGTCCTGGGCGCCCTGCACCTGCTGCGGCGCGAGGACATCTCCGTTGAGGGACGCGAGCTGATGCGCCAGGCCGACGACTGCGGCCGGATGCTCTCGCAGCTGCTCAACGACGTACTCGACTTCTCGAAGATCGACGCCGGCGAGCTGGAGCTCTCCCCGGAGGCCATGGACCTGGGCCAGGCCCTGGACGCCGTGGGCGCGCTCCTGGCGCCCCAGGCCCGCGCCAAGGGCATCGACCTGACCTGGGAGATCATCGGCGATCGACTCTGGGTCCAGGCTGATCCCGTCCGCATCCGCCAGGCGATGTTCAACCTGATCGGCAACGCGGTGAAGTTCACGGAGCGCGGCAGCGTCACCGTGCGGCTGGACGTCGGCTCCGTGGGCAAGCAGCGCCGTCGTGCGCGCCTGGAGGTCACGGACACCGGCGTCGGCATTCCTCTCCACGCTCAGGCCGATCTGTTCGAGCGGTTCCGCCAGGCGGAGGGCGACACCGCGCGGCGCTTCGGCGGCGCAGGTCTCGGGCTGGCGATCACCCGGCTCCTCGTCCACATGATGGGCGGCGAAATCGGCTTCACCAGCGCCGAGGGCAGGGGTTCGACCTTCTGGGCGACCTTCGACGCTCCAGCTGCCGACCCGGTCGCCGCCGAGCCGGCGGCCGAGGGCCTGCTGGACGGCGTCTCGATCCTGCTGGTCGAGGACAATCCCACCAATCGCCTGGTGGCCCGCACCATGCTCGTGCGGCTGGGCGCCACGGTGGAGGAGGCCGAGGACGGACTGGCGGGCCTAGAGGCCGCGCGCCGCGGCGCCCACGACCTGATCCTCATGGACGTGCAGATGCCCCACATGGACGGCCTGCAGGCGGCGCGGGCGATCCGCGGGCTGCTGGGTCCTGTCGCCCAGGTGCCGATTATCGCCCTGACGGCGAACGTCATGGCCCACCAGACGGCCCAATATCGCGCGGCGGGCATGAACGGCGTCGTCGCCAAGCCGATCTCGCCCAGCGCCCTGCTCACCGAGATCGCCCGCGTCGTCGCGGACGAGGAAGCGGCCCCAGCGGTCGCCGTGGGCTGATAACGGCGGCGGGACGCGCTACCCTGGCCCCAAACCGGGAGCCACAGCTTGGACGATCGCGAACTCGACGACCTCATGGCGCTGGTCCCGCCGCTCCTGCAGGCGCTGGAGGGTGTGGCCTTCGTCGGGCGCTACCTGCATCCGCCGCAGCTTGCCGCCGTGGTGGACGCCATCGGCGCGGCGGACGCGCCGCTGAGGGCCGCGCGGCCCCGTCTCGAGGCCTGGCCCGAGGCGCTCGCCGACGTCCGCGACCCCCTGGGCGCCGCCGCCGACGCCGCGCTCGCGGCGTTCGATGGCCTGCGCGAGGCCGCCGTCAGCCAGGATGTCGGGACCGCCTACCGCGCGCTCGGCCAGCTGCCCCGCGCCCAGGAGCACCTCTACCCGCTCAGCCCGCTCCTGCCGCCCGTCAGCCGCTTCTTCCTGGATATAGCCCATCGGGAGGACGCCGCGCTCCAGGCGCGGCTGGCCAACCCCGCGCCGGAAACGGGCATCTTCCACTTCGCCAACGAGCGGGGGGAGAAGGGGGGCGTCTCGCTCTATGTGCCGGAGACCTACGATCCCGCCACCGCCCATCCCCTGGTCGTGGCGCTGCACGGCGGATCAGGCCATGGCCGGGCCTTCCTTTGGAGCTGGCTGCGCGAGGCCCGTACGCGCGGCGTGATCCTGGCGGCGCCCACCGCCGTCGGCCAGACCTGGGCGATCTCCGGCCCCGATCCGGACACGCCGAACCTGACGGAGATGGTCGAGGCGGTCAGCAGCCGCTGGCGCGTCGATCCCGCGCGCATCCTGCTCACCGGCATGAGCGACGGTGGCACCTTCAGCTACGTCAGTGGACTGGAGCCGGACTCCCCGTTCACCCACCTGGCCCCGGTGTCGGCCGCCTTCCACCCGATGCTGGCCCAGATGGCCGATCCCGGCCGGATCGCCGGCCTGCCGATCCATGTCACGCACGGATCGCTGGATTGGATGTTCCCGGTGTCGATGGCGCGCGAAGCGGTCCAGGCGCTTACCGCAGCCGGGGCAAGCGTCACCTGGCGCGAGATCGAGGACCTCAGCCACACCTACCCGCGCGAGATCAACGGCGAGCTTCTCGACTGGCTGGGCGCCTGACAAAGCGACTCGCGGGCAGGTATATGTTCATGTTATGTTCACAAACATGCGACCTGCCCCGCCGGGCCCCTTGCGGCCCATTCCCCTCGACGACGCCGCCTCGATAGGCGACTTCCGCCGCTATCCGGGATGCCGGCTCGTCCTCACATGCGCCATGTGCGGCTGGCAGAAGCCCTACGATCCCGAGCGGGTGATCGCGCGGCTGCACGAGCTGAAGTCCGGCGGTCACGCCACCCGCCTCGGCGACATCGCCCGGCGAGTGGCCTGGCCCTGTCCCGGCTGCCACCGCCTGAAGTGGCGCGGCGGCCTGGCCTGGCCCGCCGGTCTTACCGCCGCCGACTCCAAGCGGCTCGCGGCGCGGTACAGGAACTAGGCCTTCGCCTGCGGATACCGCGTTTCCCCGACGACCGCGGTCAGGTCGAGGTCGCGCCAGCGGAAGTCGGGATTCGGTTCGCGGACCTTCCGGCCGACGTAGATGGCGTGGCAGTAGAGGCCGGTCACCGGGCGGTAGCGAAGGTAGGGCGGGGCGAGGTGGGAGAAGCGGCCCACGATCGGGGTCTGCAGGCTGGCTTCCAGACACTCGAAGCCGAGGGGCTCTCCGAACAGGACCTTCAGGCCCATGTCGCTGAACTGGAAGAAATTCCACGGCCGCTCGTGCGCGCCGTAGGCGAAGTGGGTCTCGATGAACAGGAGGCCGCCGACCTTCAGCACCGCGGCGATTTCCTCAGCGACCACCCAGGGCATGGCGAGATGCTCGAAAACCGCGGACGAGAAGACCACGTCGAAGGGCTCGTCGAAGTAGCTGGAGAGGCGGTGCGCGTCGCCGACGACGTCGACGTTGGGGCCGGGATAGACGTCGAAGCCGACGTAGGTCGCCGCACCAAGCTGCTCGCGCAGGCCATAGGCGCCGGTAACCTCGCGCGCGCCGATCTCCAGCACCCGCATGCCGGGGCGGCCCGCGGCCTCGGCCACCAGGCCGGGCAGCGCGCCATGCACCGCGCGCTGCGGCGCCGGAATGTCGGCGCCCAGATAGTGCCGGTCCAGCCGCGGCGCACTCAGCGCCAGGCCCAGTCGCCGCAGCGCCTGGTATCCGCCACGCAGGATGGATTTGAGCGCCATGTCGCGCGCCTCCCTCGCACCCGCCTAGCCGACCGCATCGTAAAAGCAGATGGAGCGCGGCCGGGCTAGGCGCCGCACCGCGACTGTTGCCCGCCGATCACGCACCTACGACGATCGTGTGACGGTACGGGCGGGAACGCGCCTCGGCCACGCCGCGTGGTGTAGCTAGGCCCCTGGCGAGTCGCTTCGCCGACACCGAGGGGTCACCGATGAACACCATGCGCCTGATGGCCTGCGCCTCCGCCTCCGTCCTCGCACTCGCCCTGGCTCTCCCGGCCGCGGCGGCTGATGACGTCGCCACTGTGGGCGAGGTGATCGTCACCGCCCAGAAGAAGGCCGAGAACATCAATGACGTGCCGCTGTCGGTGACCGCGGTCGGCGGCCAGAAGTTGGACGCCATCCGCTCGGGCGGCGGCGACATCCGCATGCTGTCGGCCCGGGTGCCCAGCCTGACCATGGAATCGAGCTTCGGCCGCACCTTCCCGCGACCCTACATCCGCGGTCTCGGCAACACCGACTTCGACCTGAACGCCAGCCAGCCGGTGAGTTTCGTCTACGACGAGGTGGTGCTGGAAACCCCGGTGCTGAAGGGCTTCCCGCTGTTCGACATCGCCCAGGTGGAAGTCCTGCGCGGACCCCAGGGCACTCTGTTCGGCCGCAACACCCCGGCCGGGGTGCTGAAGTTCGAGAGCGTCAAGCCGAGCCAGGACTTCGGCGGCTACGCCCAGGCCTCCTATGCCACCTTCGACACCGTGAACCTCGAAGGCGCGGTGGGCGGGGCGATCGTGCCCGGCGTGCTGTCCGGGCGCCTGTCCGGCCTCTATCAGCGCCGCAGCGACTGGGTGGACAACACCCAGGGCGGCGACAAGAACGACTCCGAGGGCTACGAGCAGTTCGCCCTCCGCGGCCAGCTCCTCTGGACCCCCAGTGAGGCGCTGAGCGCATTGCTCAACATCCACTACCAGCACCTGGATGGGACGCCGCGGGTGTTCCACGCCAACATCATCCGGCCGGGGACAAACAACTTCGTCGCCGGCTTCAAGCGCGACGTGATCTCCCAGGACGCCCAGCGCCGCGAGACACAGAAGGTGGAGTCCTCCGGCGCCAATCTGAAACTCACCTACGACTTCGGCGAAGATGCGCCGATCCTGACCTCGATCACCGCGTACGAGCGCGTGGATGCCTACTCGCGGGCCGACATCGACGGCGGCTTCGGCGCGGTATTCGCGCCGCCCTCCGGCCCCGGGTTCATTCCGTTCCCGTCGGAGAGCGCCGACGCCATCCCGTTCCACGGCCAGTTCACCCAGGAAGTGCGCCTGGCCGGCGACACCGGGCAACTGGCCTACACCGTGGGCGCTTTCTACTTCCGCGAGTCGGCCAAGATCGACAGCTACAGCTTCAACACCCTGGCCGGCGGCGCGCAGGACGGCTTCGCCTACCAGAACCAGGTGACCGAGAGCTGGGCAGTGTTCGCCAACGTGGACTACGACGTCTCCGAGCAGTTCAACGTCGGCGGCGGCGTCCGCTATTCCGACGACAAGAAGGACTTCCTGGCCCAGCGCACGCAATCGCCGTTCGGCGCGCCCAACACCGCCATCCTGACCACCAGCCCCGACTCCAGCGAGGTCAGCTTCAACGTCAACGCCACCTATGCCGCGACCGACGACCTGAACCTCTACGCCCGCATCGCCCGCGGCTACCGGGCCCCTTCGATCCAGGGCCGCCTGGTGTTCGGCGACACGCTCTCCGTCGCCAAGAAGGAGACGGTGATGTCGTACGAGGCCGGCGTGAAGGGCAAGCTGGCCGACGGCCGGGTGCGCTTCGACGCCGACATCTTCTACTACCGGGTCAACGACCTGCAGCTCACCGCGGTCGGGGGCGG
>NZ_CADEGK010000004.1:16871-50668 GCF_902826855.1 uncultured Phenylobacterium sp. | reverse complement strand
ACGCCGACAAGGCGACCGGCCACGGCTTCGAGTTCAACGCCGAGGCCGAGCCCGTGGACCGCCTGCTGCTGACCGCCGGACTGTCGTACAACCACACCGAGTTGCAGGACCCGAACCTGTTCACCCAGCCCTGTGGCGGCGGCTGCACCGTCCTCGACCCCGCCGGCCCGATCGCCGGAACCGTGCGGATCGACGGCAACAGCTTGCCCAACGCGCCCAGGTGGATCGCCAACGTCACCGCCGGCTATTCGTGGGAATTCGGCGAGGGCGAGATCTTCGTGTTCACCGACTGGGCCTATCGCTCTAAGATCAACTTCTTCCTCTCCCGCTCGGCCGAGTTCAGCGATGACAAGCTGCTGGAAGGCGGCTTGCGGTTCGGCTACCGCGCCCCCGGCGAGGCCTGGGAGATCGCCGCCTTCGGCCGCAACATCCTGAGCGACCGCAGCCTGGAAGGCGGCATCGACTTCAACAACCTCACCGGCTTCGTGAACGATCCGCGGACCCTGGGGCTCGAGGTGAAGGCGAAGTTCTAGTCAGGCGGCGAAGCCGCCGACGACCTTCAGGACCGCTTCGCCGTAGTGCGCCAGCTTGGCCTCGCCGACGCTGTTGATGCGCTCGAGGGCGGCGCGCAGCGCCGGCTTGGCGGCCGCGATCTCGGCAAGCGTCCGGTCGTGGAAGATCACATAGGGCGGCACGTGCTGGGACTTCGCCTCGGCCGTGCGCCAGGTTCGCAGGGCTTCGAACAAAGCGCGGTCGGCCTCGCCGAGATCGGGCGCAGTTTCGCGGCCGCGCTTCCTGGGTCGTCGCTCGCTCTCGCGCCCTGAAGCCTTGCGCATAGCGATCCGGCGCTCTCCGCGGAATACGGCGCGGACCGCATCGGCGTCGCCCACGCCCACCAGCGGCCGGCCGTCGTTGGGGTCTTCGCGCAGCAGCCCCTCGAACAGCAGCTGTTCGGTGAGCTCGCGCCACTGCTGGGCGCTGAGCTCCTGGCCCACGCCCCAGGTGGACAGCGAGGTCTCCCAGTCGCTGGGCTCCTTGGTCTTGCCCAGCAGGTGGTCGACCAGCCGGCCGCGGCCGAAGCGGCCGTTCAGCCGGTGGGCGGCGGAGAGCGCCTTCTGGGCCGGCACGGTGGCGTCGGTGGTCTCGACGGTCCCCAGGCACAGGTCGCACTGGCCGCAGGCCTCAACGCCCTCCTCGCCGAAGTAGCGGCGCACCGAGGCGGCGCGGCAGCCCACACCGTCCAGCATGGCGTAGAGCTGGCGCACCTTCTTGGCCTGACCCTGCTTGGCGACTTCGTCCATGTCGCGCTCGGCGATGCGGCGCAGCGCCCAGACCATGTCGGCGGCGCCGTAGAGGGTGATGCCCTCGGCCGGGTCGCCGTCGCGCCCGGCGCGGCCGATCTCCTGCCAATAGGCCTCGATCGCCGAGGGCGGATCGGCGTGGATCACGAAGCGGACGTCCGGCTTGTCGACGCCCATGCCAAAGGCGATGGTCGCCACCATCACCGCCGCGTCGGCCTCGAGGAATTCCTCCAGCCGACGGGCGCGCACGCTCTTCTCCAGCCCGGCGTGGTAGGCGACGGCCGGCACGCCGGCGCCGCGCAGGGCCTCGGCCAGCGACTCGGTCTTGTCGCGCGACCCGGCGTAGACCACGCCGGAGCGGTCGGGCCGCGCCGTCACCAGCTCGACGATCCGCTTCTCCAGGTTGCCCCGCTTGCGCTCCGCCGAGAGGATCAGTTCGGGTCTCGCAAAGCTGGCGACGAACTCGCGGCCATCCTCCAGCCGCAGCTCGGCGCGGATGTCGTCGCGGGTGCGCGCGTCGGCGGTGGCGGTCACGGCCAGGCGGGGCACGCCGGGGAAGATGTCGGCCAGCCGGCCCAGCATCCGGTACTCGGGGCGGAAGTCGTGGCCCCACTGGCTGACGCAGTGGGCCTCGTCGATGGCGATCAGCGACAGGGGCGTGCGCGAGAGCCGGTCCAGCATCGAGGGCTGCATGAGCCCTTCCGGCGAGATGTACAGCAGGTCCAGCTCGCCGCGCTCGATCCGCCGCCAGGTGTGGGCGCGCTCGTCGAGGTCGATGTTGGAATCCAGCCGCGCGGCCGCCACGCCCGACTGCACCAGCCCCGCCACCTGGTCGGTCATCAGCGCGATCAGCGGCGAGACCACCAGCCCCAGCCCCGGCTGCACCAGGGCGGGGATCTGGTAACAGAGGCTCTTGCCGCCGCCGGTGGGCAGCACGGCCAGCGCATTCCTGCCCGCCAGCACCTCGGCGATGACGTCTTCCTGCAGGCCGCGGAAGGCCTGGTGCCCGAAGGTCCGCCGGAGGATCTCGCGCGCGGCGTCCAGCGGCGCGAGCTCGGCTTCGGCGAGGGCGGTGGTCATCGCCCTGTTATGCCGCCGACTCGCGCCGAGCGCCATGCAGCGTTCTGGTTATTCCCCTTAGATCAGGGCGGCCCGATGCGTGCGCGCCTGGATGCCGCGCACCGCTGTCAAAAGGCGTAGCGCCGCCTTGCCGGAGAACGTGGCGGGCGCGAAGACCTTCCGCGCGTCCAGAGCGTCCAGGATGGCGTCGTCGCCCGGGGTCATCCGCCGCGCGCACATGTTCCAGTCGCCGAACTCCCGCTCCGTGGCGGGTCCGGCGCTCAGCACCTTGGACTGCTCGTGCCGCGGGTCGTCCAGAATGCGCCGGTAGGTGGTCATCACCACCTCGGCGGCGCCTTCCAGGGCCTGGACGAAGTGGTCCTCGTGCACCAGCAGGAGGCCGGTGACGCCGACCTGGCGATTGTTGCGGATCGAGGCGCGGATGATCCCGCCGATCTCATGGTCGAGGTCTGGCGTCGGGATCGCGACGCGGCTCGTGTAGATCAGGCGGTGCAGCGTACGGCTGCCGGAAATCTCGGTCATGGAACCTCGCTGAGGTTCTCCGTACGCCGCCGTCAGTTTCTATCCGGTTGAGGAACCACGTTACGGTCGCGCCTATTTGATCTTGACGTTCGCCGTACCCATCGGGGAGGTCACCTCGAAGGCGTCGCCCGACTTCTTGTCGGCCGGGTACGCGACACACGACTCGCTGGGGTCGAAGTTGGAGGTCGTGCAGAGCTCCTCGCCCTTGATCTTCCACTCGCCTGTCACCTGGCCGTCCATCGCCGTGAACTTGCCGTCAGGCGTGTAGGTGACGTCGATGTCGTTGCCCTCGATGGTGAGGACTATGCCGTGCTTGACGACCTCGTCGAGAGTGCCGGCGACGGCCGGCGCGGCGGCGGCCACCAGGCTGACGGCTGCGGTGACGATAAGGAATTTGCGCATAGGATGCCCCCTCAGGCTTGCTTGACCGTCTTGTTCTGGAAGCCGGCGATCCGCGCTTCCATGTCCGGGCCGCGACCTTGCCCGCGGAAGATCTCGTGCGCCAGCCCCTGGGATTGCGTCATGCCATCCGTGTCGGTCACCAGGGCCTTGTTGGCCCGGTGGCTGAACCAGGAGTTGGCCAGGATGTCGGCCGCCAGCTTGTCCAGTCGCGCGTCGAACTCGGCGTCCGGGACGCAGAAATCCGCCAGGCCAATGGACGCCGCCTCCGGCCCCTGGATGGTGCGGCAGGTGAACATCATCTCCCGCGCCCGATAGGTCCCGACCCGGCGCGGCAAGCGCTGGCTCATGCCCCAGACCGGCGTCAGCGCCCACTTGGCGTGGGTGTCCGCCATCCGCGCGCCTTCGGCGGCGAAGACGATGTCGCCGGCCAGCGCCAGCTCCAGGGCGCCGGTGTAGCAGTGGCCGTGCACGGCGCTGATCACCGGCTGCGGCAGGCCGGCCAGCCGCTCGATCACCTTCGACTGGTAGAACGGCTCCGGCAGCTTCTCGCCGGCGGCGATGTCGGAGAGGTCGTGGCCCGCGGAGAAGCAGCGCCCGGCCCCCCGAACGATCACCAGGCCCACCTTGTCGGTCGCCGCCGCGATGGCTTTCACGTGGGCGTCCAACTCGACGAACATCTCGACGTTAAGCGCATTCAGCTTGTCGGGGCGGTTTAGGATCAGGGTCGCGGCCCCGTCCTTGTCGGTGCGTTCGACGACGGCCATCAGGCGTCCATCCGGCTTATGGTGAGTTTGCGCGACCAATAGCCGTCGCCGACCCGGTTCACGAATTGATGGGGGCGATCGGTCAGCACTTCGGTCTCCAGCCACAGGCGTTTCAGGTGCCGGACTTTGCCGGCGGCGCGATCGTCCTCATAGGCCGTGCGGCCATGGAGCACGTGGTAGTTGTTGATGAACTGCATGTCGCCGGGCTGGAAGTCCATCAGCACGGAATAGTCGCCGCCCTCCGCCGTCGCCTGCATCCACGCCAGGGCCTCGATGGCCTTGGCGGTGAGGCGCGGCGCGTCGGCGTGGCGCTGGGAAGCCAGCACATAGGGACGGATCAGCCGCGTGTAGAGCCGTCCGGCGTGGCGCGTGAACACCGGCATCAGGTACCAGCCCGGCTTCCCGGGCGCCTGCTCGCCCCGATAGTCGAACGGCTGCGGCTTGTAGAGCTCGGCGGCCAGGTCGGGCCGTTCGCGAACCAGGCGGTTGTGCAGGGCGACCGAGTTGCACACCGCCGACAACCCGCCGGAGACGCCGGTCTGGAGGCACATGAGCCCCACTAGGTCCGAGCCGTCGCAATGGAAGTCGAGGCCGGTGAGCCCGATCTCGTTGCCGCGCACCGTCGGATCGCTCGGGTCCTTGCCGTGGTCGGTGACGTCGCCCAGCAGGTGGCCCTTGGCGTTCTGCGGCCACGGCCGGCCGAGGTGCGCGCCGATCCCCCAATAGGCCATGCTCATCTGGTCGTTGGTCCATCGGGCGCGAGGCAGGCCACGCAGGCGCACAAAGCCGCGACCGTCGATCAGTTCCCGCTCGATCCCCTTCAGCCGCGCGCCCAGCGTCGGCAGCGGGAAGTCCGCCTTGCCGATCGCCAGGAAGTCGTCGGAGACCGAGAAGGCATGCGCCACCGCCGCTTCCAACTCGTCCGTCTCGGCGGACGAGAGGTGTTCGGTCCATGCTTCCGGATCGGCCACGTCCGCGGCCGTCCACTCGCACGCGGCCTCCAGGACCTCGGGCGTGAAGTCTGGAGCGATGGCGGTCACGGCGTCTACTCCGCCGCCATCTTCACCGGCGCAGCCTGCGAGCCGCGCAGCAGACGGCCGGGCAGGACGTCGGTGGGCGTCCCGTCGCGGTAGGTTGTCTGGCCGGCGACGATCGTGGCGGTGTAGCCCTCGGCCTTCTGGATCAACCGCCGGCCGCCGGTCGGCAGATCGTAGACCACTTGCGGCGCCTTCAGCTTCAGCCGGTCGTAGTCGATGACGTTGAGGTCGGCGCGGTAGCCGGGGATCAGCAGCCCGCGGTCGTACAGGCCGACCGTCTCGGCGGTATCGCGACACTGGCCCTTGATCATGTGCTCGACGGAGAGTTTCGGACCGCGGGTGCGGTCGCGGGTCCAGTGCACCAGGTTGCTGGTGGGGAAGCTGCCGTCGCAGATCATGCCCATGTGGGCCCCGCCGTCCGACAGGCCCGGCACAACGCAATCGTGCTGGAACATCTCGTAGACCGGGTCGAGGGTGAACTCCGGGTAGTTCAGCAGCGGCAGGTAGAGGATGCCGCGGCCCTCGTTGGTCAGCATGTGCTCGAGGGCCACCTCATAGGGCGTAATGCCGCGACGCTCGGCGATGGCCGCCATCGACTGGTCGCGGGTGGGCTCGTAGTCCGGCTCCTCGCCCATCGCGAACGTGCGGTCCCAGAACCGCGCGGGACTGAGGCCGATAGCGCGCGCAGTGCCTTCCTCGGCGAGAAGGCGGGCGCGGAAGTCGGGATCACGCAGCGCCGCCACGCGCTCGGCGAGCGGGCGATCGGCGATCTCCTGATAGCTCGGATGCCGGCTGAACGGGTTCACCGTCAGTTCCAGCCCGAAGAGCACGCCCACCGGACGGCTGGCGACCTGACCGCGGATCTGCAGGCCCTTGGCCTTGGCGCGGGACATCCGTTCCAGGAATCGGCGCCAGCCGGCCGGGCTGCGCGGGCTCTGGACCATGGAGAACGAGAGCGTCCGGCCCGAGGCGGCCACGATCCGCTCCAGCATGTCGAACTCGGCCTCGGGATCGTCGAAGTCCGAGACCACCTGCAGCACGCCCCGGCCCGCGCCGTTGCCTGCGGCGGCCATGCCCAGCGCGATGCCGGTCAGTTCATCTTCGCCGGCCGTAAGCGTGGCGATCGCCGAGCCGTCGGAGGAGCGGTGGTTCAGGGTGCGCGAGGTGCCGAAGCCGATGGCGCCGGCGTCCATGGCGCGCTTGGCGATGGCGGCCATGGCGTTGATGTCCGCCTCGGTCGCCGGCTCGCGGTCCACGCCGCGCTGGCCCATGACGTAGACCCGCAGCGCCGCGTGCGGCAGCTGGCTGCCGATGTCGACGTCGAACTGGCGGGCGGCCAACGCGTCCAGGTATTCGGTGTAGCTCTCCCAGTTCCACGGCAGGCCCTCGGCCAGCACCGGGAAGGGGATGTCCTCGACGCCTTCCATCAACTGGATCAGCCGGTCGTGGTCGTCCGGCCGGCAGGGCGCGAAGCCGACGCCGCAGTTGCCCATCACCACAGTTGTGACCCCGTGCCACGAGGACGGCTGCATCCGGCCGTCCCAGGTGGCCTGGCCGTCATAGTGGGTGTGGATGTCGACGAACCCGGGGGTGACGAGTTGGCCGGTGGCGTCGATCTCCTCGGCGCCGGCGCCGGCGAGCTTGCCCACCGCGGCGATGCGGCCGTCCTTGACCCCCACGTCGGCTTCGAACGCCGGCTGGCCGGTGCCGTCGACGACGGTCCCGCCGCGCACGACGAGATCAAACGCCTTTTCCATATGGGCCTCCCGGGGCTCTTCCGCGTACCGCGTTTTCGTCAGTTTCCGCCTTGGGCGGGCTGGGAGCAAGAGGCGGCGCGGGATTCCCGACGTGAGGGGGCCGATTGTCCGCCGACCTAGCCGCCCGGATTGGCCTTCAGCCTCGCCGTCTGGTCCGCGCAGCCGCGCAGGGTCTCGTTCAGCAGCGCCACCTCCGCCGTCATCGGGTACTGGCGGTCGCTCATCCCGTCGGAGCAGTCGCTGACGTAGAGGGTGAGCTTGATGTCCTGCCCGTCGGCGGCCTTGGCCGTCCAACTCGCCTGGCCGGGCGTGATCACCGCGCCGGGCGCCTCGGCGGGAAGGTCCGGGTGGTCGGGGCGGCTCAGCTTCAGGTGCGTTCCGTCGATGGTCAGCGCCCAGAATGGCTCGTTGCCACGCGCGGTCATCGGCTGGCTGAAGTCCGAGCGCGTGGCGGGCCCCGTCGGCTCGACGGACGCCTGCGGCGGCTGCGGCGCCGCCGGCTTCTCCGACTGGCATCCGGCGAGGGCGATGAGGACGAGGACGACTGCGAAGCGCTGCATGGCCCGATCATGGACCAAACCGCTGTCGCGTCCATGGCGCGGCGCTTTCGATCCCCGCGACGCAGGCTAGTCTCCCGCCCCATGAGTCGGCCCGGCCGCAGCTTCTACGAATTCTTCGCCGGCGGAGGCATGGCCCGCCTGGGCCTGGGCGAAGGCTGGACCTGCACCTTCGCCAACGACTTCGACCCCGCGAAGGCACGGGCCTATCGCGCCAACTTCCCCGACGCCGCGGCCCACTTCCACGAAGGCGACGTCTGGGCGCTGGCGGCGGCCGACCTGCCCGGGCGCGCCGACCTCGCCTGGGCCTCCAGCCCCTGCCAGGACTTCAGCCTGGCCGGCGGCCGCGCCGGATTGGCGGGCGGGCGCTCGAGCGCCTTCTTCGGCTTCTGGCGCTTGGTCGAGGCCTTGGACGACGCCGGCAGAGCCCCGCGCCTCCTCGTCATCGAGAACGTCAGCGGCCTCCTCACC
The DNA here is from genome assembly GCF_902826855.1 of uncultured Phenylobacterium sp. GTDB lineage: Bacteria > Pseudomonadota > Alphaproteobacteria > Caulobacterales > Caulobacteraceae > Phenylobacterium. The sequence continues at coordinate 42,777 of NZ_CADEGK010000004.1, read as the reverse complement.
TCGCACGGCGGCGCGGACTTCGCCGCGCTGGGCGCGGCGCTGGCTGGGCGCGGTTACCGCTTCGGCGCTCTGGAGATCGACGCCGCGACCGTGCTGCCGCAATCGCGGCCGCGCGTGTTCGTGGTCGCCGCGAAGGAGGTCCCCCCAGGCCTGACCGGCGAGAGCCCGTTCCACAGCCGCGCCGTGCGCGCCGCCCACGCAGCGCTGCCGCTGGAGAGCGCCGCCCATTGGGTCTGGTGGCGGCTGGCTCGTCCGCCGGCCCGCAACACCGACCTGGCCGCCCTGTTGGAGCCCGACGCCGCCGTCGCTTGGCATACGACTGCCCAGACCGCGCGGCTGCTGGGGCTGATGGGGCCGCTGCACCGCGCCAGACTTGCGGCGGTGTCCGGCCGCGCTGTCGGCGCCGTCTTCCGGCGCACCCGCATCGAGCACGGCCGCACGGTTCAGCGCGCTGAGGTCCGCTTCGACGGCCTGGCCGGCTGCCTGCGGACCCCGCGCGGTGGATCTTCGCGCCAGTCGCTGGTGGTGGTCGAGGACGGCGCCGTCCGCTCGCGCCTCATGACGCCGCGCGAGGCCGCTCGGCTCATGGGGCTCCCGGACAGCTACGTGCTGCCGCGGACCACCACCGCCGCCCTGCACGTCGCCGGCGACGGCGTGGCCGTCCCCGTCGTGCGCTGGCTCGCCGCGGAGCTGCTCGAACCGCTCCTGGCGCCGCGGGCCGCGCTGGCTGCGGCGGAGTAGGCCGCCGGTTGACAGCCGACCCGCGGTCCGGACACTCTCGTCACGCGCTCAGGGGCGCATCCGGATCCGCGGAAAGGGCTCGCCCACCCGACATGTATCGGCGTCAAACCGATCTTCGTTGAGCCCGAGTGCGGATCGCGGGCGTCATCAACGGAGACATGCCATGGCCGCCCGCCCGGGCGTCGCGATCGATCCCCTCAAAAAACGCGCCAAGCTGTTGCACAGACGGGTGCGCGCCGGCGATGCCGGCGCGTTGCACGAGGCGCGCCTGCATCCACGCTACCGGGGCGGCGTCGACGGCGAGGCCTTCAAGCTCGCCGACGCGCTCCTGGTGGTCGCGCGGGAGCAGGGGTTCGAAAGCTGGCCGAAGCTGATCTCCGCCCTCTCCGGAGACGAACCAATGACCATCACTTTCAACGGCATGGGCGAGCGCGTCTGGGTGCGCGCCGAGGCGTTCGAGGCCAGCGCCGACTTCTATGGCGACACCCTGGGCCTCAAGTGCACGTTCCGCAGCGCGCAGACCGCCACCTTCGAACTCGGCTTCGGGCCGACGATCGTCTTGGAGGTGTTCGATCCCGACGAAGAGCCTGGCCACGAAAACCTCGCCGGCCGCTTCACCGGCCTCAGCCTGCGGGTCGCCGACCTGGCGGCGGCCTATGAGACGCTCAGCGCCGCGGGCGTGCCCTTCCTCGCGCCGCCGGAGCGACAGGCCTGGGGTGGGATCATGACCTGGTTCACCGATCCCGGTGGCAACACCCACACCTTGCTCGAGCGGCCGTAACGCCGGGGGCGGCGCGAGGAAATCTAGGGGCGGCGCCATCCCAGCGCGCTTCCAAAAGCCGGCGGAAGTTCTAGGGTCGCAGCCGAAGGCCAGCCCGAAGAGACCGCCATGGACGCCACCGCCGACAACGCCTACGACGCCGCCCGCTATCGCCGCTCGGGCCGGGGCAAGATCTTCGACTCCGTGCTCGACCTGATCGGCGACACGCCGCTGGTGCGCCTGCCGCGCCTGACCGCGGCCCTGAAGCCCCGCGGCGAAGTGGTCGCCAAGCTGGAGTTCTTCAACCCGCTGGGCTCGGTGAAGGACCGCATCGGCGTGGCGATGGTCGAATACCTGGAGGCCAAGGGCCTGCTGCAGCCGGGTGGCACGGTGGTCGAGCCGACCTCGGGCAACACCGGCATCGCGCTGGCCTTCGTCTGCGCGGCCAAGGGCTACAAATGCATCCTGGTGATGCCCGAGAGCATGTCGATCGAGCGGCGCAAGATGCTGCTGATCCTTGGCGCCCGGCTGGAGCTCACCCCGCGCGAGAAGGGCATGGCCGGCGCCGTCGCCCGCGCCCGCGAGATCGTCGAGGCCACCCCCGGCTCGGTGATGCCGCAACAGTTCGACAACATCGCCAACCCGCTGGTCCACCGCGTCTCCACCGCCGAGGAGATCTGGAACGACACCGACGGCCGCGTTGACGCTGTCATCTCTGGCGTCGGAACCGGCGGTTCGATCACCGGCATCGGTCAGGTGCTGAAGGCCAGGAAGCCCTCGGTGCGGATGGTTGCGGTGGAGCCGCAGAACTCCGCCGTGCTCTCCGGCGGCCCCCCCGGCCCACACCCGATCCAGGGCATCGGGGCCGGCTTCGTGCCCTCGATCCTGGAGCGCGGGGTGATCGACGAGATCATCCAGGTGACCAACGACGACAGCTTCGCCATGGCCCGGCGCGTGGCGCGCGAGGAAGGCATCCCGGTCGGCATCTCCTCCGGCGCCGCCCTGACCGCCGCCTTCGACCTGGCCAGCCGCGACGAGATGGCCGGCAAGCTGATCGTGGCCATCATCCCAAGCTTCGCCGAACGCTACATCTCCACGGGCTTGTTCGACGGGCTGTGACGCCGCGCCTATGAAGGTCGCGGTCGTCGGTTGCGGCGTCGCGGGGTTGGCGGCGGCGCTGGCGCTCGGCCGGCGTGGGCACGAGGTCGTGATCCTGGAGGCCTTCGACGCGCCGCAGCCTTTGGGGTCGGGCCTGCTGCTCCAGCCTTCCGGATTGGCGGCGCTGCGGGTGCTTGGACTCGCCGATGAGATGCTGGCCAGGGGCGCCCGGATCGAAAGGCTGGAAGGCTTCGACTTGGCCGGCCGCGCGATGATGCGGATGGCCTATGCTACCTGGCGAGGAGGAGCATTCGGGCTGGGGGTGCATCGGGCGGCGCTCTTTGGCGTGTTGTTCGGCGCAGTCGAACGGGCTGGGATAGAGGTCTGTACTGGGGCCAGGGTCACGAGTTTCGATAATTTGGAGCGGCCGACCCTCACCGACGCGGCTGGGCGGTCGCACGGACCGTTCGACCTCGTCGTGGTCGCCGACGGCTCGGCGTCGGAGCTCCGCAGCCGGCTAAGGCCGCGGTCGAGGGCGCCGGTCTATCCATGGGGAGCGGTCTGGGCCAACGCAGTGGTCGTGGACGAGGGCTTCGCCGGCGCGCTGCGACAGCGCTACCACCTCGCTTCAATGATGGCAGGCGTGCTGCCGATCGGGCGGGCGCCCGGCTCGGACGCCGACCTGGTCAGCGTCTTCTGGTCCCTGCCGGTCGCGGACATGGATAGCTTCTTCACCGGTGACTTCGCGGTCTGGAAGAGCCGCGTGCTGGGGGTGTGGCCCGAAATCGAGCCCCTCGTCGCTCAGTTCGGCGGGCCGCGGGCGTTCAGCCGCGCCATCTATCGGGATGTGAGCGTCGGCCGCTGGTCGGCCGGCGCCTTCGTCCTGATCGGCGATGCGGCGCATGGGACAAGTCCCCAGCTGGGACAGGGCGCCAACCTCGGCCTGATCGACGCCGTGGAACTGGCGGCGCGTGTCGCCTCGCCAGCCGACCTCCCGCGCTACCAGCGGGCACGTCGGCGTCAGACCGGACCTTACCAGCTGTTCTCCCGCACGCTGACGCCGCTTTTCCAGTCGGCCGGGCCATGGGGGCCTTTCGTGCGCAACACCCTGTTCGCCCCGCTCTCGCAGGCGCCTGGCCTCGACCGCATCGCCGCACACGTGCTGACCGGGACCTTCCGCCTGGACCGAACACCGCCGGACCTGCGCCCGTGAGCGACGTCTACAGCCCTGAGAAGCGCTCCGCCGTCATGCGCCGGGTAAAGGGGCGCGACACCACGCCGGAGCTGGTGGTTCGCAAGGTGCTGACCAGACTCGGCGCGCGCTATCGCCTGCACCGCGCCGACCTGCCGGGGAAGCCGGACATCGTGCTGCCGGGCCGGCGGCTGGCGATCTTCGTCCACGGCTGTTTCTGGCACGGGCACGACTGCGCGCGGGGCGCCCGGGTGCCGAAGCAGAACCGCGACTACTGGGTCGGCAAGGTGGCGAAGAACATCGCACGCGACGCCAGGAGCCGCGCAGCCCTGGAGGCCGCGGGCTGGCGGGTGGAGACGGTATGGGAGTGCGAGCTGAAAGACGCGGCGAGTCTCGACGCGCGGCTGGTCGACCTCCTCCGTGACGCCTCAGCGGGCTCCGAATAGACGAGCGAAGAAGCCGGGCCTGGCGGCGCCAGGCTTGCGGGCCCTGCGGAGGCCCATGAAGGTTGTCCCCTCCGGCGGGGCTTCGTCGTGCTTGAAGCCGCAGATCGACCTCGCGACATCGAGGGGTACGTCGCTGATGAGGTCGACCTGCGCGTCCTCGCCGCCCTCCGCGTCCTGGGCCTTGATCGCCGCGCTCCGGAGGGCGGCGAAATTGGCAGGTGGCTCGCCGGCGACATCGAGGCTGTAGACGCCCTCGTCCTCGTTCGGATCGTGAGTGATCCGCCACACCTCCGCGCCGTCCCGGTAGCCGCGCGCCTCCTGGACCATCACATGTTCATCGACCGCACAGCCGACCGCCGGTCCGAACTTCAGCAAGGGTGCGAACCGGCCCTTGCGCAGCGCGTCAAAGTCCTCGGTCCAGGCCAGCACCCAACCACCTGGCAGTTGCCCGACGCAATCGCCTTGCGGGGTGTCCCGCGGCGCATCGCCGTCCAGTTCCAGGCCCAAGACTTCCGCAGCGTGCGCCACGTCACACCCTTGGACTGCCATCCAGGAAACAGAGAAGCCCATCGCCGACCTCGCACCTCTTCCGGCGATCCATGGCAGAGCTTGGCGAGGCGTTCAAGAACAAACAAGGAACTGGGGGGGGGGTTAGCTCACGCCCTCCGGCACGCCGTTGACGACAGCCGGCGGGGCGCAATTCCCGGCGCGGGCCTGCACCACATAGAACAGCGCCCGCGAGTGGCTGAAGGCGTTGTGCTCCGCCAGGGGCGAAGTCGGCTGGCCGGTGATAAGACTGGCGGCCTCGCCGTCGGCTCCGGGCTGGTTCAGGGACGCCTGGTTCCAGCGCGCCAGCTGGGTCTGGCAGGCGATCGCCGTGGCCTGCGCCACCGTCTCGGCGTCATCGCGGGACGACGCGAGGCTGTAGGCCCAGCGCTGGACACACAGGTCCACGGCCGCTGCGCCGTCGGCGCCTGGCGCGCCGGAGACCGGCGCCTTCGCCTGCTTGAAGTCGATGCAGATCTTGCCGTTGGAGGCCATGCTCTGCGGGCCCCGCTCGCACGCGCCGAGGCTCAGCGCGGCGAGACAGAGGAGGGCGGCTGGGGCGTATCTCATCGGCGCGAGTACACCGGCTCGGAGGAGACGACGTTGCCGTACTGGTCGTAGTAGACCTTGCGGACCGGCTTCGGCGTCTCGGCGCGGTAGGAAGAGCGGGACGACGAATTCCGCGGCGCATAGTAGGCCGTCCGCTTGCGGCAGCCGCTGCGACCGATCTCGTGACCGAGCACCGCGCCGCCGAGGCCGCCGACCACCGGGCCGGTGGAGCCACTGGTCACGGCGCCGCCAAGCAGGGCGCCGCCCACGCCGCCGATGATGGTCCCGTTGACCTTGCGATTGCGGCAGGACGCGGCATCCGCATCCGTGGCGATCGAAGCCATTGGCAGGGCGAGGAGGGCCGCGAGGGCCGTACAGGCGAGTGTCTTCTTCATGGCGTTTCAGGTTCCATCCACGTCCGTCCGGCGCTTACAACGCGCCACCGACTGTCGGGATGCAGACTCAGGCTTAACTGCGGCCGTTCTCAGGCGGCGGCCGTCGCCTCCTCCACCTTCACCACGGTCTTCACCGAGTTGGCGATGAAGCACTCTTCGTGGGCCTCGTGGTGCAGCGCGTCGCGCTCGGCTTCGCCTGGCCGGGGGCCTTCATAGGTGATCTCGGGCCGCAAGGTGACGCGGGTCACCGCCATGCGGCCCTCGGCGTCCTTCTCCATGACGCCCACCGGCTCATCCCGGTAGTGCGTGATCACGAACCCCTTCAGCCGCGCCACGTGCAGGAAGGTCAGCATGTGGCAGGTGGAGATGGAGGCGACGAGCATCTCTTCCGGGTCGACCGCGCCCGGCGCGGCCCACTTGCCGACCACGTGGCGCGAGGCCGTGCCCGGGACGGTGTGCTCCGCGAATTTCACCGTGTGGGCCCGGCTGTAGCGGCCCTTGGTGAAATCGCCGCCGGGTTCCAAGGTCCAATCGATCGAGGCGCGATACTCCGCCATCAGGGATTCCTAGAACGCCGCGGCCGGCAGCTTCATCAGGAGATCGGAGCCGGTCTTCAGTTTCGCAAGCCGGCTGCTGGTCTCCGGGAGCACGCGTTCCACGTAGTAGCGGCCGATGGTGAGCTTGGTCTCGTAGAACGGGTCGGTCTCGCCGGCGGCGATGCGGGCCAGCGCCGCCTTGGCCTGCAGCGCCCACATGTAGGCCAGCGCCGTCAGGCCGAAGAGCTGCAGGTAGTCGGTGGAGGCCGCGCCGGCGTTGTCGGGGTTGGCCAGGCCGTTCTGCATCAGCCACATGGTGGCCTCCTGCAGCTCCGCCTTGGCCTTGGCGAGGCCGGTCACGAATGGAGCCATGCCCTTGGAAGTCTCCGCATCGACGAAGGCGTCAAGCTCGGCGAAGAAGCTCATCACCCCGCGCCCGCCGTCGGCGGCCAGCTTGCGGCCCACCAGGTCCAGCGCCTGCACCCCGTTCGTGCCCTCGTAGATCAGCGCGATGCGCACGTCGCGCAGGTACTGGCTCGCCGGGAAGTGCTCGGTGAAGCCGCTCCCGCCATGCACCTGCATGGCGTCGGAACAGACGTTGAAGCCGCGGTCGGTGAGGAACGCCTTCACCACCGGGGTCATCAGGGCCATGTAGTCGCGCCCCTTCTGCTGCACCGCCTCGTCGGGGCTCGCGTGCGCCAGGTCGCCGTGCAGGGCGGTCCAGGTCATGAAGGCGCGGCCGCCCTCGATGATGGCGCGGGCGTCCATCAGCATGCGGCGCACGTCGGGATGGACGATGATCGGATCGGCGGGCCCGTCCGCGTACTTCGGTCCGGTGAGCGAGCGGCCCTGCAGCCGGTCCTTCGCGAACGTGGCGGCGGCCTGGTAGGCGGCTTCGGCCTGGGAGATGCCCTGGATGCCGACGCCCAGGCGGGCCTCGTTCATCATCACGAACATGATCGACAGGCCACGGTTCTCCTCGCCGATCAGCCAGCCGGTGGCCTCCTCGTGGCTGATCACGCAGGTGGCGTTGCCGTGGATGCCCATCTTCTCTTCGAGGCCCAGGCATTTCACCGAATTGCGCGCGCCCGGATTGCCGTCGGCGTCGGGCAGGAACTTGGGCACGATGAACAGGCTGATGCCACGGGTGCCCGCAGGCGCGCCCTCGATGCGGGCCAGCACCAGGTGCACGATGTTCTCGGTCAGATCCTGCTCACCGCCGGAAATCCAGATCTTCTGCCCGGAGATCTTGTAGGTCCCGTCGGCCTGCGGGACCGCCTTGGTGCGCAGCAGCCCCAGGTCGGTGCCGCACTGCGGCTCGGTCAGGTTCATCGTCCCGGCCCATTGGAACGAGGCCAGCTTGGGCAGATAGAGCGCCTTCTGCTCGTCGGACCCGCCGAAGTGGATCGCCGAATAGCAGCCGTGCGTCAGGCCCGGGTACATGGTGAAGGCCATGTTCGCCGAGGAGCTCATCTCCGAGAACGCCACGTTGACCACGTGCGGCAGGCCCTGGCCGCCGAACGCCGGATCGGAGCCGAGCGACGGCCAGCCGGCCGCCACCATCTGCTCATAGGCCGCCTTGAAGCCCTTGGGCGTGGTGACCGAGAAGTCCGGGTTCCAGGTGCACCCTTCCTTGTCGCCGACGCCGTTGAGCGGCGCCAGCACCTCGGCGGTGAACTTGCCGGCCTCCTCCAGGATCGCCTCGACGGTGTCCATCGACGCGTCGGCGAAGGCCGGCAGGTTGGCGTAGCGCTCCAGCTGCAGCACGTCGCGCAGCAGGAAGACATAGTCCCGCACGGGGGCCTGGTAGGTCATGGGTGCTCGGCCCTCGCCGGGGAACTACGCTTCCACGCCATCCAGCTGGCGGCGCATGGTCTGGTCGTAGGCGTCGGCGCGGGGGAGCAGGTCGGGACGGGTCTCGGCCAGCCGCGTTTCCATGGCGGCGATGCCGCGCTGGAGCTGACTGATGGCGTCGTCGATGTCCTTCTTCTGCTGCTCGAGGGCGACGACGCGCTCCTTGAACTTGCGCAGGCTCTTGGCGGCCTGGACCGCGCCGGTGTCGTCGGCCTCGTAGAGGTCGAGGATCTCGCCGATCTCGGCCAGGCTCAGGCCCACCCGCTTGCCGCGCAGGATCAGAACCAGCCGGCCGCGGTCTCGATACGAATAGACCCGGTTCATCCCGTCGCGGGCGGGATTGAGCAGGCCCTTGTCCTCATAGAAGCGCAGCGCGCGCGGGGTGCATTTGAATTCGAGGCACAGCTGGCGGATCGTGTACGTCCGCGCCGGGCGGCGAAGGTCCATGGGCATCTTGCGCTCCTTCCCTCGTGTTATCGTTGATAACCAAGGTAGAGCCAGGCTTCCGTTTACGTCAAGGGACACCGGCGTTCACTCTGGGGTGAACAAACGTTTGATTGAGGGTGCGTCACGTCGATAAGGCGCGACGGTGGCAACCTCTTCCCAGAATGCGGCGATAGTTCGCGCAGAACCTGTCAGCTGACCCGGCGAACCCGACCCACCGGCGCTGGCCAGGCGGTTCCGGCCAGGCGACCGGCGACGGCAAGGCGCTCCACCAACTCTAGTGCACGCTGGCCCTCGGAGGCCCGGCGGCTGACGCGGCGCAGTTCCAGTGCGTCGACGCACACCTGGGCCAGGGTTCGCAGGCGCCCGATCTCGGCGGCGCCGAGGGGAGGCCGCCTCCGGTCGTCCATGATCGACAGGGTTCCCAGGTTGTGGCCGTCGGGGCTGGTCAGCACCGCGCCGGCGTAGAAGCGCACCCCAGGCTCCTGGGCGACCAGGGGGTTGTCCCGGTGGCGTTCGTCCTCCTCGGGGCGATCGACGACCAGGACGGAGCCGGCCGGCAGGCCGATGGCCCGGGCGCAGAAGCCGCCGTCGCGTATCACCGAGGCGGTCGGAAAGCCCACGCGGGACTTGATCCACTCCCGCTCGTCGGCGTCGACGAAGGTGATGCGTGAAATCGGGGCGTCGAAGATCTCCGCGGCCAGGCGCGTGAGGCGGTCGAACGCCTCCTCCGGGCCGCTGTCCAGGATCTCAAAGGAGGCGAGGTTGTGCAGACGCTCGGCTTCGGACACGGGGAAACTCCATCTCGGGACGGAGCTTGGTCGCCTACTCACCAGCAAATTGATAACGCCCCCGCGACACAGGCGCGCAGAACGGCGCGCGGATCAGGCCGCGACCAACTCTCCGGCCAGCGCGCGCTGGATCAGGCCTACCGTGCGGTCGACACCGAAGATGGCCACGAACGAGCCGAACCGCGGCCCTTGGGTCTGGCCCAGCAGCACCTCATAGAGCGCGGTGAACCATAGCCTGAGCGGCTCGAAACCGGCCGCTTTGCCGACCTCGAAGACCTCGTTCTGGATCGCCTCGGCGTCGGCCCCGGCGGGCAGTGCCCTCAGCCGCGCCACGAGGTCCTCCATCGCCGCCCGCTCCTGCGCGGTGGGGGCGCGGAAGCGCTTCGTCGGCTTCACGAAGTCCTCGTAGTAGTTGATCGCATAGCCGGCGAGCCGGTCCAGCAGCGGATCCGTCTCCGGCGTGGCGGCCGGCAGGTAGCGGCCGATGAAGGCCCACAGCAGGTCCTTGGTCGAGGCGTCGGCGGCCGACACCAGGTTCAGGAGTAGCGAGAAGCTCACCGGCGAGCCCTTCGCCGGCGGATCGCCCCGGTGGACGTGCCACGCCGGGTTGTCCAGTTGCGCCGCGTTGTCCCCCTCGGCCTTCTTGCGGTTCAGTGCGTCCAGTTGCTGCAGGTACTCGTCCGTCGCCTTGGGGATGACGTCGAAATAGAGCCGCTTCGCCGACTTCGGCGACTGGTACATGTAGTAGGTCAGGCTCTCGGGCGTGCCGTAGCGCAGCCATTCCTCCATGGTCAGGCCGTTGCCCTTGGACTTGGAGATCTTCTGGTTCTGCTCGTCCATGAACAGCTCGAAGTGGAACGCCTGCGGCGGCTCACCGCCCAGCGCCCGGCAGACCTTGTCGGAAACCCGCACGCTGTCGACGAGGTCCTTGCCAGAGGCTTCGAAGTCGACCTCAAGCGCCGTCCACCGCGCCGCCCAGTCGGGCCGCCACTGCAGCTTCACGGCTCCGCCGGTCACGGGGACTTCGGTCAGCTCACCGTCCTCGTCGCGGAAGGTGATCGTGCCCTTCGCGACATCGCGCTCCAGTGTGGGGACCTGCAGCACCCGGCCCGACTTGGGGCTGATCGGCAGGAACGGCGAATAGGTCGCCCGGCGCTCCTCGCCCAGCGTCGGCAGCATGATCGCCTGGACCTTGTCGAACCGCGCCAGGATCCGTAGCAGCACCTCGTCTAGCCGACCGGACCTGTAGGTCTCGGTCGAGCTCATGAACGTGTACTCGAACCCGAAGCCATCCAGGAATGCGCGCAGCCGGGCGTTGTTGTGCGCTCCGAAGCTCTCGTACTCGCCGAACGGATCGCGCACCGAGGTGACCGGCTTGTCGCGATCCTCCTCCAGCATCTCGCGGTTGGGCACGTTGTCCGGGATCTTGCGGAACCCATCCATGTCGTCTGAGAACACGATGAGCTGCGTGGGGATCGCGTCCTCGGTCAGCGCGCGGAAGGCGTTCCTCACGATCGTGGGCCGCGTGGCCTCGCCGAAGGTGCCGAGGTGCGGCAGACCCGAGGCGCCGTAGCCGCACTGGAAGACCACCGGCCTGGCCAGCGCCGGCAGGGTGCGGACCGCCTCCTCGAACTCGCCCTGCGCGAACAGCGCCGCCGCCAGGTCGCGCTCGGCGTCGGAGAGGCGGAGGCGCGCAACCCGATCCAGCAGCAGGCGCGCCTGCTCGAACGGCCAGCTCTTCGCCTCGCGCGCCTGGTGGGACAGTCCCTGTAGGTTCGGGCCGTGCAACATGGCGGGCGGCCTAACGTCCAAACGGCTCGGCCTCAAGCGCTATCGCCGCGCAGCTGTCATCGATGGCCCTTACCACGGGCGGCCGAAGGGCTAAGCTCGTGGGAGCTCGAGGGAGTCGCGATGCCGTCACGCAGGTTGCTTCTGGCCCAGGCCGCAGCGCTCGCCGGCGCGGCGCTGACGCCGGCGGCCTGGACCTCCGCCGCGGCCCGGACGCGCACGCCGGACGACCCGTTCCGGCTGGGCGTCGCCTCCGGCGAGCCCGCCCCCGACGGCATGGTGCTTTGGACCCGCCTGGCGCCGCAGCCCCATGACATGGGCGCAGGGATGACGTCCGCGCCGGTGGCGGTGTCGTGGGAGATCGCCGAGGACCCGCAGCTGAAGCGCACCGCGGCGCGTGGGCGGGCGATAGCCGTCGTCGACGCCGGCCACTCGGTGCATGTGGAAGTCGCCGGCCTCAAACCGGACCGCGAGTACTGGTACCGTTTCACGGCCCTGGGCCACGCGAGCCCGATCGGCCGCACCCGCACCGCGCCAGCGGCCGGGGCGTCGGTCCAGCGGCTCAGGCTCGCGTATGGCTCCTGCCAGAAATACTCGGCCGGTCACTACACCGCCCACGCGGCGCTGGCGAAGGACGACCTCGACCTGGTGCTGTTCCTGGGCGACTACATCTACGAGGAAGCCCACACGGGAAAGGGCCCGCGGGCGCATCCGGCGGCCGAACCTCTGGACTTGGCGGGCTATCGCCACCGCTACGCCTGGTACAAGGCCGACCTCAACCTGCAGGCCGCCCACGCCTGCGCGCCCTGGATGGTCATCTGGGACGACCACGAGGTGGTCAACGACTACGGCGCGGATCAGGACCGCACCAATCCGGATCCCGCTCGGTTCCTGAAGCGGCGCGCGGCCGCCTATCAGGCCTACTACGAGAACATGCCGCTGCGACGAACGCAGAAGCCGGTGGGCCCGGACATGCTGCTCCACCGGTCGCTGGCCTGGGGGGACCTCGCCGCGTTCCAGTTTCTCGACACGCGACAGCACCGCAACCGCCGGACCTGCGACGCGGTCTCCGACGGCAAGCTCATCCCGTATGACTGTCCCGAACGGCTGGATCCGTCGCGCTCTCTGCTTGGCCGGGGCCAGGAGACCTGGCTGCAGGATGCGTTGCGCGGCTCACGCGCCAACTGGAACGTGCTGGCCCAGCAGTACCTGCTGGAAGAGGTGTTCACCGCGCCCGGCAAGCTCAGCAACGACGGCTGGAGCGGCTACCCCGCCACCCGCCAGCGCCTGATCCAGGCCTGGCAGGACGCTGCGGTTTCCAACCCGCTGGTGCTGGGCGGCGACATTCACTGCTTCTTCGCTGGAGAGTTGGCGGCCCGGCCCGGGGGCAAGCCGGTGGCCAGCGAGTTCGTCGGCGGATCGATCAGTTCGCTGGGCCGCGCCAATTCGGATATCCACCGACTGGTTGCGGCCAATCCCAGCCTGAAGTTCGGCGACGGCGAACAGCGCGGGTACGGCCGCGTCGAGATCACGCCCAAGGCCTGCCGGGTCACCTTCCGCGCCGTGGCCGACGCCTTGGTCGCGGGCTCGCCCGTGACGGACCTGGCAAGGTTCGTTGTCGAAGCCGGCGAGCCGGGCCTGAAAACGGCGTGAGAGCGAAGATGAACCGACGTTTCGCAATGGCCCTCGCCGCCGCCGCGCTGTTCGCCGGCTGCGGCAAGCCGGCATCGCCGCCCGCCAAGACCGAGCTCGTCTTCTCCATCCTGTCGGCCGAAAGCCAGTCCAGCGCCGAGAAGGACTGGGCCCCGTTCCTGGCCGACATGGAAAAGGCCGTCGGCCTGCCGGTGAAGGCCTTCTACGCGTCGAACTACACGTCCCTCATCGAAGCGATGCGGTTCAAGCAGACTGACCTCGGCTGGTTCACCAACCAGTCGGGCCTGGAGGCGGTGCGTCGGGCCGGCGGCGAGGTCTTCGCCCGCTCGGTGAACCCCAGCGGTGTCGACGGCTACGAGGCCGTGGTCCTGGTCAGGAAGGGTTCCGGCCTGACGCTGGAGAAGATCCTCGCGTGCGACCGGACGCTGGCTTTCGGGATGGGCGACGCCAAGTCAACGTCCGGCACGCTGGCGCCCATGACCTTCCTCTTCGCGCCGCGCAACATCGACCCGAACCGCTGCTTCAAGACCGTGCGATCCGCCAACCATGAGGCGAACCTGTTCGCGGTCGCGGGTGGCCTGGTGGATGCGGCGACCAACAACACCGCATCGATGGACCGGTTGAAGCTGCTGGACACTCAGATCGCCAGGAAGACGCTCGACGGCGTCGACATCGTCTGGCGCTCGCCCCGCATCCCGGAGGATCCGCTGATCGTGCGCAAGGACCTGGATCCGGCGCTGCGCAGCAAGGTCGAGGCCTTCATCTTCAGCTACGGCGTCGGCGACAGCCCTGAGGCCCGCCGCCAGGCCGCAATTCTCGAGAAGATTCAGACCAAGCCCTTCGTCCGCGCCGACGACAGCCACCTGATCCCTGTGCGGGAGATGGAGGCCACCGGCCAGTTGATCACCGCCCGCAACCGCAACGACCCCGCCGCCATCGCCGCGGCGCAGGCGGCGCTGGCCCAGGTGCAGAAGGACAAGGGCGGGTCGAAGTAGACCCCCTCGCTCCGGGCGGGCCGAGCCAGGACCTGAGACCGTTCAGCGATTCCGCAGAGTGGCGCGGCGCTCCTGGCGCGCGTCCCCGGACTTTGACGGCCCGTAGTACAACCGTGACGCTGTCGGGAGCGTGGCGACCTGTAACCATAGGTTGGTCAGACGGGAGGCCGATCGTCGTCAGCAAGGAGGCCCTTGGATGGCCAAGCGAGTAGGATCCTGGTGGATCAAGGACGGCATCGATGGACGCCGTCTCGAAGCAGAGGGGTTCGCATCTACCCTCGGCGGACTGTCTCAGTTCGACTGGACCGAGAACCACGGCGACTCGGGCGTTCTTGAAAGCGACTTCGTCACGACCACGGGCGCCACGCAGCGGTCCGACAACGTCGATGCGATGCAGATGTCCTCACACGGAAATCCCAACGAGTTTCTGGTGTGGGGCGGACGGGTCAACGCGTCCGAGGCCATCGACTTCGGCAAGAGCGATCTGGAGATCTTCGCGACCCACGCCTGCGACCTGCTCGAGCATACCGCGAGCAATTCGGTCGGCCGGTGGATCCCCGCCTTCAGCCGGCTGCACTACATGCTCGGCTTCTTCAACAGCTCCTACTCGGGCGGCGGCCAGAACTCCCGCGGCGAGTGGTTCGCGCGATACGCGGCCTACTACTTCTACTGGCCACTGGCCTTCCTCTTCCGCATCGACATGCCGGTGCGCGAGGCCTGGGCCGAGGCGAACGAGATCGTCGAAGGCAGCAACGTCAGGTGGGCCTACCTGCGCGCCGAAGCCCCAAACGCCCCGACCTACAACGAACGGCTGCGTGAAGCCGAACTCACCGATCCGGTGACCAACCGGTCCTTCTGGACCGCCAGCGGAACCTGCTGAAGGAGGATATGTGATGGCCGTCGATTTCTCGGCAATTGATCTGAAAGCCAAGCTCGACCTCCCGAAGACCGGGATGGTCGCCGTGCTGCCCCCGCCCTGCCTGCGGGACCGAACGCGCGCCATGGAGGGGCTGGCCAAGTCCCTCGGCATCAAGGTCGCCGGCTCCGCCGACGTGCCGCACGGCTTTGCGGTCGGCGGCCCAGTGGCCAGGTCGAAGTGTTTGCCGCCAGCGGCGCCGTGCGCGGGCGCAACACCGACCAACTCTCGCGCTTCGCCGATGAGCGCCGCACCTGGGCCGATGTCGTCCAGGAGCGGACGAAGGACGGCGTTGTCTACGGCCTGGGCCCGAAGGCGGCCAAGCTGCTGCAGACGCGTGCGCAAGGGCTGCTGGACGCCAGCGGGCTGGCGGAGAAGCCGGCACAGGTCGGCGTGGTGCTCGGGCAATGGGCCCGGCTAGACGAGTCCGGCAAGGAGCTGGAATCCGGCGCCGGGCGGGCCACGGTGCAGTTCGCCTACGCGGTGGAAGGCATCCCTCTGATCGGGGCCGGCGCGAAGACCAACGTCCACTTCGACCCGGACGACAGGGGCGCGGACGGCGTGATCGCCCGGTTCTTCCACGTCCACCGCGGCTTCGAAGCGGCGAAGGACGTTCGATTGATCACGATCGAGCAGGCCTTCGAGCCGTTGTTGACGCAGACGTGGTCGGGCCTCGAGAGCACGGCCAGGAAGACCCGCATCACCGTCACGGCGGCCGAGTTCGGCCTTCTGGCGCTGCCCGCCGACGTGGCGCAGCGGTTCGCGGCGCCGGCCCTGCGGGTCGAGGGGACCGTGAGCGGTCTCGTGGCGCGCGACGGCAAACAGGTCACGGTCCGCTTCGGTCAGTATCTTCCGCTGGTCGAGCCCAAGACCTTGGGGGCCGCCGGGCTGGGCAGCGCCGGCGTCATCCTTCCCGGCCAGGTCGTCGCCAGCCGCGACAAGGGCCAGTGACCGAACGCTAGCGGTCGGTTCGCAGCAGGAAGTGGCCGGTCATCCCCGCGACGGGGGAGGACCGGCTGTCCTGCCACGCCTCCACCTGAACATTGGCGACGCGGCGGCCCACCTTGCGCAGGATGGCGCGGGCGTAGGTCTCCTGCGGGCGGGCGGGCCGTAGGTATTCGATGGTGATGTCGATGGTCTTGGGCACGCGGCGGGCTGGCTGGGCCAGCGCCAGCTGGGCCAGCGCCGTCATCTCCAGGAACGCGCCGATCACCCCGCCGTGCAGCGCCGGCAGCACCGGATTGCCGATCAGGTGGTCGGCGAACGGCAGCACGGCGGTCATCTCGTCGCCGGCCAACTCGACCCGCATGCCCAGGTAGCGCACGTAGGGCACCCGCTGCAGGAACGCGTCCAGGCTCTGGATGGCGATGGCGTCCATGCCGCTAGCTCCGCGGATTGAGCATGAAGGCGGCCTGCGCCGTGGCGATCAGGTCGCCCTTGTCCACATCCCAGGCCTCGGCGCGGACGAAGCCGATGGAGCGGGTGGTCTTGTAGCCGAAGGCCTCGCAGGTAACCCCGGTGCGCGGCGCGGCGGGACGCAGGTAGTCGATCCGCAGGTCCAGGGTGGCGATCGGCGACGGGGCGTCGAACACGGCGTTGATCGCCAGGCCGCAGGTGTGGTCGATGAGCGCGGTCACCACGCCCGACGCGATCACCCCGGTGTCGGGATCGCCGACCAGATCCTCGCGCCACTCCACCCGCATGACCCCACGGCCGTCGCCGACGGAGACCAGGGTCATGCCGACCCCGGCTGCGTGCGGTACGAACTCTGTCATGCGCGCGGCGAGCGGGGCGGTGTCGTAGCTGTCGGCCATGACCCCGGTAGGAGCCTGCCGCTCGGGGGAAGTCAAACTGAAACCATCGCGGGCGGAGCCTTCTGCGACCCCCTACATTGAAGGGCGATGATCCGGCCCCAGGACCTGCTCTGCCCCAAGCCCGAGGGCCTCTACTGCGCCCCCGGCGACTTCTACATCGACCCCACGCGGCCGGTTCCCCGCGCGGTGATCACCCACGGCCACGCCGACCACGCCCGCGCCGGCCACGGGGCGGTGCTGGCGACACCTGAGACCCTGGACATCATGGGCGAACGCTACGGCCTGGACTTCGCGGCGTCGGCGCAGGCCGCGGCCTATGGCGAGAACGTCCCGCGCGACGGCGTCGAGGTGACGCTGGTTCCGGCCGGCCACGTGCTGGGCTCGGCCCAGGTGGTCGTGCGCTGGAAGGGCCTCACCATGGTGGTTTCCGGCGACTACAAGCGCCGCCGCGATCCCACCTGCCCGCCCTTCGAGCCCGTGCCCTGCGACGTGTTCATCTCCGAGGCCACCTTCGCCCTGCCGGTCTTCCGCCACCCGGACGACAAGGAGGAGATCGCCCGCCTGTTGCGCTCGGTGGCGCAGTTCCCGGAGCGCAGCCACCTGGTCGGCGCCTATGCGCTCGGCAAGGCGCAGCGGATCATCCGGCTGCTGCGCGAGGCCGGCTGGGATCGGCCGATCTACGTCCATGGCGCCCTGGAGCGGCTGAACGGCCTCTACGAGCGCCACGGGATCGACCTCGGTCCGCTGGCCCCCGCAACCACCGCCAAGAAGGCCGACTTCGCCGGGACCATCATCATCGCCCCGCCCTCCGCCCTGCAGGACCGCTGGAGCCGCCGCTTCCCCGATCCGGTCGGGGCCTTCGCCTCCGGGTGGATGCAGATCCGGGCGCGGGCGCGCCAGCGCGGCGTCGAGCTGCCGCTGGTGATTTCCGACCACGCCGATTGGGACGAGCTGACCGCCACGGTGGCCGAACTTCGCCCGGGCGAACTCTGGATCACCCACGGCCGGGAGGAGGCGCTGGCCCGCTGGGCGACCCTGCACGACATCCCGGCCCGCGCGCTGGCGCTGGTGGGCTACGAGGACGAGGGCGACGACTAGCTTCCGCCGCGCGTCGCCGCTCGTCCAAAGGCCGTCCTACCGCCCGTGCGTCATCTCCTGCGTCTTGGGCGGGGGCTTCTTCGCCTCGGCCAGCAGGAAGGCTCGGATGTCCTCGGCGGCGGCGGCGTCGAAGAAGCGACGGAAGCCGGCCATGCCGTGCGGTTGCCTGGCCCCATCGATCACGATCGCCTTGAAGCCGACCGGCTCCAGGATAACCGGCGAGCGCGCCAGGACCGGCAGGTAGCCGCCCGAGTTGTGGCAGGTGTTGCAGAACTGCTCCGCCAGCGCCTGGCCCTTGACGGCGTCGCCGGTCGACGGCGTGGCCGCGGCCAGGTCCAGCGGCGCCTGGGTCACCACGGCCGGGAACGGCGTGGGGACCGTTTTGCCGTCGAGCTTGAACACCAGCAGGCGACCCTTGCGGCGTGGCTCGGTGCCGCCCATGCCGCCGGCGCCGCCGAAGCCCACCATCAGCGCCACGTACTGTTCGCCGTCGATGGCGTAGGTGGAGGCCGCCGCGATGGCGCCTGCGCCGACGTCGTACTCCCACAGCGCCTTGCCGGTGGCGGCGTCGAAAGCCATGAACTTGTGCCCGGCGGCGTGGAAAACCAGCCCGCCGCCGGTGGCCAGGACGCCCGAGCGCCACGGCTCGGGGAAGTCCACCTTCCAGCGGGCCTTCTTGGCCACCGGGTCCCAGGCGATCAGCTGACCGAAGGGCGTAGGCTGTACGCTGGTGGGCGCCAGGATGGACGGGCCGAGGCCCAGGTTCCACGCGCCCTTGATGAACTTGAATTCCTTGGGATCGGCGTAGTCCATGTAGAGGGTCTGGGCCGGGATATAGACCAGGTTCTCCTTCGGACTGAACGCCATCGGCTGCCAGTTGTGACCGCCCAGCGCGCCCGGAGTCTGCTGTTGCGTGGCGCCGCCCTCATAGCGCGCGCCCGGCGCCTCGATCGGCCGGCCGGTGGCCATGTCGACCCCCGTCGCCCAGGTGACCTTCACGTAGGCGTCGGCCGCCAGCAGCTTCCCGCTCGCAGCGTCCAGCACGTAGTAGAAGCCGTTCTTGTTGGCCTGCATGACCACGCGTTGGGTCTTCCCGCCGATCGGCAGGTCGGCGACCATCAGGTGCTGGGTGGCGTCGAAGTCCCAGTCGTCGCGTGGGGTCGGCTGGTAGTGCCAGACGTACTCGCCGGTGTCGGGGCGCAGCGCCACGATCGAGGCGGCGAACAGGTTGTCGCCCTTGCCGCCGGTGCGGATCTTGCCGTTCCAGGGGCCGGCGTTGCCGGTGCCGACGAAGATCAGGTCGGACTTCACGTCATAGGTGATGGGGTCCCACGGCGTGGCGCCGCCGCCGCCGTCCTTCCAGGCGCCCTCGTACCAGGTGGCGTTGGCCTTCTCCTTCATGACCTTGTCGGAGGCCGCGTTGTCCGGCGCGCCCGTGGGGTTCGGGGTCATGTGGAAGCGCCAGACCAGCTTGCCGGTCTCGGCGTCGAAGGCCGACAGGTAGCCGCGCACCGGGTACTCGGCGCCGCCGTTGCCGACGAGGATCTTGCCCTTCACCGCGCGCGGCGCCTGGGTGATCGTGTAGGGCTGGTTGGGATCGGTGGTCTGGATCGACCAGACGACCTTGCCGGTCTTGGCGTCGAGCGCGATCAGGCGGCCGTCGAGGGCGCCGACATAGACCTTGTCCTTCCACAGCGCGACGCCGCGGTTGACCACGTCGCAGCAGGCGTTGAAGCCCTTGCCGCCGTCGACCTGCGGATCATAGCTCCACAGCGCCTTGCCGGTCTTGGCGTCGAAGGCGAAGACCTTGGACCACGTCGTGGTGGTGTAGAGCACGCCGTCGGCCACCAGCGGGGTGGCTTCCTGGCCGCGATCGGTATCGAAACCGGTCCACCAGGCGACGCCCAGGCGGCCAACCGTTTCCTTGTTGATCTGGTCGAGCGGGCTGAACCGCTGCTCATCGTACGTGCGGCCGTAGGTGAGCCACTCGCCGGCCTCCGCCGCCTCGATCCGCTTGGCGTCCACGCCGCCCTTGTTGCAGGCGGTGACGGTCACAGCGATGCAAAGCATCGCCGCCCAACGCAGCATTCGACCCATGACGTTTCCCCGTAGACTTTTGCCTACTGTTGCAGAGCTTCGGCCATCAGGCGAGATGTTCCGTGGCGGCAGTCGCCAGTGGCCCTGCCGCCCCGGTGCGGGGCAGGCAGGGCGCGGGCGTCCTATTTGTTCAGGTCGGCGAACTTCTTGCCTTCGGCCGCCAGCTTCTCGAGCAACGGCGCGGGCTTGAAGTCGTCGCCCATCTTGGCCTCGAACGCCTTCATCTTTTCCAGCACCTTGGCGGGGCCGCCGATCAGATCGCCGTAGAACATCGGGCCGCCGCGATAGACCGGCCAGCCGTAGCCGTTGACCCAGACCACGTCGATGTCGCTGGCCCGGATCGCCTTGCCCTCTTCCAGGATCTTCAGGCCCTCGTTGATCATCGGATAGATCGAGCGCTCCAGGATCTCCTCGTCGCTGATCTTGCGCGGGTTGGCGCCCGACTTGACGATGAAGTCGTTGATCGCCTTCTCGGTGAAGGCGCTGGGCTTGGCGACGCGGTTCTCGTCGTAGTCGTAGTAGCCGGCGCCCGTCTTCTGGCCGCGGCGATCGGCTTCGCAGAGCACGTCGCGCAGGGTCTCGCCCTTCGAGTTCTCCTTCACCCAGCCGATGTCCAGGCCGGCCAGGTCGCTCATGGCGAACGGGCCCATGGGGAAGCCGAAGTCGTAGAGGACGCGGTCCACGTCCCAGGGCATCGCGCCTTCCATGATCAGCTTCTGGGCCTCGCGCTGGCGCTGGCTCAGCATGCGGTTGCCGATGAAGCCGTGGCAGACGCCGGCCAGGGCGGCGACCTTGCCGATCTTCTTGGCCAGCTTCATCGCCGTGGCGATGACGTCCTTGCCGGTCTTCTCGCCGCGGACCACTTCCAACAGCTTCATGACGTTGGCGGGCGAGAAGAAGTGCATGCCGATCACGTCCTGCGGACGCTTGGTGACGGCGGCGATCTCGTCGATGTTCAGGTAGCTGGTGTTGGTGGCCAGGATGGCGCCCGGCTTGGCGATTCCGTCCAGCTTCTTGAAGACATCCTTCTTGATGTCCATCCGCTCGTACACCGCCTCGATGATGAGGTCGCAGTCGGCGAAGTCGTTCATGTCCAGCGAGCCGGTCAGGAGGCTCATGCGCTTCTCGGTCTCTTCCGGCTTGGCGCCGCGCGAGCGCTCATAGTTCTTGCGGATGGTCGCCAGGCCGCGGTCCAGCGCGTCCTTCTGCATCTCGACGATGGTCACCGGGATGCCGATGTTGGCGAAGTTCATCGAGATCCCGCCGCCCATGGTGCCGGCGCCCAGGACGCCGACCTTCTTGATCTCGCGGATCGGGGTGTCGTCCGGCACGTCGGGGATCTTGTTGGCCTGGCGCTCGGCGAAGAAATAGTAGCGCTGGGCCGCCGACTGGGCGCCGCTCATCAGCCCGCCGAACAGCCGGCGTTCCTCCGCTAGCCCCTCCTCGAACGAGTTGGTGTTCACCGCCGCTTCGATGCACTTGATGTTGGCTTCCGGCGCGTCGAAACCGCGGAACTTGCGCGCATTGGCCTTGCGGAATTCGGCGAAGATCTCCGGCTTGCCCTTGGCCGCCTGCAGCTTGGTGTTGTTCTCGCTGATCTTCACCAGCGGCTTGTTCTCGGCCACGCACTTGTTGGCGAAGGCGACGGCGGCTTCGCGCAGCTTGCCTTCGGGAGCCAGTTCGTCGACCAGGCCCAGCTTGTGGGCTTCCGGCGCCGGCACGTGGCGGCCGGAGGTCATCATCTCCAGCGCGGTCTCGACGCCGACCACGCGGGGCAGGCGCTGGGTGCCGCCGGCGCCCGGCAGCAGGCCGAGCGCCACTTCCGGCAGGCCCAGGCGCGCGGAGGGCACGGCCACGCGGTAGTGGGCGCAGAGCGCCACTTCCAGGCCGCCGCCCAGGGCGGTTCCATGGATCGCGGCGATCACCGGCTTGGGCGAGTCCTCCATCATGGCCTGGACGTCGAGCAGCGAGGCCGTCGGCTTGCCCGGCGCTCCGAACTCCGTGATGTCCGCGCCGGCGATGAAGGTGCGGCCTTCGCAGATCAGCACGATGGCCTTGGCGTCCGAGGCGCCTGCCGCCTTGAAGCCGTCGTACAGGCCCTGGCGCACGTTCGACGAAAGGGCGTTCACGGGCGGCGAATTGAGCACCAGGACGGCCACGTCGCCATCGCGCTCGAGCTTGGTCACCGCATTGATTTCGGTCATCTGGCTTCCTCGAAATGTGGGGCGCGTCACGCTCGTTCAGCTGTGGCGGGCGCGCGAATTCAAACGCGTGCCATAGGCCTTGCCGGGCAGGCCCAAGTCAATTGGCCGTAGGGGAAGGGCTGATCGCCGATGCTCGGCCTTGAAGCCGCCCTCCCCCTACGGGTGAGGAGGCGAACTCAGCGTGCGGGCAAGCTGAACATCGGTCATCAGAGCCTGCATCCCCGCTGAACCGTGGTCCGTAAGTCGTAGCAGGAGGGGGACTTTCGCCTCAGCGCGAGAGTGGAGCGGGCGCACCCGTTCAGAGCCTGATCTCGCCCCCTCCACCAGGCTCCTGGCATCGATCCGCCGCATTGTGCGCTATCTAGGGCGAAGCTTCCGCCGAGCCCTCCGCCTTGCCCGATTCCAAACCCGCCAAGACCCGTCCCCTGCGCCTCATCCTGGCGCTCGGCGGCGTGGCGCTGGTCCTGGTGGCGAGCCTCCTGTGGCTGAACCGCCGGGGACTGGCGCGCGACGCGCTGACCGGGTGGCTGAAGTCGAAGGGCGTGGCGGCGCAGGCCGACGTGCAGGCCGTGGGACCGACCACCTTCACCGCGCGCCTGACCCTGGGCGATCCGAAGAACCCCGACTTCACCGCCGAGCGGGCGGAGGTGCGCTACCGCATGACCCTGGGCGGCCTGGAGGTGCGCGCCGTCACGCTGAAGCGGCCGGTGCTGCGGGCCTCGCTGCGCGGCGGGAGGCTGGCCGCCGGCTCGCTTGACCCGCTGATCCGCGAGTTCTTGGCCCGGCCGCCGCGGCCCGACGCCGCCAAGCCGCGGATCCGGATCGAGGGCGGCGTGCTGCAACTGGCGACCGACTACGGGCCGATCCGCCTGACCGCCGACGCCGCGGTGGACGACGGGCGGCTGCAGTCGCTCGCCGCGATCTCGGCCCCCACGCGACTCCAGGGCGACGGCTTCGACGTCGGCCTGGGTGAAGGTGCGCTGCGCGCCACGACGTCCCGCGGGCGCATCACCGCAAGCCTCGCTGCGCCGCTCACGCGCTCAGCGTTTGCGGGCCTGTCGGCGAAGCAGGGCGGGCTGACCCTGAAGCTCGAGGCGCCCTATCCCGATGTCGGGAAGCGCTGGGGTGACGGGCTCGTCGTGGCGGCCGCGAACGTGTCTGCCGTGGACGCGGTGCTCGGGGACCGCAGGTTCGCTCGGGCGAGGCTGCGGACCAGCTTCGTAGGCCAGTCGCGCGGCTGGATTTCCGACCTTGCAGTGACCGGCCGGGCGACCGGGAACATCGAGGCCGGTGGCGGCGCGCTGGGCGGCGCAGCGGTGGGCGGGCTGCGCGCGGCCGTGGTGGCCGACAATCTGCGCTGGACGCGAGCCGGTGGCGACCGCGTGGCGGCGGCTCTGCGGGTGACGGCGCTGGCGGACGATGTCGCGGCCGGCGGGCTGCGGGTCTCGAAGATGACAGCGACCGCGGCGGGCCCGCTGTCGGCGAGCCGCACAGACGTCAGCCTGACCCTCACCGGCTCCGCGCTGGGGCGGGGCGCCTGGACGGGCCTGGGCGAACCGGCGGCCGCCGACGGGGCCCAGCTCGCGGCCCTCAAGCGCGCGGCGCGCAGCTTCCGCTTCGCAACGCCGGGATGGCGCGCCGAGCTGCGCGACGGCGTGCTGGTCGGCGGGCTGGACCGGCCCCTCAGCCTGCGGCCCGACAGCGGCGGGGAGGCGCGCCTGGCGCAGGCCGGCGACGGCTACCGCCTGAGCCTCGCCGGCGGCGCGCTGCCCAAGGTCGACGCCACGATCCGGCGGGTGAGCTTCGGCCCGCAGCCGTCGGCGGACCTGGCCTTGAACGCCAGCGGGTCGTTCCTGTTCGCCGAGGACTCCACGATCGACGCCGCCGGGCGCGTGCGGTTCGCGCAGGGGCGAACCAGCTTCGTCGCCACCCGGTGCGCCGCGATCACGGCTGCGAAGCTCGAGTTCGGGGCCAACGACGTGGAGCGGGTCGCGGGCCGCCTCTGTCCCGCGGGCGGTCCGCTGCTGACCATGACCGGCGGCGACTGGCGGATCACAGGGCGGGCCGAGGCCGCGGGCGCAGCCATCCCCTTCCTGCAGGCGAAAGTCACTGGCGGCAGTGGCGGCGTCACCGCGGCGGGCGTCGATGGGCGGGTGACCGCGCAGGTCGACATCACGGCCGGGCGACTGGAGGACACGGCTCCGCAGACCCGGTTCAACCCGCTGGCGGCCAGCGGCCGCGCGTCGTTGGCCAACTACGTCTGGACCGCCGACCTGGCCGTGCGCCAGCCCGGCGGCCCGGCCGTTGGTCGCGCTCACCTGGTGCACGATGGCGGCCTCGGCGTCGGGTTCGTCACCCTGGAGACCGGCGACCTGACCTTTGCCGAAGGCGGGCTGCAGCCGGCGACCCTGTCGCCCATGGCCAGCGCCCTCGGTTCGCCCGTCTCCGGCGTGGCGCGGTTCGAAGGCCGGGCCGACTGGGCGGGGATCGGGGCGGGCAGCAGCGGCGCGCTGGCGATCCGCGACATGTCCTTCCAGAGTCCCGCAGGGCGGGCCAGCGGCCTCAACGGGGAGATCCAGTTCACCAGCCTGGCGCCGCTGACCGCTGAGGCCGGCCAGTCCCTGACCCTGAACAGCCTGGACTCCATCGTCCCGCTTACCGGCCTGAAGGGCAGCTTCGCGCTGACCGCCGAGCGATTCACCCTGACCGGCGGCGAGGCCCAGGTCGGTGGCGGGGTGGTCCACATCGAGAGCCTGGAGGCGCCGCTCGTCGCCGGAGCGCCGATGCGCGGGGTCCTGCGGGTCGAGGGCGTGCAACTGCACGACCTGGCCGAGGCTTCGCCGTTCGGAGACAAGGTCGACCTGGACGCCCGGGTCAGCGGCCGGATCGCCTTCGAGGCGCAGGGCGACCGTGTGCGGATCGGCTCCGGCGAGCTGAAGGCCATTCAACCTGGCCGGATTTCCATCGACCGCACAGCGCTCACCGGTGTCACCGCCGACACCGCGATCGCCGCGACCGGTCCGGCGGCGGCGGCGGTGGTCGATGATCCCAACGCCACCTTCACCGACTTCGCCTACCAGGCCATGGAGAACCTGGCCTTCGACACCCTGGACGCCACCGTCGCCAGCCGTCCCGACGGACGCCTGGGCGTGCTGTTCCACATCGTCGGCAAGCACGACCCTCCGACGAAGCAGAAGATCAGGCTCAGCATCATGGACCTGATCCAGAAGCGGTTCATGGGCAGGAAGCTGCCCCTGCCCTCGGGCACCGGCGTGAACCTGACGCTCGACACGACGCTGAACCTGGACGATCTGCTGTCGGACTACGCCGAATTCCGCCGCCTGCACGGTTCAGGTGAGGTTCAGCCGTGACGCTTCAACCTGGAGACATGACGATGGACACCGCCACATGAGAGCAGCCGCACTGGTCGCGCTCGCCGCCTTCGGGTTGACGAGCCTCGGCGCCTGCACGCCGACCGTAAGGGTCGAGGTGGCGCCGATCACCATCTACGCCAAGCTGGACGCCAACGTCCGGCTCCAGCTGGACGAGGACGTCAAAGCCCTCATCCAGAAGAACCCCGACCTCTTTTAGCGAGGAGGAGAAAGCCCCATGCGCACCCACCTCAGCATTTCCGCCGCCGTGCTCGCCGCACTGGCGTTTGCGCCAGCCGCAGCGATCGCACTGGACGCCAAGTCCGCCGTCGATGCGGCGAAGACCGCCGGCGTCGTTGGCGAACAGGCCGACGGCTTCCTGGGCTTCGTGAAGCCCTCCAGCGACACGGCCCTGCAGGCCGCAGTCCAGGAGATCAACGAGGGCCGCGCCGCCCTCTACCGTCAGGCCGCCGCCAAGAACGGCGTGCCCGTCGAAGCCGCCGGCGCCGCGGCCTACACCTCGGTCGTCCAGGCCAAGCTGAAGCCGGGCGAGTACTACAAGCCCGCCGGCGGAAGCTGGATGCGGAAGTAGTCCACGCGCTCGCCCCTCGGCGGCGT
>NZ_CADEGK010000004.1:8179-16861 GCF_902826855.1 uncultured Phenylobacterium sp. | reverse complement strand
TCGAGGTCCGAGCGCCGGCGGCAGGTCGTTCCACCCCAGCCTGGCGGCGAGCCGGCGCGCCTTGTCGGCCTGGTCCGGCTCCCTGTGGACCTGGGCGTAGCGGGCGGCGACCAGGAAGCGCTCGTTCTCATCCAGCGCGCCGTCCCGGCCGGCCAGCTCGGCAGTGACCCGGTCGAACATCGGGTGGAAGGCCGGACGGCCGCCGTCGATGTCGGTGAAGTCGTATTCGTGCGCCAGGTCGGCCGCGAACAGCACCTGGCCGGCCTTGCGGTTCACCTGCGGATCGGCGGCCAGGGCGGCGACCGCGCGGCCGACGAAGAACGGGCTCTCCGACTCGGCGAAGAACGGGTCGCGGGCGATGCCGTCGCGCCAGTTGGCCTCGCCGACGCCGAAGTGGCCGAGCACGGCTTCGGAGCGCAGGAAACCGGGGCTGAGCGCCAGCGCCGTCACGCCCGTGCCGTGGAGGTCCCAGGCCATGGCGTAGGCCATGCGGTTCACGGTGTTCTTCACCAGGTCGTATAGCAACTGGCCCCGATAGCCGTCGTAGTGGCCGTCGGTCACCTCGACGATCAGGCCGCTGCGTTGCCGGACCATGAGCGGCGCGGCGTGCCGGGCGGTGATCAGGTGGGTGAGGATCGCCTGGTCGATCAGGGCGCGAACGGTCGGGATGTCGAGCTGCCAGAACTTGGCGCTCCAGTCGACCATGGGATCGCCGCCCCAGATGTCGTTGACCAGGATGTCCAGCCGCCCGTGTTCGGCCTCGATCCGGCCGATCAGGGCCGCGACCTCGTCCTCCCGGGTGTGGTCTGTGCGGACCGCCACGCCATGGCCGCCACGCTCGTCCACCAGCGCCGCCGTCTCCTCGATGGTCTCCGGCCGGTCCATCGGCGAGGTCTGCCCGGCGCCGCTGCGGCCGCTGCAGTAGACCACCGCGCCGGCCGCCCCGAGCATGCAGGCGATGCCGCGGCCCGCCCCGCGCGTGGCGCCCGCCACCAGCGCCACCCTGCCCGTCAGCGGCTGTTTGGCCATCCGCCCCTCCCACTCCAGCCTTGGCGGCGTCGGCGAACCGCCCTACGATGTTTATAAATGAACATTCATTTATAAATGCGGTCAAGATGCCTCGCCCTCGGCGGATCAGTGACGAAGAGATCCTCGCCGGCACGCTCGCGGTGATCATGTACACCGGGCCGGCCGAGTTCACGCTGGCGGCCGTCGCGGCGGAGGTGGGGCTCGCACCGTCGACCCTGCTGCAGCGGTTCGGCGACAAGCGCAGGCTGATCCTCGCCGCCCTGACCCAGGACAACAGTGAGTTCGCCGCGGCCATCGCGCAGGCCCCGACAACGCGCGAGCGGGGTTCGGTGATCGGCCTCTTCCTGCTGCTGACCCCGGACATCCATGATCCGGACACCCTGGGGACCGGACTGCTGTGGATGCGCGAGGACTTCCGCGACCCGGGCCTCAACGCCCTGGCCCGCGAGCGCTGGCAGCTCCTTCGCGAGGCCGTTGCCGAGCGGCTGCCACCCGTGAGGATCGCCCCGGACATCGCCGCGCGGTTGCTGGAAGCGCAATGGCAGGGCGCCTTCAACCAGTGGGGCTTCTTCCGCGAAGGCCGGCTGCCGGACTTCGTCGCCGCCTCCCTGGACGCATGGTTCGACCTGGCGGAAGCCTAGCCTGGCGCTTGCGCCTTCCGCTCGCGGCGGCGGCGGGTGAGGATGTGCTCGGTGTAGCCGTTCGGCTGGGCGCGACCCTCGAACACCAGCTCCAGCGCCGCCTGGTAGGCGATGCTGTCGGGGTTTCCAGCCATGGGTGTGTAGAGCGGATCGTCGGCGTTCTGGCCGTCCACCACCTTGGCCATCCGGCTGAGCGTCTCGCGGACCTGGGCTTCGGTGCAGACGCCATGGTGCAGCCAGTTGGCGATGTGCTGGCTGGAGATGCGCAGGGTGGCCCGGTCCTCCATCAGGCCGACGTCGTGGATGTCCGGCACCTTGGAGCAGCCGACGCCCTGGTCGATCCAGCGCACGACATAGCCCAGGATGCCCTGGGCATTGTTGTCCAGCTCCTGCTGGACGTCGGCCGGGCTCCAGTTGGAGTTGGCCAGCGGCGGGACCAGCAACTCGTCCGTCCCGGTCTTGACGGCGGCGGCCGCCATCTGCGCCTGGAGCGTCGGCACGTCGACCTCGTGGTAGTGCAGGGCGTGCAGCACCGCGGCGGTGGGCGACGGCACCCAGGCGGTGTTGGCCCCGGCCTTGGGGTGGCCGACCTTGGTGGCCAGCATCGAGGCCATCAGGTCCGGCGCTGCCCACATGCCCTTGCCGATCTGGGCGCGGCCGGGGAAGCCGGCGGCGAGGCCGGCCTCGACATTGCGCTTCTCGTAGGCTGCCAGCCACGGCTCGGCCTTGATCGCGTCCTTGCGGGCCATCGGGCCGGCTTCCATGGCGGTGTGGATCTCGTCGCCGGTGCGGTCCAGGAAGCCGGTGTTGATGAACACCACACGGTCCTTCGCCGCGGCGATGCAGGCGGCCAGGTTGGCGCTGGTGCGGCGCTCCTCGTCCATGATGCCGATCTTGGCGGTGTTGCGCGGCAGGCCCAGCGCGTCCTCGACCAGGCCGAACAGGCGCACGGCCAGCGCCACCTCGTCGGGCCCGTGCAGCTTCGGCTTGACGATGTAGACCGAGCCGGCCTGGCTGTTGCGGCGCGCGCCGTTGATGTCGTGCAGCGCCGCGGCGACGGTGATCAGGGCGTCGATCACCGTCTCGTAGACCGGCTTCCCGTTGAGGGTGATCATGTCGGTGGTCATGTGGTGGCCGACGTTGCGCACCAGCATCAGCGAGCGGCCCTTCAAGGTCAGCTCGCCGCCGCCGGCGGTCGTGTAGACGCGATCGTCGTCCAGGCGGCGGGTCTCGGTCCGGCCGCCCTTGGCGAAGCTGGCCTCCAGGTCGCCCTTCATCAGGCCCAGCCAGTTCCGGTAGACGCCGGTCTTGTCCTCGGCGTCGACGGCGGCGACCGAATCCTCGCAGTCCTGGATGGCAGTGAGCGCCGCTTCGACCAGCACATCGGCGACCCCGGCAGGGTCGTCCTTGCCGATGTTGTGGGCGCGGTCGATCTGGATCTCCAGGTGCAGGCCGTTGTGGCGCAGCAGCACGCCCTGCGGCGCCTCGGCGGGACCGCGCCAGCCGGCGAACTGGCCCGGATCGGCCAGGGCGGGGACCAGCGCGCCGTCCTGGACCTGATAGCCGGTGACGTCCGCGTGGCGGCCTCGCGCCAGCGGCGCGACCCGGTCCAGCAGGCTGCGCGCATAGGCGATGACCTTGCCGCCGCGGACCGGATCGTAGCCCTTGGTCCCCGTCGGCGGCTCCAGCGCGTCGGTGCCGTAGAGGGCGTCGTAGAGGCTGCCCCAGCGGGCGTTGGCGGCGTTCAGCGCATAGCGGCCGTTCGACACCGGCACCACCAGCTGTGGCCCGGCGAGGCGGGCGATCTCCGGGTCGACGTTCGTCGTGCCGATCTGGAAAGCGGCAGGCTCCGGCTGGAGATATCCTATCTGGCGGAGGAAGGCGGTCTCCTCGGCCACGTCCACGGGCTTGCCGCGCCGCTCGCGCCAGTAGGCGTCGATCTGGACCTGCAGCTCGTCACGGCGGGCGAGCAGCGCGTCGTTCGCGGGCGTGAAGTCGGCCAGGATGGCCTCAAGCGACGCCCAGAACGCGGCGGGCTCGACGCCCGTCCCCGGCAGCAGCGCGACCTCGACGAAGGCGTGCAGGAGATCGTCGACGGAAACGGCGCTGCTGATGTCCATGCCTCAACCCAATCTCGATATGCTGGCAACACAACGGCCCGAGGCGTGAGCCCCGGGCCGCCAAGTTCTGGAACCTATCCGCTTATGCGAACTGGTTCATCGTGTTGTGAACGCCGCCGGCCTTCAGGGCCGCCTCGCCGGCGAAGTATTCCTTGTGGTCGTCGCCGATGTCCGAGCCGGACATGTTCTGGTGCCGCACGCAGGCGATGCCCTGGCGGATCTCCTGGCGCTGGACGTTGAGCACGTAGCCCAGCATCCCCTGCGACCCGAAGTACTCGCGGGACAGGTTGTCCGTGGAGAGCGCGGCGGTGTGGTAGGTCGGCAGCGTGATCAGGTGGTGGAAGATCCCGGCTCGCTTGGCCGCGTCGCGCTGGAAGGTGCGGATGCGCTCGTCGGCCTCGACGGCCAGCTCGGTGGCGTCGTAGTCCACGCTCATCAGCTTCTCGCGCTCGTAGGCGGAGACGTCCTTACCGGCCTTGGCCCAGGCGTCGTAGACCTGCTGGCGGAAGTTCAGCGTCCAGTTGAAGGACGGGCTGTTGTTATAGGCCAGCTTGGCGCCCGGCATGACCGCGCGGATGCGGTCCATCATCCCGGCGATCTGTTCGATGTGCGGCTTCTCGGTCTCGATCCACAGCAGGTCCGCGCCGTTCTGCAGCGAGGTGATCGAGTCGAGCACGCAGCGGTCCTCGCCGGTGCCGGCGCGGAACTGGAACAGGTTGGACGGCAGGCGCTTCGGCCGCAGCAGCTTGCCGCCGCGGTTCAGGACCACGTCGCCGTTCTTCATGTCGGCGGGCGAGATCTCCTCGCAGTCGAGGAAGCTGTTGTACTGGTCGCCGATGTCGCCCGGCTCGTGGCTGACGGCGATCTGCTTGGTCAGGCCCGCGCCGAGGCTGTCGGTGCGGGTGACGATGACGCCGTTGTCGACGCCCAGCTCCAGGAAGGCGTAGCGGCAGGCGCGAACCTTCGCCAGGAAGTCCTCGTGCGGGACCGTGACCTTGCCGTCCTGGTGCCCGCACTGCTTCTCGTCGGAGACCTGGTTCTCGATCTGCAGCGCGCAGGCGCCCGCCTCGATCATCTTCTTGGCCAGCAGGTAGGTCGCTTCCGCATTGCCGAAGCCGGCGTCGATGTCGGCGATGATCGGGACCACGTGGGTTTCGAAGCCGTCGATGGCGTCGAGCAGCTTCTGCTCCTTCTTGGCGTCGCCGGCCGCGCGGGCGGCGTCGAGGTCGCGGAACAGCAGGCTGAGCTCGCGGGCGTCGGCTTGCTTGAGGAAGGTGTAGATCTCCTCGATCAGCGCCGGGACCGAGGTCTTCTCGTGCATCGACTGGTCCGGCAGCGGGCCGAAGTCGGAGCGAAGCGCGGCGACCATCCAGCCGGAGAGGTAGATGTAGCGGCCCTTCGTGGCGCCGAAGTGCTTCTTGACGGAGATGATCTGCTGCTGGGCGATGAACCCGTGCCAGGCGCCCAGCGACTGGGTGTAGTTGGCCGGATCGGCGTCGTAGGCCGCCATGTCCGCGCGCATGATGCCGGCGGTATAGCGGGCGATTTCCAGGCCGGTCTTGAACCGGTTCTGCAACCGCATGCGGGCGACGCCCTCGGGATCGATTCCGTCCCAGGTTCCGTTCTTGCTGTTGATGAGCTGGCTCATCTCGATGATGTGGTCTTGGTAGGCCATCGCGGCAGTCCCCGATCGGGCAGGAGTGATTGCTGATCGGGTAACGTGCAAACCGCATGCCGGGCCAGGGTGTCCGGGGTGTAGCTGTCAAACTTTACAGAATTTCGATGTAATGTTGTAAGGTCTGACAATTCAGGGACCTGCCATGCCTGCGGATCGCCGTCTCTATGTGGGGCCCAGCCTTCGCCGGCTCCGCCGCGACCTGGGGCTGACGCAGGCCGACATGGCGGCCGACCTGGAGGTGTCGGCCTCCTACATCGCGCTTCTGGAACGCAACCATCGTCCCCTCAGCGCCGAGGTGCTCCTGCGGCTGGCCCAGACCTACAAGCTCGACATGAGCGCGCTTACCGCCGGCGGTGGGACGGACGAGGCCGCTCGGCTGGCGGTGGTGCTGAGGGATCCGATGTTCGCCGACATCGACCTGCCCTCGCTGGAGACCGCCGACGTCACCACGAACTTTCCGGGCGTCACCGAGGCGCTGCTCCGACTCTACACCGCCTATCGCGAGGAACAGTTGGCTCTGGCCGACCGGGGCGTCGAGCCCGGGGTCGGCGGCGGTTCCGACGTGTCCGATCCGGTGTCGGAATCGCGGCGCTTCCTGGAGGCGCGGCGCAACTGCTTCCCCAGCCTCGACGACGCGGCCGAGCGGCTGGCCCAGGCGGTGGCTGCGCACGACAGTCTCACCGGCTATTTCAAGGCCCGCCACAACTTGCGCGTCCGCCGCCTGCCGCCGGAAGTCATGGTCGGCTCGACGAGGCGGCTGGACCGCCACCGCCGCGAGATCCTGCTCAGCGACGATCTGGACAACGCCAGCCAGACCTTCCAGCTGGCCCTCCAGCTCGTCTACCTGGAGCTGGAGACCGAGGTGGCCGCCGTCATCGCCGACGGCAGCTTCGCCACCGAGAGCGGGGAGCGGCTGACCCGCCGCGCGCTCGCCAGCTATGCGGCCGCCGCGATGCTGATGCCCTATTCCGCCTTCGCCCGCGCGGTGGAGGCGCGCCGCTACGACGTGGAGGCGCTCAGCCGCCAGTTCGGCGCCAGCTTCGAGCAGGTCGCCCACCGGCTCACCACCCTGCAGAAGCCTGGCCAGGAGCGGGTGCCGTTCTTCTTCATCCGCGTCGACGAGGCCGGCAACGTGTCGAAGCGCCTGGACGGGGCGGGCTTCCCCTTCGCCCGCCACGGCGGCGGCTGTCCCTTGTGGAACGTCCACCAGGCCTTCCGCACACCGCGCCAGATCGTCACCCAGTGGCTGGAGCTGCCGGATGGCCAGCGGTTCTTTTCCATCGCCCGCACGGTGACTGCGGGCGGCGGCGGCTTCGGCAAGCCTCGGGTGGAACGCGCCATCGCGCTGGGCTGCACGGCTGAGCATGCCCACCGCCTGATCTACATCGACGGCCGGCCGGGTCCGGAGGCGGCGACGCCGATCGGGGTGACCTGTCGCATCTGCCACCGCGCGGAATGCGCGGCTCGCTCGGCGCCGCCGATCGGACGCCAAATCCTGCCCGACGACATCCGCGGCACGAGCACGCCGTTCGGCTTCTCCGACAGCTGAATCGCCCGAAGCTCCACAGGGAGCTGCAACGCGCCAGGCTCTGAAGTCATCCGCCTCCGCCGGAAGCCCCGGTCTGGGGATCAAGGGTCTTGGCGCGGCGGCCCATGCGAGGCACAAGAGCATTTCATCGGGGAAATAATCTTCACATGGCTCAGCGCGCCGCCGCGGCGAAATCCACGGACAGGTTCGCACGCAAGCGGGAAGCCATTCTCGACGCGGCGACCCGCATCCTGAACCGCAAGGGCATCAAGGGTCTGACCCTGGGCGACGCCGCCGCGGCGGTAGAGCTCTCGACGACCAGCGTCACCTACTACTTCAAGCGCAAGGATGACCTGGCCGCCGCCTGCATCACGCGCGGCATCGAGACTCTGCATGACCTCGCTGAGACCGCCACCAAGGCAGCGACGCCGCCCGAACGGCTGCACGCGTTCCTGACCGGATACCTCGACATTTTGAGGAAGATCGACGCTGGCTCGGCCCCGCCGCTGCCGATCATCTCCGAACTCCGCGCGCTGTCCTCGCCGCGCCAGGAGGAGGTGGTCCAGGCGTACATGCGGCTCTTGCGCAAGGTGCGCCAGATCTTCGACCACCCCGACCTCACCTGGATGTCGCGGGGCCGGCGCACGGCGCGCACGCGCATGCTGCTTGAGCAGGTGTTCTGGGGCGGCGCGTGGCTGGCCAGGTACGAGCCCGACGATCACCCGCGCATCCGCGACCGCATGGTCGACATCCTCCTGAACGGCGTCGCCCGCCAAGGCCGGGGTTGGGAGCCCATCCCCATCCCCATGGCGAAGCTGGCAGAAGGCCCGGAGCTGGCGCGCGAGGAATTCCTGCTGGCGGCCACCTGCCTGATCAACCTGCGCGGCTATCGTGGCGCCTCGGTCGACAAGATCTCCGCCGCGCTGAACGTCACCAAGGGCAGCTTCTACCACCACAACGAGGCCAAGGACGACCTGGTGGTCGCCTGCTTCGAGCGCAGCTTCGAGGTGATGCGACGGGCCCAGCGGCTGGCCATGGACCTGCCGGGCGACCAGTGGGACAAGCTCGCGGCCTGCGCGGCGGCGCTGGCGGAGTTCCAGCTCTCGGAGCACGGCCCGCTCCTGCGCACTTCGGCGCTGACGGCCCTGCCCGAGCAGATGCGCCGGGTGATGGTCGAGCACGCCAACCGCGTGTCCGACCGCTTCGCCTCGATGATCTCCGACGGCATCGCCGAGGGTTCGATCCGCCCGGTCGACCCGTTCATCGCGGCCCAGATGCTGAACGCCACCCTGAACGCCTGCGCCGATCTGGGCTACCTCGTCCCCGACGTGCGCCCCAAGGCCGCGGCATCCGTCTTCGTGCGGCCCCTGCTGATGGGCATCTTCGAGAAGTAGGCGTGCGTATTCCCTCCCCTCCTAGGGGAGGGTGGCGAGCGTAGCGAGACGGGTGGGGAAGTGTGGGCCCGAGTTCTGAGGCCCGTGATTGGCGGGGCTCGTCCTGGGGCGCGGCGTTCCAGCCCACACTTCCCCACCCTGACCGCTTCGTGGTCTTCCCTCCCCTAGGAGGGGAGGGAATGCCCAAACGAAAAACGCCGCGAAGGCTGCCCCTCGCGGCGTTCTGAATTCGTCGCAGTGAGGCTTGCGCCTACTTCCGCGTGAAGGCGCCGAACTTGGCGTTGAAGCGGGA
>NZ_CADEGK010000004.1:0-8079 GCF_902826855.1 uncultured Phenylobacterium sp. | reverse complement strand
GTGAGGCTTGCGCCTACTTCCGCGTGAAGGCGCCGAACTTGGCGTTGAAGCGGGACACGCGCCCGCCGCGGTCCAGCATGTGGTGGCCGCCGCCGGTCCACGCCGGATGGGTCTTCGGATCGATGTCCAGGTTCAGGGTGTCGCCTTCCTTCCCGTAGGTGGAACGCGTCTTGTAGGAGCTGCCGTCGGTCATCACGACCGTGATGAAGTGGTAGTCGGGGTGGGTGTCTTGTTTCATCGAACGGGCGCCTGACGTATTGGAGCGGCCACTGATGGCCGGCCGCCGGGTGAGGGCGGTGAAAAGGAAGCCGCGCGTATAGAGAAACGCGGCCGTGATTGCAAGGTGGGAGACCAATGAGCGAGGCTGGCCAGGAGACCCCGGTCGCGGGCCGGCCCAGCGAGGGCCAGGCGCTGGCCCAGTCGCTCGCCGAGGGCGCCGCCAAGCGCGACCGCAGCCGCAACGTCGCTGCGCTGAGCCGCCTGGGCCCGTTCCTGGCCGCCCACTGGGGTCGGGCGCTGGGCGCGCTGATCTTCCTCCTGCTGTCGTCCGGCGCGACGCTGGGCATGTCCGGCGCGATCCGGCTGGTTGTCGACCACCTCACCGACAAGGGCCTCGACCCGGCCACGGTGGACCAGCGCTTCCTGGTGATCGGGGCGGTCGCCGCGACGCTCGCGGTGGCCACGGCCATGCGGTTCTACTTCGTCACCAGCCTGGGCGAGCGGGTGGTGGCGGACCTGCGCAAGGAGACCTACGGCCATATCCTGACCCTGGATCCTGCGTTCTTCCTTTCCACCCGCACCGGCGAGGTGCTGTCGCGGCTCACCACCGACATCGCCATCGTCGAGAACATGCTGGCGACGTCGATCTCGGTGGCGCTGCGCAACTTCCTGATCCTGGTCGGGGCGCTGATCCTCCTGGTGTTCGTCAGCCCCCGGCTGACCGGCCTGGTGCTGCTCACCTTCCCGTTCGTGATCGCACCGTTGTTCATCTTCGGTCGCCGGGTGCGGAAGCTCACCACCAGCGCCCAGGACCGGTTCGCCGACGCGGTGGGTTCGGCCGGCGAGAGCCTGGAAGCGCTGGAGACCGTGCAGGCGTTCGGGCGCGAGCGCGCCGCCGCCGAGCGGTTCGGCGACGCCGTGGAGAACGCCTTCGCCGCCCAGATGCGGCGCATCACCACGCGTGCCGCGATGACCGCAGCGGTGATCGTGCTGGTGTTCGGCGGCGTGGTGGGGGTGTTCTGGCTGGGCGTCCACGCCGGCCTTCGCGGCGACATCAGCTGGGGGGCCCTCTTCCAGTTCGCTTTCCTCTCGGTGCTGGCGGCCAGTTCCGTAGGCGCGCTGGGCGAGACCTGGGGCGACGTGCAGAAGGCGGCCGGCGCCATGGAGCGCGTGGGCGAACTGCTGGATGCGCGGCCGGGCGTCGCGCCGCCGGCCCACCCGATCGCCCTGCCGCAGCCGCCGCGCGGCGAGGTAGTGTTCGAGCGCGTGACCTTCGCCTATCCCGGCCGCCCCGACCTCCCGGCGTTGAAGGATTTTTCGCTGACCGTTCGGCCGGGCGAGCGGGTGGCGCTGGTGGGCCCGTCGGGCGCGGGCAAGAGCACCGTCTTCCGCCTCCTGCTGCGCTTCTACGATCCGCAGGTCGGCCGGGTGCTGGTCGACGGCGTCGATCTCACCGACGCCGACCCGAAGGCGGTCCGCGCACGGATGGCGCTGGTGGCCCAGGAGAGCCCGCTGTTCTCCGGCTCGGCGGCCGAGAACGTGCGCTTCGGTCGCGATGGGGCGAACGACCTGGAGGTCCAGGCCGCCGTACGTGCGGCCCAGGCCGAAGGGTTCCTGACCGCGCTGCCGGAGGGGCTCGACACGCAGGTCGGCGACCGGGCGCGCTCGCTCAGCGGCGGCCAGCGCCAGCGGCTGGCGATCGCCCGCGCCCTGGTGCGCGGAGCCCCGATCCTGCTCCTGGACGAGGCCACCAGCGCGCTGGACGCCGAGAACGAGCATCTGGTCCAGCGCGCCCTGGACGTGGCCATGCAGGGTCACACCACCCTGGTCATCGCCCACCGCCTGGCCACGGTGCTCAAGGCCGACCGCATCGTGGTGCTGGACGAAGGCCGGGTGGTGGAGGAGGGGACGCATCCGGAGCTGGTGGCGCGGAATGGCCTCTACGCGCGGTTGGCGGCGCTGCAGTTCGAGGCGGCGTAAGCCCACACCACGTCGGCGGGGTTAACCTCGCGCGTGCGCCGCCAAACCCGGGAAATCCGAGAACACCCCGTCAACCCCTGCCGCATACAGCGCACGGAACACCCGCTCGACGTCGCCGTGGTCGCCAGGCGCGCCACCGCGCTTCAGCTTCGCCGGCAGGAAGGCGTTTTCCGCGCGGACGGTCCAGGGGTGGACGGCCAGGCCGGCCGCATGCGCCCGGCCCACGAGCCGGGTCGGCGCGCCGAGGTCGCCTCCGGCGGTCGCGACCACCAATGGCCACTCAGGCCCCAGCCCCTCGGCGAAGGCTGCGATGGCCTTGATCCCGGCCTCGCTCTCCACATCCACCGGCGCCGGGCCCTGGCTGACCAGCATCACCCGCCGCGCCCGGCCGCCCAGCTTGTGGAAGGCCTTCAGCGGCTCGACCTCGAAGCACTGGACGAACACCGGCGCGGCGGCGGCGTTGAGCCCGTTCGCTTTCAACGCGTCGAGCAGGCGGCCCTCAAGACCAAGGCCGATACCGGTGAAATAGGCGGGGTGTTTCATCTCGGGATAGGTCCCGATCGTTCGGCCGACGCGACCGCCCTCGGCTTTGGCCAGGTCCAGGACCTCCTGGTAGGTCGGGATCGCATAGAGCCCGTCGAACCGGGCGCTGCCCGGCCGCAGCGCCGGCAGCCGCTCCCGACACCGCAGGGACTTCAGCTCGGCCAGGGTGAAGTCCTCGGTGAACCAGCCGGTGACCGCCTCCCCGTCGATGACCTTGGTCGCCTTGCGTGCGGCGAACTCCGGACGGGCGGCCACGTCGGTGGCGCCGGCAATCTCGTTCTCGTGGCGGACCACCAGATGTCCGTCCTTGCTGCACACCAGGTCGGGCTCGATGAAGTCCGCGCCCTGTTCGATGGCGAGCGCGTAGGCCGCCAGGGTGTGTTCAGGCCGCTCGCCGCTGGCGCCCCGGTGAGCGATGACGAGGGGTCTCTTCCGTTGGCCGAAGGCAGGCGTCGCGGCCAGCGCGATGCCGGTGGCGGCCAAGGTGCGGCGCGTCAGGCTCATGACCCGAAGCTTAGCCCTATTTTGCGGCGGTCAGGCGACTGAGGATAACCGGGTGGATATCCAGGTTGCCGGCCACCACCGAGCCGCTCTGCAGCACCGTGTCGCCGCCCTCGGCGTCGGTCACCTTGCCCCCCGCCTCGGTCACCAGCAGCATCCCGGCCGCCAGGTCCCAGGGCTTGAGGTCCCGCTCCCAATAGGCGTCGAAGCGTCCCGCCGCCACCCACGCCATATCCAGGGCCGCCGAGCCGAAGCGGCGCACGCCGGCCACCCGCTGGCTGACCTGGTGCAGCTCCTTCAGGAACCGGGCGTGCTGGCCGTGGCCGAGGAAAGGGATGCCGGTGGCGACGATGCTCTCGTCCAGCTTCGTGCGCGCTGCGACCCTCAGGCGATGGTCGTTGACGAAGGCGCCCTTGCCCTTCTCGGCCCAGAACGTCTCGTTGGTCACCGGGTTGTGGGTCAGCGCCGCCACGATCGCGCCTTCGCGCTGCAGGGCGATGTTGATCGCGAAGTGCGGGATGGCGTGCAGGAAGTTGGTGGTCCCGTCCAGCGGGTCGACGATCCAGGTGTGGGTCTTGTCGGTGCCCTCGATCAGGCCCCGCTCCTCGCCGTGGAAGGAATATCCCGGCCGGGCCTTGCTCAACGTTTCGAAGATGACCTGCTCGGCCTTCAGGTCGGCGGCGGAGACGAAATCGGCCGGCGCCTTCTTGGCCACCTGCAGCTCCGCCAGCTCGCCGAAGTCGCGGTTGAGCCCGCGGGCCGCCTTGCGCGCGGCGTCGCTCATCACCTTCAGGAGGGCTGACTGGGTGCTCACGGTATGAAAGATCTCGGCGACGGATAGCGGGCGCGATACCTAGTCGCCGGGGGCGTTTTAGGCAAGGCGAGCTACTTTCCGGCCGCCCGCTCCGCCAGCCCCGCGGCGATCTCCGCGTTCAGCGCGTTCACCGCGGCGGCTGGCCCATCGGCATGGGCCCAGACCCCGGCCGAGACCGCCAGGAAATCCGCCCCGGCCGCCGCCAGGCCACGCGCGTTCTCCGCGGTGATCCCGCCGATCGCCACGCAGGGAACCACCATGTCGGCCTGCCACCCGGTGAGGATCTCGGGATCGGCGCGCGTGGACGCCTCCTTGGTGCTGGTCGGGAAGAAGGCGCCGAAGGCCACGTAGTCCGCGCCGCCCTCGGCCGCCTCCATGGCCAGGTGCAGGCTGTCGTGGCAGGTCACGCCGACCATGCGCTCGGGGCCGACGATGCGGCGGGCCTCGGCGAGGCTTCCGTCCGTCTGCCCGATGTGGACCCCGTCGCAGCCGAGCCGGGCGGCGAGGTCGGGGCGATCGTTCATGATCACCGCGACGCCGCGGGCGTGGGCGATCGGCAGGATCACATCCGTGGCGGCGGCGATGATGTCGTCGCCGACGTCCTTCAGCCGGATCTGCAGCGCCGCCACGTCGCCCGCGTCCAGCGCGTGCGCCAGGGTGTGGCCGAAAGCGGCCAGGTCATCCAGGCGCGGCGGGGTGATCAGGTAGAGGCGGCAGAGCGGTTGGGCCATGCCCCTGCCTTAGCGCAGCAACAGCCGCATCGCATAGGACACGCCCGCCGTGGCCCCGGCGCCCATCACCGCCAGGCCCACGAACCAGGCCAGCCGCTGCCACAGCGGCCGCAGGGCCGCGCCGGGCTCGGGCGGCGGCTCAATGATAGCCCGCACCGGTCCCCACCTTGCCGCGGAACAGCCAGTAGACCCACACCGTGTAGCCCAGGATCGCCGGCAGCAGGATCGCCACGCCCACCAGCATCAGCGCCAGCGCATTGTCGGCGTTGGCGGCCTGCCGGAAGGTCATGTCGTAGGGCACGATGTTGGGGAAGAAGCTCACCGCCAGGCCCAGGTAGCCGGAGAAGAACACCAGATAGGATCCCAGGAACGGCGTCACGTGGTGACGCCGCCCCAGGCCCCAGGCCACGATCGCCAGGCCGGCGATGCCGACGAGCGGGATCGGCGTCAGCGGCAGGAGCGTCGCGAGGTCGAAGCCTCCGTCGCCGAAGCCCCAGCGCGCGACGACGCGCGGATGGACCACCAGCGTGGCCAGGCTGACAGCGGCCAGCAAGGCGGCGGTGACAGCCATCGACTGCCAGGCCCAGCGGCGCGCCTTGGCCTGCAGCTCGCCCTCGGTGCGCCAGACGATCCAGGTGGCCCCCAGCAGCGCGTAGCCGGCCACCAGCCCGACGGCGACGACGGCGCTGTACGGCGTGAGCCAGTCCAGCGGCCCACCGGCGAACGCCTTCCCCGCCAGGGTCACGCCCTGGATGAAGCCGCCAAGCGCCAGGCCCTGGGCCAGCGTGGCGGCCAACGAACCCCCCACGAACGCCGCGGTCCAGAAGGCCTTGCCGCGCCTGCGGCCGTGGTGGCGGAACTCGAAGGCGACGCCGCGCAGGATCAGCGCCAGCAGCATGATCAGGATCGGGCCGTAGAGCGCCGGCATCAGCGCCCCGTAGGCGAACGGGAAGGCCGCCAGCATCCCGCCGCCGCCCAGCACCAGCCAGGTCTCGTTGCCGTCCCAGATGGGCGCCACCGACTCCATCATCACGTCGCGCTCCTGCGGCGTCGCGAACGGGAACAGGATGCCGATGCCGAGGTCGAAGCCGTCGAGCAGCACGTACATCAGCACCGCCAGCGCGATGATCCCGGCCCAGATGAAGGGGAGGTCCAGGGTCATGGCGCGTCCTCTCCCGAAGCGGCGCCCAACGGCGAACCCGGCGCGCGACCGTGGGAGTCCGGCGGCTCGTCGGCGGCGGCGGGCCCGGCCGCCATCAGCCGCAGGATGTAGACCGCGCCCGCCGAGAAGATCACCGCATAGACCACCATGAAGGCGATCAGGGACGTTGAGACCTGGCCCGCGGTCACCGGCGAGACCGCGTCGGCGGTGCGCAGGACCCCGGTGACCACCCACGGCTGGCGGCCCACCTCGGCCACGACCCAGCCGGAGATCACCGCCACGAACCCTGCCGGGCCCATGGCGACGGCGCAGCGCAGGAACAGCGGGCTGGTCTCCAGCCGCCCCCGCCACCAGAGGAACGCGCCCCAGAGGCCGAGCCCGATCATCGCCACGCCCAGGCCGACCATGATCCGGAACGCCCAGAAGACGATGAACACCGGCGGCCGGTCGCCGGGTGCGAAGTCCTTCAGCCCCTTCACCTCGGCGTCGATGCTGCCGGCGGTGATCCAGCTGCCGACCTTGGGGATCGACAGCTCCCAGCGGTTGCCCGCGATGGCCCGGTCCGGCCAGGCGGCGATGTGAAAGGCCTGCTCGCGCCGGGTCTCCCAGAACGCCTCGATGGCCGCGAGCTTGGCCGGCTGCACCTCCATCACCCGCTTGCCGGACGCGTCGCCGACCACCAGCTGCAGCGGCGCGACGATGGCGAACATGCCGATGGCCATGCGCAGGGCGATCGAGCTCTCGGCCTCCGGCCCCTTCAACAGCCGCCACGCCGACGCCGCGCCCACCACCAGCGACGTGGTCAGGTAGGCCGCCAGGGTCATGTGCGCGAACCGCTCCAGGAAGGTCGGCGAGAAGATCACCTCCATCCAGCTGGTGGTCCGCAGCGTGCCGTCCGGCAGGGTCTCGAAGCCGGTCGGATACTGCATCCAGCTGTTGGCGGAGATGATCCAGAAGGCGGAGATCAGCGTGCCCACCGCCACCAGCACCGTGGAGGTGAAGTGCAGGCCCGGCCCGACCTTCTTCCAGCCGAACAGCATCACCCCGAGGAAGGAGGCCTCCAGGAAGAAGGCGGTCAGCACCTCGAAGGCCAGCAGCGGCCCGATCACCGGCGCGGTCACCGCCGCGAACACGCTCCAGTTGGTGCCGATCTGGTAGCTCAGCACCACGCCGGAGACGACGCCCATGCCGAAGGAGATCGCGAAGATCTTCACCCAGAACAGGTACAGCGCCTTGAACCGCGCATTCCCCGTCGCCAGCCACAGCCCCTCCAGCACCGCCAGGAAGCTGGCGAGCCCGATGGTGAAGCTGGGAAAGATGATGTGGAACGCGATGGTGAACGCGAACTGCAGCCGCGACAGGATCAGCGCGTCGAGGTCCATATGCCGTCCTCAGTCCACCGTCCCCGCTTACCACAAGCCGGCCGCTTCGATCAGCCTGCACCGAACTTCCTCTCCCACGCGTCGCGGGAAAGGAAGGCGAGCCGCTGCGACCCCGCGCCGCGCGCAAACCGTTGCGAATGACTTGCAAACGCGTTCGCAAGAGGCTAGCGTCTCAAGGTCAGCCAGGAGCCGCTCGCGCGCCATGTACGTCTGCAACTGCAACGGCATCCGTGAACGCCAGGTCCGTGCGGCCATCGCCGCCGGCGCCTCGCGCCCGGCCCAGATCTTCAAGGCCTGCGACTCCCGTCCACAGTGCGCCCGCTGCGTCTGCGACATGCGCCAGATCCTGGACGAAGAGCGAGAGGCGCTGCGGTTCGCCGCCGAATAGGCCGAAATCGCCATCGTCTTCAGCGAGCGACAATCACTCGCAAAGATATGCCGGCAACCGCAAATCACTTGCAGACATAGGCTTTGACACCTTCTGCCCGCCGCAGGAGTTTCCGCTTCACGTGATTTGACGGAGAGACCGCGATGCAGGGCGACAGAGAGATCATCAGGCTGCTGAACGCGGTGCTCACCAACGAGCTGACCTCGGTCAACCAGTATTTCCTGCACGCGCGGATGTACGAGAACTGGGGTTTCAAGCGCCTGGGCAAGATCACCTACGACGAATCGATCGGCGAGATGAAGCACGCCGACAAGCTGATCCACCGCATCCTGTTCCTGGAAGGCCTGCCCAACCTGCAG
>NZ_CADEGK010000003.1:22471-71240 GCF_902826855.1 uncultured Phenylobacterium sp. | reverse complement strand
GACGTGAACGGCCGCGAGCGGATCCTGCGCGTGCACATGAAGAACGTGCCCCTGGCGGCGGACGTGGACGTCAAGGTCATCGCCCGCGGCACCCCCGGGTTCTCCGGCGCGGACCTGGCCAACCTGGTCAACGAGGCGGCCCTGATGGCCGCGCGCAAGAACCGCCGCATGGTCACCCAGCGCGACTTCGAGGACGCCAAGGACAAGGTCATGATGGGCGCCGAGCGCCGGTCCATGGTCATGACCGAGGAAGAGAAGAAGAACACCGCCTACCACGAGGGCGGCCACGCCCTGGTGGCGCTGACCGTCCCTTCCTCCGACCCCGTGCACAAGGCCACCATCATCCCGCGGGGCCGCGCGTTGGGCATGGTGATGCAGCTGCCGGAAGGCGACCGCTACTCGGTGAACTACGAGCAGATGACGTCGCGGCTGGCGATCATGATGGGCGGCCGGGTCGCAGAGGAGCTCATCTTCGGCAAGGAGAAGATCACCTCCGGGGCCTCCAGCGACATCCAGGCGGCC
The DNA here is from genome assembly GCF_902826855.1 of uncultured Phenylobacterium sp. GTDB lineage: Bacteria > Pseudomonadota > Alphaproteobacteria > Caulobacterales > Caulobacteraceae > Phenylobacterium. The sequence goes on along the minus strand of NZ_CADEGK010000003.1, from coordinate 70,718 downwards.
ACCAGCCTGGCGCGCAACATGGTCACTCGCTGGGGCTACTCGGACAAGCTGGGCCTGGTCTCCTACGGCGACAACCAGGAGGAGGTCTTCCTGGGCCACTCGGTGAGCCGGACGCAGAACGTCTCGGAAGAGACGGCCAAGGTGATCGACGCCGAGGTCAAGCGCCTGGTCCAGGGCGGCTACGACGAGGCCAAGCGGATCCTCACCGAGAAGATCGACGACCTGCATAAGGTCGCCAAGGCGCTGCTCGAGTACGAGACCCTGAGCGGCGACGAGATCGTGGGCGCGCTGAAGGGCGTGAAGCCCAACCGCGACGAAAGCGAGACCAAGCGCCCCACCGGGCCCGCGGTCGCGGTGCCTATCTCGCCGCGTCCGAGCGCCGAACCGGCGTAGGGCCGGGCGACAACCCGAACTTGTGGAGGGCGGTCGCTGCGCAGCGACCGCCCTTTTCCGTTGCCGCCGCGAGCCGACGACGTTGCCGCCGCGCGTAGCGCGCGCCATCTTCGGGCGTCACGAAGCGGGAGGGACGGCATGACCACGACCTGGAGGCCCCGGATCGTCCTGGCGAGCCTCATGGCTGCGGGCCTTTCGACGGCGGCGCAGGCGCAGGACGCCACCGGGGACTGGATCGGCACGGTGAAGACGCCGGGCGCCGAGCTGACCGTCACCCTGCACGTGAAGACCGGCGCGAACGGCGCCCTGGAGGGCCACGCGGGAAGCCCCGACCAGACGCCCGATCCCCTGCCGATGACCGATGTCGCGGTGAAGGACGGAACGTTGTCCTTCGCCGTGCCGGTGGTGCAGGCCACCTATGCCCCCAAGTGGGACCCTGCCGCCAGGGCCTGGACCGGGACCCTGACGCAGGCGGGCTACGACATGCCGCTGACGCTGACCCGCGGCAAGGTCGGGCCGCGGCCCACGGTGGCGGGCCTCGACGGCCAGTGGGCCGGCGTTCTGGCCGCGCCGCAGGGCGACCTGCGCATCGTGATCACCGTGAAGACCGGCGCTGGCGGAACCTCGGCGATGTTCGCCTCGCCCGACCAGAGCCCGGACCAGATGGCGGCCGCGCCCACGCGCCAGGGCGACGCGGTGGTCTTTGAGCTGAAGGGCATCGGCCAGTTCGACGGCAAGCTCTCGCCCGACGGCCAGACCCTCGAGGGCCTCTGGCGACAGGGCGGCGGTTCGCTGCCCCTGACGCTGAAGAAGGGCGGCTAGCTGGGCCTCAGCCCACGAAGATCCAGGCGGGGTCGAGACCTGAGAGGGTTACGCCAACCAGCACCACGCGGGCGCCGCCTGCGACCTCAACGACGGCGTCGGCGCCCTGCTGGCTGGCGGTGAAGCTGCTGCCCGCGTCAAGCCGCACGCGATCGCCTTCGCCGCGGTTGAAGTCGGTCACCCGGTCGAGGCCGGCGTCGCCGAAGCTGTTGAAGATGTCCGCGCCGAGCCCGCCGGTGAGCGTGTCGTCGCCCAAGTCCCCGGAGATGAAGTCGGCGCCATCGCCGCCGCGCAGGACATCGGCGCCCTGGCCGCCGCGCACCAGATCGGCGCCTGCGCCGCCGTCGCCGGTGTCATTGCCGAGGTTGCCGAACACGATGTCGTCGCCGGCGTCACCGCTCAGGCTGTCGTTGTCCTTGCCGCCCACCACCCAGTCGCCGCCGTCGCCGCCGGAGACGGTGTCGTTCCCCATGTTGCCGTGCACGTCGTCGAAGCCGAAGCCGCCGTAGATGACGTCGTCGCCCTCCTCCCCGCGCAGGTAGTCGAGGCCGTCCCCGGCCGTGGCGCCGGGGGTAAGCCGGTGGATGTCGCCGTCCAGGCCGATCACGTAGAGCCGCCCGGAGCCGTCCACCGCGAACGAGGCCAGTTGGTCGAAGTCGCCGCCGCCGGTCAGCGCCAGTTGCGCGTTGCGGTTCATGAAGTCCTGCGCCGTCCCGCCGGGGGCGTAGCTGACGGTCCAGAGGTTGGCCGTGCCGAAGTCGCCGAAGACGTAGAGCCCGTTGGCGCCGCCCGGCCCGTGGTAGACATAGCCGCCGGTGACCGAGAACCCGGAGAAGCCCGGCGTGGAGCGGTTGTAGTCGAGGATCGGATCGGTCAGCCCGCCCGGCGCCGCGCCCTCGAAGGGCAGGAAGCCCTCGCGGAAGTCCCAACCGAAGTTGATCCCGCCCTGCCCGGCCGGGGCCACGTCCACTTCCTCGCGCGCGCCCTGGCCGACGTCGCCGATCCACAGGTTGCCGTTGGCGCTGTCGAAGCTGGCCCGCCAGGGATTGCGCAGGCCCGTGAGCCAGATCTCGTCGGCCCCGGGGGTGGCGCCGGCGAACGGGTTGCCGGCTGGGATCGCGTAGTTCCGCGCCGCATCCGCAGGGAAAGCGTCCGAGTTCACGTCGATGCGCAGGATCTTGCCGAGTAGGGAATTGACGTTCTGGGCGTTTCCCATCGGGTCGCCGCCCGAGCCACCGTCCCCCGAGGCGATGTACAGCATCCCGTCCGGCCCGAAGCCCATCCACCCGCCGTTGTGGTTGGTGAACGGCTGGTCGTAGCCGAGGATCACTCGCCCGGTGGCTTCCGAGTGGTTGGCGTCGGCCCGGCGGTATTCGCGGATTTCGGTGTCACCGGCCGCATTGGTCAGGTTCACGTAGAACAGGCCGTTCGCGGCATAGTTGGGGTGGAAGGCCAGGCCCAGCAGCCCCTGCTCCCCGCCGCCGGCCAGGCTGGAGTCCGGCAGGTCCAGGAAATGGTCGCCGTTCAGCTGGCCGGAGTTGAGGTCGAGGATGCGGATGCGCCCGGTGTGCTGCTCGACGATGAACAGCCTGTCGGGGTCGCCGGGCGGCGAGGCGGCGTAGAGCGGGCCCGAGAGGCCGGAGGCTACTCGCAGGGCGGAGATCGTCGACGACCCAGCGGTGAGGTCCGCGGTGGAGTGGCCATAGATCACATCGTCCGCCGCCCCGCCGAAGACGCTGTCGGACCCGTCGCGGCCGGTGAGCACGTCGGCCCCGGCCGTGCCGTTCAAGGTGTCCCTCGCGCTGGTCCCGTCGATATCCGCCATCGCTCAGCCCTCCACACTCGCCGCAAGCTTCGCTGGGCAGTATGACCACTGTGAGGCCCGATGAGTTCCGCACGCCAGTCCCTATCGCCACCGCCATCGCCAACCCGGGCGCGCGTCATGGGGATCGTGAACACGACCCCGGACAGCTTCTCCGACGGCGGTCGCCACCTGGCGCTGGCCGACGCGCTCGCCCACGCCCGCCGTCTGATCGTCGAGGGCGCCGACATCCTGGACCTGGGCGCGGAGTCCACCCGGCCCGGCGCCGATCCCGTCCCCGCCGAAGTCGAGATCGCCCGCCTGGCCCCGCTGATCGAGGCGATCCGCGCGGAGAGCGACATCCCGATCTCCGTCGACACCATGAAACCGCAGGTGGCGAGGGCGGCCGCGGCGGCTGGTGCATCGATGTGGAACGACGTCACTGCACTGCGCCACGCCCCTGACAGCCTCACCACCGCCGCTGAGCTCGGCTGTGAGGTGGTGCTGATGCACATGCTGGGCGAGCCGCGCACAATGCAGGCCGAACCGCACTACGACGACGTGGTGGCCGAGGTGGCCGCGTTCCTGGCCGTGCGGGCCGAGGCGGCGATGGCGGCGGGCGTGGCGCGCGAACGGATCTGGCTCGATCCCGGCATCGGCTTCGGCAAACACATGATCCGCCACAACCTCCCGCTGTTGGCGGGCCTGGATCGTATCACCGCCCTGGGGTTCCCAGTGCTGCTGGGCGTAAGCCGCAAGTCGTTCATCGGGGCCCTAGACGGTGGGGCGAAGACAGATGCGCGGCTCGGTGGCTCGATCGCTGGCGCCCTGGCCGGCGCGGCGGCGGGGGTCGCGGCCGTGCGCGTGCACGACGTCCGCGACACCGCGCAGGCGCTCACGGTCTGGAGCGCGATCGCTCAGGCGCGGTAGAGCGGGCTCACCTTCGCCTCGCGTTCCAGCAGGACCGACCACGGGGTAAAGATCGCGTCAGTGGCGTCCTGCAGGGCCTCGAGGTGGGCGTGCCAACCCGCGGCCACCCCCTCGCTCTCCGCCACCGAGAGCTTCGTGTGGGTCAGCGTCAGGCGGCAACCGTCGCCGTCGGGGCGTAGGTCGAAGCGCACCAGCGATTCCTTCGTCCCATCGGGCTCGGACCACGCCCAGGCGAACACGTGCGGGGGTTCCAGGGCCACGATGCGGGCCTTGCTGCGGTAGTCCGCGCCACGGAAGTAGAGCTGCATCGTGCCGCCCACTTCGAAGCGATCGATTGTGGTCTCGGCGAACCAGTCGGCGAGCCGCTCCGGCACGGTCAGGGCGGCCCAGACCTTCTCGATAGGCCGGGCGTAGCGGCGATGGAACACCATCTCCACGGTTTCGCCGACGCGGCGCACGTCCCCCATTTCCTGTTCGGCGGCGGCCATGGTCAAGCTCCTGTCTGCAACGGTTCGGTGGTCATTGCTCACGCTCCAGGTGACCTTCCAGCGCGCTCAGCCTGTCGGCCCAGAAGCGCCGGTGCGGCTGCAGCCAGGCGAAGCATTCGGCCATACCGCGCGGGTCCAGGCGGTAGAGCCGGCGCTGGCCGTCCGCGCGGGCCTGCACGAGGCCGGCCGCCTTCAGGATCTTCAGGTGCTTGGAAACGCCAGGCTGGCTGATCGATAAGGCTTCGCCGAGCTCCCCGGCCGCCCGCTCGCCGGTCACCAGCGCATCCAGGATGCGGCGCCGGTTCGGCTCGGCGAGGGCTTCGAAGGGGCTCATGGCGAGATATATTCACAATGGGAAATATAACTCAACAAGACATTATTCGGATCATCCTCCGCAGCTCGGCGGCGGCGCAGCGGTCAGACGTCAGTTGAGCTTCAACCGCACCCGTTCCCGCTGCGCCCGCGCCGCGAGCGCCGCGCCGCCGTCCAGCGCGGTGGCGCGCTGCAGGGCCTCCAGCGCGCCGGCCAGTGCGCCCTGGCCCTCGCGGGCGGACGCGACGTCCAGCCAGGGCCGGTGATCGGTGGGGTCCAACAGTGCGCGGCGCAGTGCGGCGCGTTCCGCGCGGCCGAAGTCGCCGAGTTTGCTGGCCTGGGCGAAGACCACGTTCTGCAGCCGCAACAGCACGGCCCGGTCGCTCACCGGGGCCATCAGCCGGTCCAGCCGGTCGGCGACGTTGGGGGTGAGCCCCGCATGCAAGGCCCGCCGGGTCAGCTCCGACGGCAGCACCACGCGGCCCTCCGAGAACGGGTCCAGCGCCAGCGGCCCCTCCTCGGTCTCGATGCGCAACAGGAAGTGACCGGGGAAGTCCACGCCCTGAACCGTCAGGCCGCAGCGGCGCGCGGCATGCAGGTAGTAGACCCCGATCGTCACAGCCAGGCCTCGGCGGCGGTTGGCCAGCGCCACGACGTCGGCATTGTCCGGGTCGTCCGGCGTGAACAAGTCGCCGGAAAGGCCCAGGTCGCCGGCCATCGTCTCGGCGATCGCCTCCTCAGGACTCTCGCGCTTTAGCCGCTGGGTCAGGCGCTCGACGCCAATGGCGGCCACCTCGCGCGCCGCCGCGGCGTCGCGCGCCGGCTCCTCGTGGATGGCGCAGGCGATCGCGGCTTCCAGCAACGGGAACTCGCCGTCGGTCAGGCTCCCGGCGGAGGACAGGATCGTCTCGGCCTCTTGGCGGTCCATGGCGTCCCTCAGCCACCCTTCCACGCGTCGGGAATATGCCTAGGAAGCCGCCCGGGCGCGAGGGCCAGCAAGTCCAGCCGCACCGCACAGCTCGCCAGCCCTCGTCGGCGCGCGGCCAGGGTCACGCCCGCCCGCCGCAGGCGCTCACGCTGGTCGTAGGTGACCGCCTCCAGGGCGGCCTCGATGTCGGCGCGGCTCTTGACTTCGACCACGGCCAGAACGTCGCCCTTCTTGGCCAGGAGGTCGATCTCCGCCTGAGGAGTCTTCAGGCGGAAGCCCAGGATGCGATAGCCCTTGGCCATCAGCCAGGCCGCCGCCCACGCCTCGCTGCGCCGTCCCGACAGACGGGCCGTCGCGCCGCGCTGGATGCGCGGGTTCACCGGCCCTCACCCTTTGCCTGATCCTTTAGCTCGAGCGCGCGGCGGTAGAGGTCGCGGCGTGGCAGGCCCAGCGCCTTGGCCACCTCGCCCGCGGCGTCGGCCGGCTTCAGCCGCGTGAGCGCATCGGCGAGCGCGGTGTCGGCGTCGGCGGCGGTCGCCTCGGTCTCGCGGCCGGGTCCCACGAGGATGACGATCTCTCCCTTCGGCGCGTCAAGCTTCGGATCGGCGGCCAGCACCGACAAAGGGCCCCGGTAGAAGGTCTCGTAGAGCTTGGTAAGCTCCCGGCAGACCACCGCCTCGCGATCGCCCAGCACCGCGGCCATGTCGGCCAAGCTCTCGGCCAGTCGCGACCCGCCCTCGAAGAACACCAGGGTGGCGCGCACGCCGGCGAACTCGGTCAGGAACGTCCGCCGCGCCGCGCTCTTCGCAGGCGGGAAGCCGACGAACAGGAAGCGGTCGGTGGGCAGGCCGCCAGCCGACAGCCCGGCCAGCAGGGCGGAGGCTCCGGGGATCGGGATCACCGCGTGGCCAGCCGCCGCTGCCTCGCGCACCAGCCGGTAGCCGGGGTCGGAGATCAGGGGCGTCCCGGCGTCGCTCACCAGGGCCACCCGCTGCCCGGCGGCCAGCGCCGCCATCGCCTTGGGCCGCGCCCGCTCAGCGGCGTGCTCGTCGTGCCGCTCTAGCTTGGCCGAGATGCCGTAGGCATGCAGCAGCTTGCCGGTCACGCGTGTGTCCTCGGCCAGCACCAGGTCGGCCTGGGCCAGCACGTCGAGCGCCCGCAATGTGATGTCGCGCAGGTTGCCGATCGGCGTCGCCACCACATAGAGCCCCGCCGCCAGCGGCGTGTCGGAGAGCGCAGGCGTGGCGACGGCGCGGGCCATGCGCGGAGGGTTCGCCGCTCCGGCGCCGAAACGCAAGCATGCTGCACGTTCCCTGGCCTGCCCGGCTTCCTCCTAGGGGAGGGAGGCCGTCGCCAGCTCGCTCGTCAGCCGATCCAGCACCCGCCGTCCTGCGGGCGTGGCGCGCAGCCTGAACGGATCATCCGCCACCAGCCCCAAATCCACCATCCGCCGCACCGCCGGTTGTCCCGCCGACAGCCCCAGCGCCGCCACCTCAGAGAACGCCACGCCCTCGGTGATCCGCAGGCCGGACAGCAGCCGTTCCTCGGCAGCTTCCACCGGCGTGAGCGCCTCCCGAGCGAGCCGGCCCGCGCCGACCGCTGCGATGTAGTCGGCGGGCCGGTCCGGCGCGACCGTGGCCTCGCGGACGCCGCCCAGGGTCAACCGCCCGTGCGCGCCAGGCCCCGCGCCGACGTAGTCCCAGCCCCTCCAATAGACCAGGTTGTGCCGCGAGCGGGCGGCCTTGCCGCGGGCGTGGTTGGAGACCTCGTAGGGGGCGAATCCGCGGGTCTCCAGCACGTCTTGCGTCGCCTCGTAGAGATCGGCGGCCAAGCCCTCCGGCGGCGGCGCGAAAACCCTGCGGCGCACGGCGCGGTCGAAGGCGGTGCCGGCCTCGATGGTCAGCTGGTAGGGCGAGAGGTGCTCCGCGCCCAGGTCGACCGCGGCGGCGAGTTCGTCGCGCCAGGCGGCCAGCGTCTGGCCGGGGCGGGCGTAGATCAGGTCCAGCGACAGGCGGGGAAAGGCGCGCGCGGCGGCCTCGGCGGCGCGCCGACCCTCGGCGGCATCGTGGTTTCGGCCGAGGAACGTCAGCGCCGCGTCATCCAGCGCCTGCAGGCCCAGCGAGAGGCGGTTCACGCCCGCCTCCGCGAAGGCGGCGAAGCGCCCGGCCTCGGCGTCGGTGGGATTGGCCTCCAGGCTGACCTCAAGGTCGGTCGCCGGGGTCCACAGCCGCCGCGCCGCGGCCACGATCTCGCCGGCCCATTCCGGATCCATCAGCGACGGGGTGCCGCCTCCGAAGAACACCGAGACCAGCGTCCGCGGCCCGGTCAGCGCCGCTTGGGCCTCCAGGTCGGCCACGATGGCCCGGGCCAGGCCCGCGGCCTCCGCATCGCGCCCCTTGGCCTTGAAGACGTTGAAGTCGCAGTAGGGGCAGATGCGCGCGCAGTAGGGCCAGTGGACATAGACGCCCAGCGGCGGCCCTTCGGTCATCTCATCCCCCTACGGGTAAGGAGAGGATGGTCGAGCCACCTCACAGCAACGCGGCCTTCAGTTTCGCGAACGCGCGCGCACGATGGCTGATGGCGTCCTTGGCGGCCGGGTCCATCTCGCCGAATGTCTGGGAGAGGCCCTGCGGCGTGAAGATCGGGTCGTAGCCGAAGCCCCGGTCGCCGCGCGGAGGGAAGCTGAGCGTTCCGTCCACCCGGCCCTCGACCACCACGGCCGGTCCGTTCGGCCACGCCACCGCCAGGGCCGAGGTGAACCAGGCGGCAAGGTCCTCGGCGCCAACCTCCTCCAACCGTTCCTCGACCTTACGCATGGCCATGGCGAAGTCCTTCCCTGGTCCCGCCCAACGCGCCGAATAGATGCCCGGCGCGCCGTCCAGCGCGGCGACGGAAAGCCCGGAGTCGTCGGCCAGCGCGATCAGGCCGCTCGCATCGGCGGCCGCGCGGGCTTTCAGCAGGGCGTTGCCGACGAAGGTGGTCTCGGTCTCCTCCGGCTCCGCCAGGCCAAGATCGCCGGCCGCCACCAGCTCGAACCGCCGCTCCAGGATCTCGGCCAGCTCGCGCGCCTTGCCGGGATTGTGGGTCGCCACCACGAGGCGGCTTCCAGGCTCGAGCTTCAGGGCCATGGCGCGGTCTCCTTCGCGGGACCGCGTCTTAGCCTGCCGCAAGCATCGCTGCATTGCGAAAGTTTAATATCGTTACTCGATATTCACGTGATCGAGAAACGATGCGGACGTATTGATAATCACATCGGGACAGCGAGTTCCGACCCACCAGCCGCTGCACTGCAGCAAGCCAACTGGAGAGATAAGATGTTCTCGACCGCCATGACCTTCCTCGACCGCACCGCGATGGTGTTCATCGTCGTCCTGGCCGCCGCGCCGATCCTCAGCATCGCCGCCAACGCCGCCTTCCTCTAAGACTTAGGGTGCAAGTCTTGAGGCACGTCCGATCCGCCCGGCGCCAGGCTGAAGAAGCTCGCCGCGGCGGATCCTGACGCAAGAGGGGAAGCGGAACGGCCATGCGCGCCTTGGGTCCAGGCTCGGTATCGAGCTTTCTGAAGATCATCCTCGACGTGGTCTTCGCCGCCCTCTGGATCGGCGTCGGCGTCTTCGCCCTCATCACGCTCGCGGCGCTGCTGCTGAGCCTCAACCCGGATCTTCTTCCGAACATTCCGTTCCGCGACGAGATCGACGGCAGGTCCGTCCGCACCACCGCCGTCAACGAGCTGGTCAGGAACGGACCTTCCCTCACCAGCGGCCTGTTCGCCGCCGGCCTCTACCTGGCGGGCGTCCTGGTGATCGTGGGCTCGCTCCGCCGCATCTTCACGACGCTCACCGCCGGCGACCCCTTCCATCCCGACAACGTGGCGCGCCTGCGCCTGATCGGCCTGATGCTCGCCGGGCTGGAGCTCGGCCGCTACGCCTTCTGGGCGGTCAGCGCCTGGCTGCTTCCGGCGGTGAACCGTGTCGAGCCGTCCCTCAGCCTCACCGCATGGTTCTCCGTCCTCGTGGTCTTCGTCCTGGCGGAGGTGTTCCGCGAAGGCGCGCGCCTGCGCCGCGAAGCCGAGCTGACGATCTAGGGGCCAGCATGCCGATCCGTGTCAGCCTCGACCGCGTCCTCCTCGAACGGCGCATGTCGCTCACCGAGCTCGCCGACCGGGTCGGGGTGACGATCGCCAACCTGTCGATCCTGAAGACCGGCAAGGCGCGGGCGGTGCGCTTCTCCACCCTGTCGGCGCTCTGCCGCGAACTCGACTGTCAGCCGGGCGATCTGATCGTCTACGAACCCGGCCCAGACGACGGAGCGTTCGAGGAGGAGGAATAGCGCCCGTTGCGGTGCAGCGAAATTTTATTCATCACTTCGGGAAATCCTTGCATTCACCGAGATGCGCACCTACATCCGGCCTACGCTGCACTGCACAACGAAGGAGTGACGCAGATGGTCGCCCGCCTTGAAAAGATCCTCGACGCGATGTTCGCCCCGCTGGCCCGCGAAATCGAGCGCCTGCCCCCGCAGGCCATGCGCTTCTACGTCTGGTTCTAAGACACCCGACAAACATTCCCCGGCCTGGGCGCACCCGGACGGGGACGAGTGAACACCAACGGCGTCGGCCCCTCGCGGGGCGGCGCCGTTTTCGCTTCAGGCGCCCGTCGCCGTCCGCTGCAGGTCGCACAGCTCGCCGATCCCCTTGCGGGCCAGGGAGAACAGCGCGTCGAACTCCGCCTGGCTGAAGCCGCGCTTCTCGCCCGTGGCCTGCACCTCGACGATGTCGCCCACGCCCGTCAGCACGAAGTTCGCGTCCGCCTCGGCGTTGGAATCCTCCTCGTAGTCGAGGTCCAGGACCGGCACGCCGTTGAATATCCCGCAGCTCACCGCCGCCACCTGGTCGCGGATCGGGTCGGCTGTGATCACCCCTTCGTCCAGCAGGTATTTCGTCGCCAGCCGCAGCGCCACCCAGGCGCCTGTGATCGACGCCGTGCGCGTGCCGCCGTCCGCCTGGATCACGTCGCAGTCGACGGTGATCTGCCGCTCGCCCAGCGCTTTCAGGTCCGTGACAGCCCGCAGGGACCGGCCGATCAGTCGCTGGATCTCCTGGGTGCGTCCGCTCTGCTTCCCGGCGGCGGCTTCGCGTCGCCCACGGGTGTGGGTGGCCCGCGGCAGCATGCCGTACTCGGCGGTGACCCAGCCCTGGCCCTTGCCGCGCAGGAAGCCGGGGACGCCCTCTTCCAGGCTGGCGGTCACCAGCACCTTGGTGTGGCCGGCGCTGATCAGGCATGACCCCTCGGCATAGCGCGTCACCCCGGTCTCCAGGGTGATCGGGCGCAGAATCTCGGGCGTGCGTTCGGACGGGCGCATGGGAAGGGTCACTTGAGGCAGGGCGCCGCTTGCGCCGGGGAAGGCCGCGCTTATCCTAGATAGCGACGGCCGCGTCCATGGCCGCCGCAGCCCCGCATCCGCCGAGTGATCGGCGAACCGCCGATCACTCAGACTTTTGCTTAAGGTGGGACCATTCGTCGTGCCGCGTTTGATCCACCCCGAGCGACGAATGGTTCGGCCGTGACGCAGCCCCTGTTCTCCCGCGGACCCAGCCTCGCCGACATGGATGCCCGCGCCCGCGAGATCTTCCGCCGCATCGTGGAGAGCTACCTGGAGACCGGCGAGCCGGTGGGTTCGCGCACACTGTCCAAGGGCGGCGTCTCCCTCTCCCCCGCCTCCATCCGCAACACCATGCAGGACCTGACCGCCCTGGGCCTGCTGGGCGCGCCGCACGCCAGCGCCGGGCGGCTCCCCACCCACGCCGGCCTGCGCCTGTTCGTCGACGGCCTGATGGAGGTGGGTGACGTCGGCGACGATGAGCGGCGCTCCATCGAGGCCCGCCTTATGGCCCACGGCCGCAACTACGATGACGCGCTGAACGAGGCCTCCTCGATCCTTTCCGGCCTGGCCGGCGGCGCCGGGGTGGTCGTCACCCCGATCCGCGACGCGGGGGTCAGCCACGTGGAGTTCGTGCCGCTGTCCGGCGATCGCACGCTGGCGGTGATGGTGTTCGACGACGGCGTAGTCGAGAACCGCCTGATCCGACTGCCGATGGGCGTGACCCCCTCTTCCCTGCAGGAGGCGTCGAACTTCCTCAACGCCCGCATGCGCGGCCGTACCCTGGTCGAGACCAAGACCGACCTGTCCGCCGAGCTGGAGCGGGCCCGCCGCGAGCTGGACGCCACAGCCGCGAGGCTGGTGGAGGACGGCCTGGCCGCCTGGGGCGGCGGCGAGGCGGAGGACCGCGCCCTGATCGTCCGCGGCCGCGCCAACCTCCTGGAGGACGCCCAGGCCACCAGCGACCTGGAACGGGTCCGCTCCCTCTTCGAGGATCTGGAGCAGAAGGAACAGCTGATTACCCTCCTCGATGGGGTCCGCGATGGCCAGGGCGTGCGCATCTTCATCGGCGCTGAGACCCGCCTGTTCAGCCTTTCGGGTTCCGCTGTGATCGCGGCGCCCTATATGACGGGCTCACAGAAGGTGGTCGGCGCGATCGGCGTGATCGGCCCAGCCCGATTGAACTATGCCCGGATCATCCCGTTGGTGGACTACACCGCCCGCGTGCTTGGCCAGGTGATGAAGGTCTAAGAGAGAGATGTCAGAACAGGATTCGCCCGCCGACTGGGAAGCCGACAGCCCCTCCGTCGACGCGGAAGTCGAGGCGTTGCAGGCCGAGGTCCAGGGCCTGAAGGAGCAGGTGCTCCGCTACGCCGCCGAGGCCGAGAACACCAAGCGCCGCGCCGAGCGCGAAGCCAACGACGCGCGCGCCTATGCCATCCAGAAGTTCGGCCGCGACCTGCTGGGCGTCGCCGATAACCTCGATCGCGCGATGGCCGCCGCCCCTGGCGAGAGCGCCGACCCGGCCGTGAAGAACTATGTCGTTGGCGTCGAGATGACCGCCAAGGAACTGCTTTCCGCCTTCGAGAAGAACGGCCTGAAGAAGATCGAGCCGGCAAGGGGCGAGAAGTTCGATCCGCACAAGCACCAGGCGATGATGGAGCAGCCCGGCGGCGACGTGGAGGCCGGCGGGGTCATCCAGGTGCTGCAGTCGGGCTACGAACTCCTGGGCCGCCTTCTGCGACCTGCCATGGTGGTGGTCGCCGCGAAGACCGGCGCAGCCCCCCAAGCCCCCAACCCCTACGCCAGTGGGGGCGACGACGGCCGCGATGGCGGCGAGGTGGATACTCGCGCCTAGGCCATCGGCCAAGCCGTCGCCGTTGGTCTTACCCTGTGGGTTGTAAGGCGGGGGCGCCTGCGATCCCCGCGCGTGAATCGTCTGGTCTTCGGCGAGCTTGTGCGACAATCATGGATTAAGGAGTCGCCTTGCGGGGAGGGGCGCGGAATAGCATGCGCGTGATCGTTCCCTTGCTGCTGTCCCTCTTGATGTGGGTGTTCATCCTGCTGGGCCTCGCCGGCCTGTGGCTCAAGGTCTTCGGCTAGGGGATCAACAGGACGCGCCCGACCGCCTGGCGGCTCTCGATATAGGCGTGCGCGGCCGCAGCTTCCGACAGCGGGAATTCCCGGTCGATCACCGCCGTCAGTTCCCCCTTGGCGACCCGGTCGATCAGGCTTGTGATGCTCTTCTGCACCCGCTCGGTGGCGATCTCGGCGCCCAGGAAGACGCCTGAGATCGTGCGGTTGCCGGCCATCAGGGTGGAGAGGTCCATCTTCTGGCTCTCGCGGCCAGCCTGACCGACGGAGGAGACCCGGCCGCGGTAGGCCAGGCTGAGGATCGAGCCCTGCAGGGTCGGACCTCCGACCGGGTCGACGACGACGTCTGCGCCCTTCTTGTCGGTGATCCGCATCACCTCGGCCACGACGTCCTCAGTCTTGTAGTTGATGCCGTGGGTCATGCCGTAGGCCTTGAGCTTCTCCAGCCGCTCGTCGGAGGACGCGGTGGCGATGACCATCGACGCGCCGGCCCTGGCCGCCAGCTGGATCGCCGCCACGCCGACGCCTGAGGCCCCGGCCTGGACCAGCACCACCTCGCCCTTCTGGAGCCGCCCGAACTCGAACAGGCAGTCCTCGGCGGTGCCGAAGGTGACGGGGACGATGGAGGCCTCCTTGGTCGAGAGCCCCGCGGGGATCTTCCAGGCGCTCCTGGCGGGGACCGCGCGCAGCTCCGCGTGGCTGCCCCAGCCGCTCAGGGTGCAGACCCGGTCGCCCACCTTGAAGCCGGTGACCTCGGGGCCGACCTCGATCACCTCGCCGGCCGCCTGGTAGCCGACCACGTGCGGGGTGGTCATCAGCGGCCCGCCGAGGCGGTTCAGCGTATCGCCGCCCTCGATGGCCACCGCCTCGACGCGGATCACGATGCCCTTCGGATGGCACTGCGGATCGGGGACATCCTCGTACTTCAGGACGCTGGGGGGACCGTTCTCGTAGTAGACGGCGGCCTTCATGCACGTGCCCTCAAACGCTTGTTTGATCGAATCCATTCCACGGGCAAGCTGGCGACACAAGGGAGGAGCACATGCAGCTCGCCAAGCCCCGTCTCGACATCGGCCTCGCCACCAATGACCTCGCGCCCATGCTGGCCTTCTGGCAGGGCGAGGCGGGCATTCCGTTCGATCACATCCTCCCGATCCGCAAGGGCCAGGACCAGCACCGCCACGACGTGCTGGGCAGCGTGCTGAAGATCAACCACCACGCCGACCCGATCCCGGACACCCCGCCCAGTGGCTATCGCGAGCTGATCGTGGCGCGCCAGGGCCTGACCGAGCCACGGTCCCTGGCCGATCCGGAGGGCAACCGCGTGACGCTGGTTCCCCCCGGCGACCAGGGCGTGACCCAGGTCGGCGTGCGCATCGGCGTGCGCGACCTGGCGGCCCATCGTCGGTTCTATGCCGAGGCGCTCGGGTTCCCTGAAGAGCGGCCGGGCGTGTTCCGGGCCGGCGAAAGCCTGGTGATCCTGGAGACCGATCCGGCGGCGCCGTCGGATGCGGAGATGCGCGGGCACGGCTGGCGCTACATCACCTTCCAGGTCTTCAAGGTCGACGAGGAACACGCTCGCGTCCTGGCCAAGGGCGGGCGCGAGGCGATGGCGCCTTTGACGCTCGGGACGACTGCGCGCATCTCCATGGTCCGCGACCCGGACGGCAACTGGATCGAGCTGTCGCAACGTGCGTCGATCGTCGGGTCGCTGACCTAGAGGTCGAACGCCGCGGCCCGCGCCTTCTTCCGCGGCCGCTCGATCATCACGCCGGGGTAGCCCTTCAGCGGCATGAGCGCCTCGCCGAGATAGGCCCAATCCGCCTGCTGGGTGATGTTCAGGTGATAGCGCGGTTCGCGGCCGGTGCGGGTGGCGAACAGGGCGCGGGGGATGTTGACGATCTTCGGCGAGCGGGCGCGTTCGTAGAACAGCGGCGTGCCGCAGCGGGCGCAGAAGCTGCGGGCTGTGCCGGCTTCTTTGTCCTCGTAGCGGGTGACGTGGTCCTCGCCCGCCAGCATCCGGAAGCGGCTCTTCCAGCTGCCGACGTAGGTCGCGTAGGCGCAGCCCTGGGCGTGGCGGCTGGCGGGGCCGTGGTCGTGCCAGGCCCAGACGGCGGGCACGTCGATCTCGAAACGGACCGCGCCACAGGCGCATGCGCCCTCGGCCTGCACCGCAGAACGCTTGGCGCCTTGCGGCAGGGCGGGACGGCTGCGGGGCTTGGCGGGCATGGGGATCTCGGCGGGGCTTGCGGGGGCCCAGCCCACGGCGGATGGTGGCGAAAAGCAAGGTGGGAGAGATGGCCATGGGCGGACGTGCGCTGGTGCTGGGTGGTGGCGGTCCGGTGGGGATCGCCTGGGAGAGTGGCCTCCTGGCCGGGCTGGCCAAGGCCGGCGTCGACCTGGGCCTGGCCGACTTCACCATGGGAACCTCGGCCGGCTCGTTCGTGGGCGCGCGCCTGGCGCTGGGCGCCGAGACCGCAGGCCTGGCCGAGCCGATCCTGGCCGATGCCGCCCGGGCCGAAACGGCGCCGCGACCCACCTCCGGCGGCGGCCGCCCGCCGGCCGACCTGTCGAAGCTGATGGCCCTGATGGGCGAGGTCCAGGCCGGCCAGCGCGATCCCGAGGCCGTGCGCCGCGAGATCGGGCAGTTCGCGCTGGGCGCCGAGACCATGGACGAGATGGCCTTCATCGCCACCTTCGGCCGCTCATTCGCGAGCCTGCCGCAGGACGCTTGGCCCGAGCGGGGCTACGCCTGCACCGCCGTCGACGCGGAGACCGGCGAGTTCAAGCTCTGGACCAAGGACTCCGGCGTCGGCGTCACCCGCGCGGTGGCCTCCAGCTGCAGCGTCCCGGGCATCTATCCGCCGGTGACGTTGAACGGACGCCGCTACATCGACGGCGGCATGCGCTCGGGAACCAACGCCGACATGGCCAAGGGCCACGAGCGGGTGGTGGTGGTCTCGGTCCGCCTCGGCGGCACAGGTGAGGGCGCAGCCCGGGCGCAGGCGGTGGTCGACGGCGAGGTCGAGGCCCTGAAGTCGGGAGGCTCGAAGGTGCTGGTGGTCTCCCCGGATGTCGCGGCCCAGGCGGCCATGGGCGTCAACCTGATGGACTTCCGCAAGCGCGCCGACGCGGCCCGCGCCGGCCTGGCGCAGGGTGAGGCGCAGGTGGCGGCGCTCCGCGAGTTCTGGAGTTAGCCGTTCTTCTTCACGAAGTTGCGGATCGCCGTGACGATGCGGTCCTGCACGTCGGGCTGCAGGTAGGCGTGCATGGGGAGGCTGATGACCTTGCGGGCCGCAGCTTCGGTGACCGGCAGGCCGCCGGGCGCCGGATAGCGGGCGTAGGGCGCCTGGAGGTGCAGTGGGACGGGATAGTAGACGGCGCTGGGGATTTCCTCGCCGCGGAGGTGGGCCGCCAGGCCGTCGCGGTCGTCCGTCTCGATCGTGTACTGGGCCCAGACCGAGACCCCGCCCGCGGTCACCCGCGGCACGCGCACGACGTCGCCCAGCCCCTCGCCATATCGCGCCGCCACGCGGTTCCGGGCCTCGATCTCGTCGCGGAAGATGGCGAGCTTCTGCAGCAGGACCGCGGCCTGGATGGTGTCCATGCGGCTGTTCATCCCGACGCGCATGTTGAGGTACTTGGGGTCGTGGTCGAGGGCGCGGCCCTCGAGATCTGACGCCACCGCCTGGCCGTGGACGCGCAGGCTGACCAGAAGGTCCTGCAGGCGGGCGTCCTTCGACAGCACCGCCCCGCCATCGCCGTAGCAGCCGAGCGGCTTCGCCGGGAAGAACGAGGTGGTGGTGACGTCGGCCCAGTGGAGCGGATGCCTGCCGTGCAGGGTGCAGCCGAAGCCCTGGGCGGAATCGGCGATCAACTTCAGGCCGTGCCGGGCGCAGATGGCGGCGAGGGCCGGATAGTCCGCGGGCTGGCCGAACAGGTCGACGGCAATCACCGCGCGCGGCGTAAGCTCGCCGGCGGCCTTCACGGCCTCGATTGCGGCCTCCAGCCGGGCGGGATCGATATTGTAGGTGTCGGGAAGGACGTCGACGAACACCGGCGATGCGCCCACCAGGGGCATCACCTCGGCCGTCGCCGCGAAGGTGAAGGCGGGGCAGAACACAGCGTCGCCCGGGCCGATCTCCCAGGCCATCAGCGGCAGCACCAGGGCCTCGGTGCCGGAGCCGCAAGAAAGCGCGTGGGGCGCCTCGCCGAAGGCGCGGAGCGCCGCCTCGAACTCGGCGATCTGCGGCCCCATGACGTAGGCGCCGGAACGCACCACCTGCAGGATGGCGTCCTCCAGGGCTGGGCCAAGGCGCGCGCGCTGGGCCTGCAGGTCGATGAACGGGATCATGGCCGCGGTCTCTGCCATGCGTCGGGCCGGCGCGCCAAAACACGCTTGGTGTCGCCGTGTTGCCGAGGACAGATTCTACAGTCAAGCTAGATGTGTTCTAGTCGACTCCATGAGTATGTGTCCTAGTCGACTCATGGATTTCAGTAATATAACATATGTTAATCGTGGCATTTTTGTGTAGAAAAGGGTTTCGGAAAGGTTATTGTCCAATGGATCCGCGTTTTTGGATCATCGTTATTTGACGAATTGGACCATGTGGGCACGGGGTGTGTCTTGCATCGTGCAAATTGGGGGTTTTGATGAAGTTTGCAGGAATTCTGAGCGCGACTGCGCTCGCCGTTAGCGCGTCCCTGGCCGTGAGCCCGGCTTTCGCCGCGTCGATCGAAAACTTCGACGGGCCGATCGTGCTCAGCCCGACCCAGGCGCCGGGAGCCTGGTACACCGACCGGTCCGCTCCCGATGTGTTTGTCTCGGGTGCAACCTACGGCGGCCGCACCGGCGTACTCGAGGTCGGCGTCGACGGCGCTGATTTCCGCGGACCCAACAGCTTCCCTGGCGTGCCGAACTTCTCGGACACTGAAGGCCGCAAGCTCGACCTGGCGCCCGGGACCACCAACCTGAGCATCGAGCTCTACATCGACCCGGCCTACGCGAACGGCGATGCTCGGCGCCTCGCCGGTTTCTGGGGCACCGGAGTCGGCGCCGGCGGCGCGGTCACGGCCTACCCGATCATCGAGTTCTTCAATACCGGCGCCGGCGGCTCCTTCCGGGTCTGGGACAGCACCGCGCCCGGCAGCTTCACCGCGATTGGCCTGCCCACCGGGTTTGCCTATGACACCTGGCAGACGCTGGACATCACGCTCGCCAACAACCAGTTCAACTACACGATCGGCGACCTGAACTTCTCGGTCGCAGCGCTGGGCTCCACCTCCATCAGCAACGTGATCCTGCAGGCCCACAACGCGGGGAGCGACTATTCCGTGCACTGGGACAACCTGTCAGGCGGCGCCGTTCCCGAGCCGGCCACCTGGGCGATGATGATCATGGGCTTCGGCTTCGCGGGGGCGACGCTGCGCCGCCGCGGGCGGGCGCTTGCCAAGGCCTGATCGACGACTGACAACCGAGCGAGGCCGTCCCGCGAGGGACGGCCTTTTTCATGCGCGCCGCCCCTAACTAGGGTTCGCGGCCCATCCGCGCGGCGCCGTGCATCTCCGGATCGGAGATCGAGTCCCGGCCGGTCTCCAGCCGCCCCGCGAAGCGGCGCAGCCATCCGGTGCGGCCGGGCAAGGTGAGCGACAGGTCGTACCAGCCGCCGTGCCTGGCAAGCGGCCAGCTCCTGCTGGCGCTCTGGCCTGGTGGCACGGTGGCCCGCCAACCCTTCAGGCCATAGCCGTTGCCCGCCGCGGCCACGTCCAGCGCCGTCCCGCCGCCATTACGAACGGTCAGCTTCAGGCTCGCGGCCCTGGGGTCGAAAGCGGCGGTGGCGAGGAGCGGCGGGTCGGCGGCGCCGCGGAAGTGGCGATGAAAGCCGGACGGCCCAAGGATCCAGAGATCGTAGCGGCCGCCCTGCAGCGACCAGCCGTCCGCCATCCGCTCCCCCGCCCCCAGGGTGTAGCGTCGCGGCGCTTGGGCCAGGTCCAGGAGGTCGTAGACGTGGAACACGGCCGCCGCCGTGCCTGCGCTCTCCAGCGTTACGTGTGCGCCCTCGGCGTCGACACTCACCGTCGCGTCCAGCGCATAGGGCAGCGCGCGAGACGGGCGCACGCCGCGGGCCTGGACCGGGGCCACGGGCTGGGCGGGCGTCGGCGGCTTGGTGGTCTTCTTCAAGGCTGCGGCGCGGGCGGCGGCATCCGCGGTGGGCGGCAGCCCCGGGCGCGGCTGCTGGCGGTTCGGCGCCCGGAAGTCGAAGGCCGAGGTGAGGTCGCCGCAGACCGCGCGCCGCCACGGGCTGATGTTGGGCTCGCGCACGCCGAACCGGGCCTCCAGGAACCGGATGATCGAGGTATGGTCGAAGACTTCCGAGTTGACCCAGCCGCCGCGGCTCCACGGCGAGATCGCGATCATCGGCACCCGTGCGCCCAGGCCGTAGGGCCGTCCGCGATACTGCGGCAGGTCGAGCCCTCCCGGGACCGGTTTGTCGACGTCGTGGTACTCGCCGGTCAGGTCGACGGTGGAACCGCCCAGCCAGCCGCCGCGCGGGTCCCGCGACGGTGGCGCCGGCGGCGGGACATGGTCGAAGAAGCCATCGTTCTCGTCGAACATCAGGAAGAGTGCGGTCCTGCTCCAGACCTCCGGGTTGGCGGTGAGCGCATCCAGCAGCCGGGCGGTGTAGTCGGCTCCCTGGGCCGGGCTGGAGGGGCCCGGATGCTCGGAGGCTGCGGCCGGGGCGATGATGTGGGAAACCTGTGGCAGCGTCCCGGCCAGGACGTCGGCCTTCAGCGCCTCCAGGGTGTAGGTCGACAGGCCGTCACGGGCCAGGCGGGGATCCGATCCCGGCGCCTTCTCGTGCGCGGCGCGGAACGCGGCGAAGCCAACCAGGGGGTTGTCTCCGAAGTTGTCGGCCATGTCCTGGTAGACGCGCCACGAGACGCCCGCCGCGGTCAGCCGCTCCGGATAGGTGGTCCAGGTGTACGAGGTCTTGGACCCGCCCTTCTCGGGGAACTGGTCGTGGGTGTTGAACAGGCCCGGCCCGCCGCCCTTGCCCAGCGGATCGTGCGTGCCGGTGAACAGGAACAGGCGGTTGGGATTGGTCTGCGCCTGGATCGAGCAATGGTAGGCATCGCAGACCGTGAAGGCATCGGCCAGCGCGTAGTGGAACGGCAGATCCTGCGGCTGGTAGAACGCCATCGAGTGTTCGCGCTTGGCGGCCGGCCAGCGAGCCATGCGGCCCTCATCCCAGGCGGCCTGCGCGTCGGCCCAGTAGTGAGGCGTGCCTTCGACGCGCATGTGGCCGAACGCCTTCTCGGTTTCCAGCGGGAAGGGAGCAATGAAGGCGGGTCGCCCGGGGCCGAGGCCGCTGGCCTGCGTCCAGACCGTGCGTCCGCCAGCGAGGGGTATCGGAAAGCGGTCGGCGAAGCCGCGGACCCCGTTCATGGCCCCGAAGTAGTGATCGAAGCCGCGGTTCTCCTGCATGAAGATGACGACGTGCTCGACGTCCTGGATCGTGCCGGTGCGGACGTGGGCGTCGATGGCCCTGGCCCTCGCGATGGCGGCCGGAAGTCCCGCGGTCGCTGCGGCGGCGAGAAGGAAGCTGCGGCGGTCCATGCGCGCTACGGCCCCTTGTGGACCACGCCCTCCTTCATCACGAAGCCGACGCGGGTGAGGACGCTGACGTCCTGGAGAGGATCGCCGCTCACCGCGATGAGGTCGGCCGCATGGCCGGGGGTCAGCCGGCCTGCAACGTCGGAGATCTGCAGGTGGTCGGCGGCGGCGACCGTGGCGGCCTGTATCGCCTCCAGGGGCGTGAGGCCGGCCTTGACCAGCAGCGCGAACTCCCCGGCGTTGTCTCCGTGGGCCGAGACGCCGGTATCGGTGCCGAAGGCGATCTTGGCGCCCGCCCGGTGCGCGCGCCGGGTCATGTCCAGCATCATCGGCCCGGCCTGCAGGGCCTTGGCCGATTGGGCCGGGGTGAAGAAGTTGTTTGGCCCCTGGACGATGCGGACCACGTAGTCCCCGGCCATCAGGGTGGGGACCAGGTAGCCGCCGCTCTTCTTGAGCAGGGCGATCCCCTCCTCGTCCAGCCAGGTGCCGTGCTCGATGGAGTCGCCCCCCGCCTTCAGGAAACTGACGATCCCGTCGCCGCCGTGGGCATGGGCGGTGACGCGGCGGCCCATGCGGTGGGCGGAATCGACGATCGCCGCCAGCTCCTCGCCGGAGAACTGCTGGCCCAAGCCCGCGGCGGTGTTGGAGAGCACGCCGCCCGTGGCGGTGATCTTGATGACATCGGCGCCCTGCTGGACCTGCTGGCGCACCGCGCGACGGCAGTCATCGGCGCCCGAACAGACCGAGTTGGGCCGCAGCAGGTGCATGATGTCGTCGCGAAAGCCGTTCACGTCGCCATGGCCGCCGTGCACCGAGATCGCCGCACCGGAGGCGATGATCCGCGGGCCGGGCACGTCGCCGGCGGCCGTCGCCTTGCGCAGCGCGAAGACCGCGGCGTTGTCGCCGCCCAGATCGGCCACGGTGGTGAACCCGGCCATCAGGGTGCGCCGCGCGTAGCGGGCGCCGACCATCGCCTGTTCGGCGCTGGACTGGGTCACCTCCTCGAGGCGCTGGTTGGGGTTGGACTCGCCAGTCAGGTGGACGTGGCTGTCGATCAGGCCGGGCAGCACGAAGCTGTTCTTCAGGTCGATCACCCGGCCTCCCGGATCGGCGACGTAGCCGTCGGCGACGCGGATCACCTTGCCGCTTTGGATCACCAGCGTCTTCTGCGTCTCGACCTTGCCTGACGCAGGGTCGATCAGGACGCGTCCGGCCTGCACGAAGGTGGTTGGTGGCGTCTGGGCGGCGGCGGATGCGGCGAACGCTGCGGCGATGGCCGCGCCGAGGACGATGCGCTTCACGGAACTCCCCCCAAGAACGTGGGGCGATCCTAGGCGGTTCGTCGCCAGTGGGAAGGCCGCGTTGGCGATCAGGCCCGCGGGGACATCCGCCGCAGCACCCAGCCCCCGACGGTGGCGGCGACGGCGGTGAGGAAGGTCCCCCAGAGGACGTCGGCGATGGTGATGTGGGTGGCCCAGACCTTGAGCGTCGCCTGGTTGGTCAGGTCGTAGGTGGCGTAGCACATGGCGCCCAGCAGACCGCCGAAGACGGTGGTCTGCCTGAGCGGCTTGTCGCGGTTGGGCCAGATGGCCAGGACCACCACGCCCAGGATGTAGGCGACGTAGAAGGCGATGGCGGCCGGGAAGTCGACCGGATCGTCGATCGGCCGCAGCACCTCGTCCAGCGTCGGATGATAGACCTGTGGCCCGAACTGGGTGAGCCAGACGTAGTCTACCGCCGCGAAGGCGAGGGCGGTGGCCAGGTAGGTGGCGATCAGCCGGATCATCGTCGTCTCCCCCGATTGTCCCGTTGGCTAGGCGGGTTTCAGCCTGTAGTGGCTCACGCCCCATTCCGTCCCGCCACGGTGGCCGAAGAGGCCCGCGGTGGCGAGGAAGAACAGCCGCCAACGGCGATGCCATAGCGTGGCGTCCTTGCCGTAGACCTCCTCCAGGACCGGCCGGATCTTCGCGATGTTGCGGTCATAGGCCTCCAGCCAGTGCAGCGCGGTCTTCTCGTAGTGCGAACCGCTCCAGCGCCAGTCCTGCTCCAGGGTGAAGAGATCCGGGAACTGGGCGATCAGGCCGTGGCTGGGCATCACGCCGCCCGAGAAGAAGTACTTGCCGATCCAGTCGGCCTCGTCGTTGAGGTCGAAGCGGTAGGGCGTGGTGCGGTGCGTGAACACGTGGACGAAGAGGCGGCCGTCCGGCTTCAGCCAGCCCTTCACACGCGCGAGCAGGGCGCGCCAATTGGACATGTGCTCGAACATCTCGACGGAGACCACCCGGTCGAACTCGCCCGGAGCCTCGAAGTCGTTCATGTCGCAGGTGATGACCTCGAGGTTGCCCAAGCCCCGCTCCTGAGCACGGGCCATGATGAAGGCCTTCTGGCTGGCGGAGTTGGAGACCGAGGTGATCCGCGCGTTCGGATAGGTCTTGGCCATCCACAGCGACAGCGAGCCCCAGCCGCAGCCCAACTCCAGGATCCGCTGGCCGTCCCGCAGGTCGGCGTGTTCGGCGGTCTCCGTGAGCGCGTGCTCCTCGGCTTGCGCGATCGTATCGCCGGGGTTCCTGTACAGGCAGGACGAGTACTTCAGCTGCGGACCCAGGCAGTTCAGGAAGAACTCCGCCGGCACCTCGTAGTGCTGGGCGTTGGCCGCGTCGGCGTGCTCGGCGATGGGGTGCTCGGCCATGTCGCGGGCGAAGGCGGCTTCCGCGCCCGGCCCGGCCTTGGAGTGTTCGCGCCGAGCGTTGGCGACCAGCAGCGTGATGGCCGTCTTGCGCACGATATCGGGCAGCGGCGCGCCTTCGAAGGTGTCGATGGTGGCGGAGATCAGGCTCATGCGGAACTCAGGCCCTTTTGGCTGGGACGGGGAAGAAGGCGCTGACGCGCGCCTGGTAACTACGGAAGGCGTCGCCCCGTGTCTTCAACATCGCCGTTTCCAGGGGCGGGACGCCGGAGATGTGCCGCAGAAGGATGTACATGACGACCGGGGCCGCCAGGCTGAGCGCGGTGATCGGCCGGGCGGGATCCAGCGCGATCACCGGGTAGGCGCCCCAACCCAGCCACTGGAAGAAATAGTTGGGATGCCGTGACCATCCCCAGAGGCCGCGGTCCATGACCTGGCCCTTGTTGGCCGGATCGGCGCGGAAGCGCTTCATCTGGCCGTCCGCAACATACTCGCCCACGATCGCAACGGCGAACACCGCGACCGCCAGTGCGTCGCGCAGGCCGAGCTCGGGCTCCGGCGCGCGGGCCGCGAGGATGACCGACAGCGACAGGAGCGCGGTGGCCGGCGCTTGGGGCAGGCTCACGAACAGCATGTTGCGCGGATAGTCCTTGCCGAACTGGCCGCGGAAACTGGCGTAGCGGGCATCCTCCGGATGGGTCGCCACCCGAGGCGTGAGGTAGAGGCCGAGCCGCAGCCCCCACACCGCCATCAGGCCGGCCACCAACCACTGCCGCGGCGCCGGATCGGCCCCGCCGATGGGCCAGAGCGCCGCGCCCGCCAGCGTCGCCATCGTTCCCCACGTCCAGAAGACATCCGTCCATCCGCCGTTGTTCCGCCAAAGCCCGAAGGCCCAGGCGGCGACCATGATCACCAGCATCGCCGCCAGGACGCCCAACACGAGTTGCAGCAGCATGCGTCTCTCCCCGCCACCCCCAGAGCAACGCAGGGGCGGCACGGTGGCGATACGACCATGTTCGGCGGTCCGACGCATCCCCGACGTGCAGCCGCGAACGCATCCGGAGCTGTGATCATGCCGTAGCCTTTGCTAAGCAGAGACGTCGGGTTCGCGCGTTGCTGCAGTGTGCAGACAGGGGTTCGGATAGGGTGGACATGAGTGGCGCAGAGCGGCGCAGGGTCGCCGTCGTCGGCAGCGGCATCGCGGGACTTTCCGCTGCGTGGCTGCTTTCCCAGCGGCATGAGGTCACCCTTTTCGAGGCCGACGGTCGCCTGGGCGGACATGCCAACACCGCCGAGGCGCCAGGCTTCAGCGGTCCCGTCCCGGTCGACACCGGGTTCATCGTCTACAACGAAGGCAACTACCCGAATTTCACGGCGCTCCTGGAGCACCTGGGCGTGCCCAGCGTCTATGCGGACATGTCGCTCTCGGTATCGCTGGACGATGGGGCGTTCGAATATTCCAGCTTCGGCCTCGCCGGCATCTTCGCCCAGAAGCGCAACGCGCTGTCGCCACGCTTCTGGGGCCTGCTGGCCGACATCACCCGTTTCTTCAAGACCGCGCCGCGCGACCTCGCCGAGCTGGAGCTGAAGGCCACCTCGCTGGGCGACTACCTGAAAGCCAAGGGCTATGGCGACGCCTTCCGCGACGACCATCTGCTGCCGCAGGCCGCGGCCATTTGGTCGACGCCGCTGGACCAGATCGCCGCCTACCCGGCGGCCTCGCTGATCCGCTTCTTCCAGAACCACGGCATGATGAGCGTCACCGGGCGCGGCCTTTGGCGCACAGTCGAGGGCGGCTCCCGGGCCTATGTGCGCAAGCTCAGCGAGGCGTTCGGCGGCGAGGTGCGCAAGGGCGTCCGCGTCTGCGGGGTGCGGCGCGCTGCCAATGGCGCGGAGCTGCGGCTGGCCGGCGGAACCCGCGAGCGGTTCGACGAAGTCGTGATCGCCACCCACGGCGATACCGCGCTCGGCCTGCTCGAAGATCCGACCCCCGACGAACAGCGGTTGCTGGGTTGTTTCAAGTACAGCCGCAACCTGATCGCCCTGCACACCGATCCGGTGCTGATGCCGAAGCGGCGGGCCGCCTGGACCAGCTGGAACCACATCGGCTACCGCAACGCGCCCGGCGAGGGGGCCTGCACCTACTGGATGACCCGGTTGCAGAGCCTGAAGGACGCCCCGGACATCTTCTGCACCCTGAACCCGAACAAGGAGATCGCGGCGGACAAGCTGATCCGCACCGAGGTCTACGAGCATCCGCTGTTCGATGCGGCGGCCATCTCGGCGCAGCGGGAGTTCTGGGATATCCAGGGCGTGCGGCGCACCTGGTTCTGCGGCTCCTATCTCGGCCACGGCTTCCACGAGGACGCCCTGCAGTCGGGGCTGGCGGTGGCCGAGCAGCTGGGCGGCGTGCGCCGGCCCTGGACCGTCGACGGCGAGTCGGGCCGCATCCACGTGCGTGGATTCGAGCTGGCGGAGGCGGCTGCCTGATGCGCGCATCCGGCCTCTATCCCGGGGTCGTGACCCATAGCCGGCTGAAGCCCCGGCGGCACAGCCTGCGCTATCGCATCTTCATGCTGCTGTTGGACCTGGACGAGGTGGACGCGCTCGACCGGGAGCTGAAGCTGTTCTCGCTGAAGCGCTTCAACCTGACTGGCTTCGATCCCGCGCGCCACGGCGACGGTTCGAGGACGCCGCTGAAGACCCAGGTGGAGGCCCAACTGGCCGCCGCCGGCATCGCCCACGGCGGCCCGGTGCGCGTGCTGGCCATGCCGCGCATCCTGGGCGGCGGCTTCAACCCCTTGAGCGTCTTCTTCTGCCACCGGGCGGACGGCGCGCTCAGCGCCATCCTGTACGAGGTCAACAACACCTTCGGCGAGCGGCACAGCTACCTGATCCCGGCGGATGACGCGCCGGTGGTGAAGCAGGCCTGCGACAAGGGCTTCTACGTTTCGCCCTTCATGGACATGGGCCTCAGCTACGCCTTCCGGGTCCGCCCACCCGGCGACCAGACGCAGGTGCTGGTGGACGTGGACGACGCCGAGGGCCGGGTGCTGACGACGGGGTTCGTGGCGGCGCGCCAGGAGCTCACCGATCGCAACCTCATGCGCGCCTGGCTGACCCACCCCTGGATGACTCTGGGCGTAGTGGGCGCGATCCACTGGGAGGCGCTGCTGATCTGGCTGAAGGGCGAGAAAATCCGCCACCGGCCGCCGAAGCCCGGCTGGGCGGTCACCGTGGTCAGCCCGGCGAAGCTCGCCGCCTAGGTTTTCCGGAAGACGAAGATGTCGCCGACCCCGCCGATATCGATCGGCGGCCGGTCCGGGATCAGGCCGGCGGTAGCGGCCAGCGGCGCCGGGTCGGTCATGTAGTAGGTGAGACGTTCGGGCGAGCGCGGTCCGATCCGGCCGGCGGCGTCGGCGACGGCGTACTCCACCACCTGGTCCAGGCGATTGACGCCCTCGCGGAAGCTGCGTTCGCGCACGAACATCAACAGGCGGCGGCCGTCGGGCAGGACCTCATCCAGCACCGGAGCCTCCGGATTGGCCGGACCGGCGCGGCGCATCAGGTCCAGCCGGGGCAGGTGGAACGCCGCCAGCCCTCCGGCCCCCAGGTGTTTGGCGGCGACCGCGAAGGTGTTCCGCCACGCTGCGCCGGTTGGCACGTGGGCCAGGGTGAAGAACGGGCAGATTACCAGGTCGAAAGTGGCCTTCAGGTCGAGCGCGGTCATGTCTCCGCGGCGAAGCGTGATCCGGGCGCGGACCTCCGGCGGCAGGGCTGCGGCACGGGCCTCGGCCTGGGCCAGCATGGCGGGCGCGATGTCGACGCCGGTGACCGTGAAGCCCCGCGCCGCCAGCCCGGCCGAAAGGCGGCCCGATCCGGCGCCCAGTTCCAGGATGCCTCCGCCCGACGGCGCGAGGGCGGCGTAGATATCCTCGTCGCCCCGCAGGCGCAGGTCGGCGTCGGTGACGAGGTCGTAGAAGGCGGCGCTAAGACTGCCCGGCGCATAGTAGGCCCTGGTTTTCACCGCCATCGGTCCCCCCAGGCCGAACCCAGACCATGCTCGCGGCGTTGCGTCTGATCAATGCGCGGGCCACATATCGGCAAGACGTGACGGGCCTCGACCCCAGGGGATTTCCATGAAGAGCCTTATCAACCGTATCGGGCGCGCGGCGCTGCTCCTGATCGCGCCGCTGGCCCTGGCCGCCTGCGGGGTCAACACCATCCCCACCAAGGAGGAGAGGGCCAAGGCCCAGTGGGCGGAGGTGCAGAACCAGTACCAGCGCCGAAGCGACCTGATCCCCAACCTGGTCGCGACGGTCAAGGGCTATGCGGCCCAGGAGTCCAGCGTGCTGATCGGGGTCTCCCAGGCCCGTGCGGGGGCCATGCAGGTGAGGTCCGACGCGTCGATCACCACCGATCCGGCGGCGTTCCAGCGCTATGCAGCCGCCCAGCAGAACCTCAGCCTGGCCCTGGCGCCTCTGCGGGTGCTGCAAGAGAACTACCCGGAGCTCAAGTCGAACGAGAACTTCATGGCCCTGCAGAGCCAGCTGGAAGGCACCGAGAACCGCGTGACGATCGCGCGGCGCGACTACAACGAGGCGGTCCGCGACTACAACACCACGCTGCGCACGTTCCCGCAGATCATCTGGGCCAAGACGGTGCACGGCGGTTCGCAGCCGATGCAGCTGTTCCAGGCGACGGCGACCGCGCAGACCACGCCGACGGTCGACTTCAGCCCCACCCAGGCGCCCGCGACGGCCCCGGCCGGCGCGGCCCCCGGCTCCCCGCCGCCGAAGTAGGGTGACGGATTACCTCCCCACGTCCTCCTCCGGCTTGACCGGGGGATTCAGGCGGGCTCGCCGCCGGCCTGGATTCGGCTTGGGCCGCCCGGGTCGGTCTGCGGCTGCCCGTGGGGTGGCGACCGTGAGGTGGGCCGCGGCGGTTCTGGCGGTCATCTTGCTCCTCCCAACGCTCGCCCTCGCCGCGCCGAAGTTCCCGCCCCTGACCGGGCGTGTGGTGGACGAGGCGCAACTGCTGTCGCCGGCGGCGGAGCGGAAGCTGACGGACGAGCTGGCCGCCCTGGAGCAGAAGACCGGCCACCAGGTGGTGGTGGCGACCTTGCCGGACCTGCAGGGCTACGAGATCGAGGACTACGGCTATCAGCTGCTGCGGACCTGGGCGATCGGCCAGAAGGGCAAGAACGACGGCGTCATCCTGATCGTCGCGCCCAACCAGAAGAAGGTGCGCATCGAGGTCGGCTACGGCCTGGAGCCGGTGCTGACCGACGCGCTCTCCAGCCTGATCATCCAGCGCAAGATCCTGCCGGCCTTCAAGCAGGGCCGCTTCGAGCAGGGCATAGTCGACGGCGCAGAGGCGATCGTCGCCCAGATCGGCCTGCCGGAAGCCGAGGCCAAGGCCGCCGTGGCCGCCGCCGAACAGCCGAAGGTCATCATCACAGGCGAGGGTGAACGCGGCAGCGGTATCCCGATCTTCTTCGTCGTCATCATCGTGATCTGGGTGCTGAGCGGCGTGCTGCGGATGTTCGGTGGCCGCCGGCGCGGGGGCTCGGGCCTGTGGTGGCTGCTGCCCCTGGTGCTCAGTTCCGGCCGGGGCGGCCGCAGTGGCTGGAGTGGCGGCGGCGGAGGCGGCTTCTCCGGCGGCGGCGGCTCGGGCGGCGGCGGCGGCGCCTCGGGAAGTTGGTGATCGGGGAGCTTGGCAAGATGGCGCGACCCTTCCTGAAGCCCGGCGACCTGGAGGCGGTGGAGGCCGCCGTGCGCGCGGCCGAAATCCGGACCACGGGCGAGATCTACTGCGTGGTGGCCGAGGAGAGTTCGGACTACCACGCCACGCCCCTGGCCTGGGCGGCCGGGGTGGCGTTGCTGGCGCCGGCGGTGATGCTGCTGGCGGGCGTGCACGTGACCGCGCCCGACATGGCGATGTTCGGCGGCTGGACTGCCGATCAGGTGGAGGATGTGGGTGAGGCCACCGCGCGCGCGGCCCTGATCGGCACGCTTCTGATGCAGGGGCTGTTGTTCGTCGTCACCCTGTTCGTGGTGGCGATCCCGCCGGTTCGCCGGGCGCTGACGCCGCGTGGCATGAAGCGCGACAGGGTCCGCCAGCGGGCCGAGGAGCAGTTCCTGGCGAAGAACCTGCACGCCACGCGTGAGCGCACCGGCGTCCTGATCTACGTCTCGGCGGCCGAGCGGATGGCGGAGCTGATCGCCGATGAGTCCATCGACGCCCAGGTCGACGCCAGTGTCTGGGCCCAGGCCATGGCGGCGCTGACCGACGGTTTGCGCCGCGGCGATCCCGCCGCCGGCTTCGCCGCGGCCATCGCCCAATGCGCGGATATCCTGGCCGACCGCTTCCCGGCCAGGTTCGGCGACAACCCCAACGAACTGCCCGACGCGGTCGTGGTCTTGCCGCGCGCGTGACAGCTCGCCGATCGCGCAAGGGTGCGACCGATTGGATTGTGAGGTTGTCGCAGCGGGGCCGTGGGGCCACATTAGACGGCTGAAGAGAGCGCAAGTGGGGCCCTGTTCCTTGGTCGCGTCTGAGACCACGCCCGATATGCAGGCCTTGCAGGCGCGCCTGCAGCGGCTGGAGACCGCTGTCGAGGCCACTGGCCTGGGCCTGTGGGAGTGGGACCTCGCCACGGGCGAGCTGGTCTGGAATGCGCGCAACCGGGAGCTGTTCGGGGTTGTCGACGAGCGGCCGATGGCCATCGCCGACTTCAACCCCCTGATCCACCCCGACGACCGCGACGTCCTGCGCGCAGCCTACGCCGCGGTGGCGGAGAAGCCTGACGGCGGCGAGTTCACGGCGGAGTTCCGCACGCTGCACAGTCCGGGCGGCAAGGCGCGTTGGATCCAGGCCCGGGGCCGGGTGATTCGCGATGCCGCCGGCCGCAATCTGGTGGTGGGCGGCAATCTCGACGTCACCGACCGCAGGATGGCCGAGCAGCGGCGCAACCTGATCCTTCGCGAATTGGCCCACCGTGTGAAGAACGGCATCCTGGTGATGATGGCCATCGTCGCCCAGACCGCGCGAAGCGCCAAGACGGTGGACGACTTCGAGGCCATCCTGATCGCGCGTCTGCAGTCGATGGCCGACAGTCAGGACCTGGTGACACAGGCGGCCGGCGAGCCGTTGCCGCTCATCGACCTGCTGGACCGGGCGCTGACGCCTTTCGACCAGTCGCGGTTCGAGCGGGACGACAAGCTGGCGCAGGTGAGCATCCCGACCGAGGTCGTCGTGGCCATGGCCCTGCTGTTGCACGAGCTTTCGACCAATGCGGTCAAGTACGGCGCACTCTCCGCGCCCTCCGGCCGCGTGAAGCTGGGCCTCACCGCGGCGAGCGAGGGCCAGGCGGTGCTGAGCTGGACCGAGGTCGGCGGCCCGCCGGTGAAGCCGACGGCGCGGCGCGGCTTCGGGACCCGCCTGATCGACATCTCCCTCCGTGACAACGGCGGGCGTGTGGAAGGCCGGTTCGATCCGGCCGGCTTCCAGGCCAAGATCCATTTCCCTGCCGTCACAGCCTAGAGGGCTGCGGGACCCTGCCGCTATAGGGGAGCCGTCATTCGACGGTCTCAGCCGAGCCGGCGAACTGTTTCTGC
This sequence comes from uncultured Phenylobacterium sp., assembly GCF_902826855.1. Taxonomy (GTDB): domain Bacteria; phylum Pseudomonadota; class Alphaproteobacteria; order Caulobacterales; family Caulobacteraceae; genus Phenylobacterium. Next base: position 39,651 of record NZ_CADEGK010000003.1, on the reverse strand, counting down.
GCCGTCACCTACCGGTGCTTTGCCGCGTGCTCGCGTCGGGGTAGCATTGCGCGAACTCCGGGAGAAAAGCGGGCCATGGCCTATACCCTCAATGTCAACGGCAAGGCGCTCAGCGCCGATGTGGACGGCGACACGCCGCTGCTGTGGACCCTGCGCGATACGCTGGGAATCGTCGGGCCCAAGTACGGCTGCGGCGTCTCGGCGTGCGGCGCCTGCACGGTCCACATCGACGGCCAGCCGATGCGCTCCTGCTCGATCCCCACCGGCGCGGTCGGGGCCGCCAAGGTCACCACCATCGAGGCCATGGCCGCCGACCCGGTCGGCAAGAAGGTGCAGCAGGCCTGGATGGACCTGGACGTGGCCCAATGTGGCTACTGCCAGCCCGGACAGATCATGAGCGCCACGGCGCTACTGGCCAAGACGCCCAAGCCCACTGACGCCCAGATCGACGCGGCGATGAGCGGCAACATCTGCCGCTGCGCCACCTACGTCCGCATCCGCGCCGCGATCAAGCGCGCCTCCGGCCAGAAGGAAGCGTGAGCACCATGACGCTGCATTCCAAGATTCTCCCCGAGGCCAACCGCCGCGAGGTCCTGGCCTCGGTCAGCGCCGCCGGCCTGACCCTCGCTTTCACCGTGGCGCCCAAGGCCAACGCCCAGACCGCCGGTGTCGGCGCGCTCAACGCCTTCGTCCGCGTCGCGCCAGACGGCATGGTCACGATCATGGCCAAGAACCCGGAGGTGGGCCAGGGCATCAAAACGATGCTGCCCATGCTCATCGCTGAGGAATTGGACGTGCCCTGGGAGAAGGTCCGCGTCGAGCAGGCGGACAACGATCCCAAGGCCTTCGGCCGCCAGTTCGCCGGCGGCTCGATGGCCACCCCGCTGCACTGGGACGAGCTGCGCCGCGTGGGTGCGGTCGCGCGCGCCATGTTGATCCAGGCGGCCGCCACGGCCTGGAACTGCGGCCCCGCCGACTGCGCCACCGACTCCGGCAACGTGATCCACAAGCCGTCGGGCAAGAAGCGCACCTACGGTTCCCTGGCGCTCGCCTGCGCCAACATCACCCCGCCCGACCCCAAGTCCCTGACGCTGAAGGACGCGAAGGCCTATCGCATCATCGGCAAGGCGACGCCGCAGTACGACGTCGCCAAGATCGTGACCGGGGCGCCGCTGTTCGGCATCGACGTGCAGCGCCCGGGAATGCTCTACGCCACCTACGCCAAGGCCGGTGTGTTCGGCGCCAAGGTGGCCAGCGCCGACCTCGAGGCGGCCAAGACCGTCAAGGGCGTCCGCAAGGCGTTCGTGGTCGAGGGTGACCCGAACGGCCTGTTCCCGGCCGGCCAGCTGGGCCAGGGCCTTTTGCCCGGCGTCGCTGTCGTCGCCGACACCTGGTGGGCGGCCAAGAAGGGCCGCGACAAGCTGAAGGTGAAGTGGGCCGACCATCCGACCTCCAGCCAGTCCACCAAGGGCTTCGCCGAGCAGGCCGCCCAGCTCCACGCCGGCAAACCGCAGAAGAACGCCCGCAACGATGGCGACGTGGATGCGGCGTTGAAGGGCGCGGCCAAGACCGTCGAGGCGGCCTATGCCTACCCCTTCATCAGCCACGCCACCCTTGAGCCGCAGAACTGCACCGCCGAGTTCAAGGACGGCAAGCTGGAGATCTGGGCGCCCACCCAGAACCCCGAACCCGGCCGCCAGCTCACGGCGCGCACCCTGGGCATCAAGCCCGAGGACATCACCATCCACATGATCCGCGGCGGCGGCGGCTTCGGCCGGCGGTTGGCCAACGACTACATGGTGGAAGCCGCCTGGATCGCACGCGAAACCGGCGCGCCGGTGAAGCTGCTCTGGACGCGCGAAGACGACATGGCCCACGACCAGTACCGGCCGGGCGGGTTCCATTTCCTGAAGGGCGGCGTCGACGCTCAGGGTAACCTGATCGCCCTGCAGGATCACTTCGTGACCTACCAGGTCGGCCAGGGCGTCGCGCCCAGCGCCGGCATGGCGGCGAACGAGTATCCCGCCGGCTTCGTGCCGAACGTGCGCTACGACACCAGCATGATCCCGATCGGCATCCCGACGGGACCCCTGCGGGCGCCGGGCTCCAATGCGCTGGCCTTTGTGTTCCAGTCCTTCATCGACGAGATGGCGCACGCGGCGGGACAGGATCCGCTGGCCTTCCAGCTCAAGCTGCTGGGCGACAAGGACGTGGTCGGCAACCCGCCCAGCCGCTATGGCGCGGGCCGGATGCGCGCCGTGCTGACGGCGGTGGGCGAGATGTCTGGCTGGGCCGACCGGGGCAAGCTGCCGAAGGGCGAGGGCCTGGGCGTCGCCCACTACTACAGCCACCAGGGCTATTTCGCCGAGGTGGCCCACGTGGCGGTGGCGACGGACGGCGCGGTGAAGGTCAAGAAGGTCTGGGTGGCCTGCGACGTGGGTTCCACCATCATCAACCCGCACGGGGCGATCAACCAGGTGCAGGGCTCGGTTCTGGACGGCCTTTCCGCGGCGCTTCACCAGTCCATCACCATCGAGAACGGCGCGGTCAAGGAGCGGAACTTCACCGACTACCGCCTGCTGCGGATGAGCGAGTCCTGCCCGGTGGAGGTGAAGTTCCTGAAGACGGACTTTCCGCCGACCGGCCTGGGCGAACCCGCCCTGCCGCCGGCCATCCCGGCCCTGGCCAATGCCATCTTCGCGGCGAGCGGCAAGCGGGTTCGCAGCCTGCCGATCACCAAGGACATGCTGAAAGCCTAGGCGCGCTCGTACCGCAGGATCAGGGAGCCGACGTCCAGGCGTCGGCTCTCCACCAGCCTGAGGTCCCGATGCACGCCTTCGGGGAACAGGCGCTTCCCGCCACCCAGCAGGACGGGGCCGACCATCACGCGATACTCGTCCGCGAGGTCCTGGGCGATCAGGCTGTGCGCCAGGGCCGCGCCGCCGAAGCTCAGGATGGCCTTCCCGTCCTCAGCCTTCAGACGGGCCACCTCGGCCGCGACATCTGCAACCGCGCGGCCGTTCCAGCCCAGGTCGCCGGTCAGCGTCCGTGACGCGACCGACTTGGACAGGCTGTTCATGAACTCCCTCTCCGGCAGATCCCGGGCCTCGTCCGAGGTCCAGAACCCGCGGTTGAACTCGAAATTGACCCGTCCGTAGAGGAGGTGGCCGCCGTTCTCGCCGGCCCAGCCCGACCACTCCCGCGCGACCTCGTCGGACCACGCCGGCTGAACGAAGCCGTCGGGCCCCTCGATGTAGCCGTCCAGGCTCATGAACATTGAGAGGATCAGCTTACGCATGGGTTGGTCCTTCCACTCTGGTGCGAGGCGTTTCGCACCAGTAATAAAACCAGTTGCAATATGAAAGCATATAATTTTACCGACGCCGAGGCTTGGCCCGGCGCGGGGTCTGGGCATGATGGCCGCCCGCGGCGGGAGACCGCGATCTGAGGGGACGGGCCGCCAGTGAAGACGCTTTTGATCGCCAACCGCGGGGAGATCGCGGTGCGGATCGCGCGGACCGCCGCCGAAATGGGCATCGACACCATTGCGGTCTATTCGCAGGACGACGCTGCCTCCCTGCACACCCGCAAGGCCGACCGGGCCGTGGCGCTCAACGGCTCGGGGCCGGCGGCCTACCTCGACATCGACCAGATGGTCGCCGTGGCCAAGGAGGCCGGCGCCGATGCCGTGCATCCGGGCTACGGCTTCCTCTCCGAGAACGCCGCCTTCGCGCGGGCCTGCGCGGCGGCCGGCCTCACCTTCGTGGGCCCCAGCCCCGAGACCCTGGAGCTGTTCGGCGACAAGGGCCGCGCCCGCGCGCTGGCCCAGCAGTGCGGCGTGCCGGTTCTTGCCGGGACCGACGGGCCGACCACCCTGGCGGAGGCGGAGGCGTTCTTCGCCGCCAACGGGCCGGTGATGGTCAAGGCGGTCGCCGGCGGCGGCGGGCGCGGCATGCGCCCGGCCACCACAGCGGCGGAGCTGGCGGAAGCGTTCGAGCGCTGCGCGTCGGAGGCCAAGGCGGCGTTCGGCAATGGCGACCTCTACGTCGAACGCTTCCTCGTCCGGGCGCGGCACCTGGAGGTGCAGATCGTCGGCGATGGCGAGAGCGTCAGCCACCTGTGGGACCGCGAGTGTTCCCTGCAGCGCCAGCGCCAGAAGGTCATCGAGATCGCGCCCGCCGACACCTTGCCCATGGCGGTGCGCGAGCGGCTGTTCGGCTACGGTGTGGCGCTGGGCCAGGCCGCCGCGTACCGCAGCCTGGGCACCATGGAGTTCCTCGTGGACGGCGACGACGTCGTCTTCATCGAGGGCAATGCGCGCCTGCAGGTCGAGCACACGGTCACCGAGGAGGTCACCGGCCTGGACCTCGTGCGCCTGCAGCTGCGGATCGCCGCCGGACGCTCGCTCTCCGACCTGGCCCTCACCCAGGACCGTGTGCCGGAGCCGCGCGGCCACGCGGTGCAGGCCCGCGTCAACCTGGAGACCATGGCCGCCGACGGCTCCGCGCGGCCGGCCGGCGGGACGCTCAGCGTGTTCGAGCCGCCGTCGGGGCCCGGCGTGCGGGTCGACGGCTTCGGCTACGCCGGCTACCGCACCTCGGCTCGGTTCGACAGCCTGCTGGCGAAGCTGGTTGTGCACGCCGGTGCGGGCGGCCTGAGCCGCGCCGTGGCGAAGGCCTACCGCGCGCTGTCGGAGTTCCGCATCGAGGGCAGCCCCACCAACATCGCCTTCCTGCAGAACCTCCTGGCCCACCCGGCGGTGGCGCAGGGCGAGACGCACACCCGGTTCATCGAAGAGCACATGGGCGAACTGGCCGGCGAGCCGGAGGCCCATCCCAAACTCTACTTCGACGCCGCGGCGCGGGGCGCAGCGGGACCGAAGCGCGTCGGCTACCAGGTCGATGCGGCGGACCCCCTGGCCATCCTGGCGCTCGGCAAGGCGGAGGCCGAGGTCGCCGACGAGGAGGAAGAGGCCGAGGGGCCGGAGGGGACCAAGCCCCTGCGCGCGCCGCTGCAGGGCACTCTGGTCAGCGTCTCCGTCGCGGCCGGAGAGACCGTGCGGGCCGGGCAGGCGCTGATGATCATGGAGTCCATGAAGATGGAACACGTGATCGGCGCTGAAGCGTCCGGCATCGTGCGCCTGGTCAATGTCGTCGCTGGGGACACTGTCTACGAGGGCCACCCCCTGGCCTTCATCGAGGAGAGCGAGATCGACGGCGGCGGCGTCGTGGAGGCCGAGGAGATCGACCTCGACTTCATCCGGCCGGACCTGGCCGAGGTGCTGGCCCGGCAGGCCAAGACCCGCGACGAGGCCCGGCCCGAGGCGGTGGCGCGCCGGCGCAAGACCGGCCAGCGCACGGCGCGGGAGAACATCGCCGACCTGGTCGATCCCGGCAGCTTCACCGAATATGGCGCGCTGACCCTTGCGGCGCGCCGGCGGCGCAACACGCTGCAGGAGCTGATCGACACCACCCCCGCCGACGGCATGCTGATGGGCCTGGCCTCGGTGAACGGATCGCTGTTCCCGGAGGAGAAGTCGCGCGTCGCGGTGATGAGCTACGACTACACCGTGCTGGCGGGCACCCAGGGGACCAACAACCACTTCAAGCTGGACCGGATGACCGAGCTGGCCATTCGCTGGAAGCTGCCGGTGGTGTTCTTCACCGAGGGTGGCGGCGGGCGGCCCGGCGACACCGAAGGCGGCGGCTTCACCCGGGGCTTCGAGTTCTGGGGTCGCCTGTCGGGGTCCGTGCCCCTGGTGGGGGTGAACTCCGGCCGCTGCTTCGCCGGCAACGCCGCCATCCTCGGCTGCTGCGACGTGATCATCGCCACCAAGGATTCCTCCCTCGGCATGGGGGGCCCGGCGATGGTGGAGGGCGGCGGCCTGGGCGTGTTCCGGCCGGAGGAGATCGGCCCGATCAAGGTGATGCAGGCCAACGGCACCATCGACGTCCTGGTGGAGGACGAGGAGGAGGCCGTCTTCACCGCCAGGAAGTACCTCTCCTACTTCCAGGGCCCGGTGGCCGACTGGTCCTGCGCCGACCAGCGGCTGCTGCGCCGCGTGGTCCCGGAGAACCGGCTGCGGGTCTACGACATCCGCAAGGTGATCGAGCTCATCGCCGACAAGGACTCGGTCCTCGAGCTGCGTCCCAAGTTCGGCCTGGCCATGGTCACCGCCTTCGCGCGGATCGAAGGCCGGCCCATCGGCATCTTCGCCAACAACCCGATGCACCTGGGCGGCGCGATCGACAGCGACGCCTCCGACAAGGCCGCGCGGTTCCTGCAGCTCTGCGAGGCCTTCGACATCCCGGTCCTGTCGCTCTCCGACACCCCCGGCAACATGGTGGGGCCCGAGGCGGAGAAGACCGGCCTGATCCGCCACTGCGCGCGGCTGTTCGTGATCGGGGCCAACCTGACCGTGCCGATCTTCTCGGTGATCGTGCGCAAGTCCTACGGCCTGGGCGCCATCGCCATGACCGGCGGCAGCTACCAGGGCGCGATGTTCTGCGTCTCCTGGCCCACCGGCGAGTTCGGCGGCATGGGCCTGGAGGGCTCGGTGAAGCTGGGATACCGCAACGAGCTGGCCGCCATCGCCGACCCGGTGGAACGCAAGGCCAAGTTCGACGAGATGGTCGCCGCCGCCTACGCCCGCGGCAAGGCGCTCAGCACCGCCACCAGCCCCGCCCTCGACGACGTCATCGACCCCGCCGAGACCCGCCGCTGGGTGCTGGCGGGCCTGAAGAGCCTGCCCCCCATTCCGGCGCGCACGGAGAAGAAGCTGCGCTGGATCGACAGCTGGTGAGGGGGCAGGGAGGTTCTGACGAACATCGGCCGCGGCGAACTTAACGGTCTTCTTTCAGCCCAGCTTTACGCCGACGCTTGATGCATGCGGGGGCATTGTGGGGAGACGCGCATGTCCATCAACAGTTTCGCCAGCATCGAAGGCGAAGACACCCTGACCACCACCCTCAACGGAACGTCCGGGGCCGATATCCTGGAAGGCGGCGAAGGTCAGGATATCCTCCATGGCCAGGCCGGCGACGACTCCCTGGTGGCGGGCGCCGCGCACGATGCGCTGAACGGCATGGCCGGCAACGACACCGTGGACGGCGGCGACGACGACGACTGGGTGCTGGGCGGCAAGGACCAGGACCTCCTCTTCGGCGGCCTGGGCAATGACTTCGTCAACGGCAACATCGGCGACGACACCGCGGACGGCGGCGAAGGCGACGACATGGTCTACGGCGGCCAGGGCGACGACAGCCTGTCGGGCGGCGACGGCAACGACTTCATCTCCGGCGACAGGGGGAACGATACCCTGGAGGGCGGCGCCGGCGGCGACACCTTCAACATCTTCGCCGGTGGCGGCAGCGACGTGATCATCGACTTCAACGCTGAAGACGGCGACGCCATCCGCATCCAGGGCAACGTACCCTACACGGTGGAACAGGTCGGCGAGGACGTCGTGATTTCGCTGACGGGACACCAGACCCTCACGCTCGAGGGCGTCGATCTGGCGAGCCTCCCGGAAGGCTGGATCATTTAGGCCTGGGAGCGGGGCCGAAGCCCGCCCCGCCTCCCCTGGGCCAACGCAACCAACGCCGCCATCCAGAAACCGCTCGATCGCACAGCGCAGGGTTGGACCGAGGCCCGCCGCTGGGTGCTGTCGGGCCTGGAAAGCCGCCCGCCGATTCCCGTGCGCGCGGAGGAGGCGCCGGGCTGGATCGATAGCGGGCGAGGGCGTACCCATGGCAGCCTTCAACAGGGCAATGCCATGAACCAGATCACCCCCTTCGTCCTGGACGTACCGCAAGCGGAGCTCGACGATCTGCAGCGCCGGCTGGCGAACATCCGCTGGCCCGAGCAGGAGACGGTGGGGGACTGGTCGCAAGGCGCGCCGCTGGCCAAGGTGCGCGCGCTCTGCGACCACTGGCGCACGGGTTACGACTGGCGTCGGTGTGAGGCCCTGCTGAACGGCCTCGGCCAGTTCAAGACGCACATCGACGGCCTGGGCATCCACTTCCTTCACGTGCGTTCGCCGCACCCGAACGCCCTGCCCCTGCTGCTTACCCACGGCTGGCCCGGCTCGGTGATCGAGTTCCTGAAGGTCATCGGCCCGCTGACCGATCCCGTCGCCCATGGCGGCCGGGCCGAGGATGCGTTTCACGTCATTGCGCCGTCCGTCCCCGGCTTCGGCTTTTCCGACAAACCGTCGCAGACGGGCTGGAACATCAAGCGGATCGGCGACGCCTTCATCACCCTGATGGCGCGTCTGGGATATGAGCGCTGGGTGGCTCAGGGCGGGGATGTCGGCGCCTTCGTCAGCACCGCGATCGGCGTGGCGCGGCCCCCGGGCTGCCTGGCGATTCACCTGAACATGCCGCTCGCCGGTCCGACGGCCGAGGATCGCGAGAACCTGACGCCGGCCGAGGAGGCCTCTCTGGCGGCCAGCGCGGAGTTCGCCCGTACCGGCCAGGGCTATTCCGCCCAGCAGGGCACGCGGCCCCAGACCCTGGGCTACGGCCTGGTGGACTCGCCGGTCGGCCAGGCCGCGTGGATCTACGAGAAGCTGTGGGCGTGGAGCGACAACAAGGGTTCGCCGGAAGACGTGTTCACGCTGGACGAGATGCTCGACAACATCATGCTCTATTGGCTGCCGGCCGCCGCCGCGTCGGCGGCGCGCCTCTACTGGGAGGGCGCGCAAGGCGCTCAGGCCCGGGGCGCATCCCAGCTCGAGCTTCCGGTCGGCGTCAGCATCTTCCCCAAGGAGATTTCGCGGCCCTCGCGGCGCTGGGCGGAGCGGCGCATGTCGAACATCATCTACTGGAACGAACTGGACCGCGGCGGACACTTCGCGGCCTGGGAACAGCCCGACCTCTTCGTGCAGGAGCTGCGCAGCTGCTTCAGGCTGGTGCGCCCGGCCTAACGGACGGCGGCCCAGGCATCCTCGAAGTAGCGGCGCGGATTCTCGACGGTGATGTCGTCCAGGTCCTGCTGGCTCATCCCCATCTTCTTCAGTTCCGGGAAGATGTTCTCGAACAGGTGGGTCATCTTCCAGTTCGGCAGGGCCTTGTTGAGCTCCATCGGATCGGTGTTTCCGTAGGCGCCGGCCCAGCAGTTCACCGTGTCGTGGGAGACGAGAATCTGGTCCTTGTGACCGGCGTCGACCAGCGCCTTCAGGTTCTTGGTCCGGATGACGTCGGAAATCTCCTGCTCGAGACCGAAGCGGTCGAAGCCGACGTACGCGCCGCGCTCAGCCAGCGACTTCTGGTAGGGATGGTCGTCGGTTCCGCAGCTGTGGCCGACGATCAGACGGGAGTACTTCAGCCCCCGGCCGGTGGCGATGTCGATCTGGTCGTGCCCGCAGTTGCAGTTCTCGGTGTGCGAGATCAGGGGGACGCCGGTGGCCTTGCCCGCCATCGAGGCGGCCGTCAGCACCTTGCGCTCATAGTCAGACACCTTGCCTCGGCCCGTGGCGATCTTGATCACGCCGCAGCGGATGCCGGTGTCGCCGACGCCGCGCTCGATCTCCTTGATGAAGGCTTCCGCGATGGCCTCAACGGGCAGGTTCTTGAAGGTCCAGGGGATGCCCATGTCCTCGACATAGGCGCCCGTGGCGCAGATCAGGTTGATACCGGTCTTCTGCGAGACCTCGGCGCAGATCTCCACGTCGCGGCCCAGGTCCATCGGGCAGGGATCGATCACCGTGCGAACCCCGTGGCCGTGCAGTTCCTGGAACGCGTCGACCACGCGCTCCACCGCCTCGCGGCGATTGAAGGCGGGCTGGCGGGCGTCCATGAACCAGCCGGGGAAACCGATCAGCACATGCTCGTGCACCAGGGTGCGGCCCAGCTCCGATGCCTTCGTCGGGCCCAGGACGGTGTTCACAGTGGCGCTCATGGTGTCTTCCTCCCGCGGTCTCCGCCGCTCGCTTCGCGACACTCAAGGCGCGGATGGGACGCGTCAAGTGCCGGCCAGGACGTAGCGGCTCCGCATGGGGTCGTGGCGTCGCCCCGAGAGATGCTGACCTGCCCCCGCCGAGATATGGTGGTCGGCGCCGGAGCCAAGACCCTGTAGGCCATCAATCCGGAAGCCGTCGCGCGCCGTGTGGCGCGAGCCTGGGCAAAAATCAGCAAGGGGAAACGCATCACATGGAAATCTCACTGAAGGGGCGGGTCGCCCTGGTCACCGGTGGCAGCCGGGGCATCGGCAAGGCGATCGCCTTGTCTCTGGCCGAGGCCGGCGCGGACGTCGCCGTCAACTACCGGCGCGATGAGGCCGCAGCGGCCGACACCGTGGCCCAGATCGAGAAGCTCGGCCGCAAGGCGAAGGCGTACTCCGCGTCGGTTGAGAACCTCGACGAGGACCAGGTGATGGTGGAAGCGATCCTGCGCGACTTCGGCGGCATCGACATCCTCGTCAACAACGCGGGGATCGCATCGCGGGGGCAGTCCGTCGCCGACACCGACCCCGCCGAGATGGAGCGGGTGGTGCGCGTGCACGCCTTCGCCCCGCACTACCTCGCCAAGCTGGTGATCCCCCAGATGCGGGGACGCGGCCGCGGCGACATCATCATGATCTCGTCCGTCGCCACGCTCGGCAACGGGCCCAACGGCGCGCCCTACAACATGGGCAAGGCCGCCATGGAGGCTCTAGCCTACACCCTGGCCAAGGAGGAGCGGCGTCACGGCATCCGCACCAACATCGTGGCGCCCAGCCTGACGGTGACGGAAATGGGCATCCGCCTCAGCAAGGCCACCCGCGGCGTGGCCGACATCCACGAACTGGACGCCGCCTCGCCGTTCGGCCGCGTCTCGACGCCCGAGGACGTCGCGGCCGTCGTCACCTACCTCGTTTCCGACGCCAATCCCTACGCCAACGGCCAGAAGGTGAACATCAACGGTGGCGGTTGAGCGTCACAAGCATCGCACGTGCTCGAGGGTCCTCTCCGCGGCGTGTAGGGCCGTGAGAGAGGCCGGCGGGGACGTCCAGCTCCAGCGAATATAGGTGACGTAGCGTCACGGTTGCCAGCCCCCCAAAGGCGGATACCGTTCCTTCCAACAAGAGTGGGTGGAAGGAAGCAGACGTGGCGGTGGCTGAAGGGATTCCCGGTGCGACCATAGCTGGCGCACCCGCCCTTGCGGGGGACCTGAAGCCGCCGGCGAGGGTCAAGTTCTTCTACAGCCTCGGGCAGTTCGTTGAGTCCGGCTACCTGGCGGTCAACGCCCACGTGTTCTTCTACTATACGGCCGTCCTGGGCATGTCCGGCAGCATGGTCGGCGCAGCGCTGGCGATCAGCCTCGCCCTCGACGCCGCCGCCGATCCCCTGATCGGGTCCTTCTCGGACAGCGTGCGCTCGAAGTTCGGCCGCCGCCTGCCGGTGATGCTGCTCGCCGCGCCGCTCACCATGCTGACGATGGGCATGCTGTTCTCGCCGCCGTCGACGCTCACGCCGTTCCTGCTGTTCCTGTGGCTGACGGTCTCGAAGATGGGCGTCCGCGCCTTCGCCTCGATGTTCAACATCCCCTACTTCGCGCTGGGGGGAGAGATGTCGGACGACTACACCGAGCGGGCGCGGATCGTCGCCTGGCGCCTGCTGGCCGGCATCCTGATCGGCGTCGCGACCACCTTCCTGGCCTATTCCGTCTTCTTCGCCGGCGAGGGCGGCCTGCAACAGCCGGAGCGCTATCCCGCCTTCGGTTGGACGATCGCGGCGATGGTGCTGGTGGCGGCGCTGCTCTCTTGCGCGGGGATCTGGCGCTACGCCGCCGCCCTGCCGCAACCGACGACGACGCCGCGGCCGATGACCGCCCGCCTGGTGGGCGAGGTGATGTCGATCATGCGCAATCCCACCTTCCTGCGCCTGTTCCTGGCCATGCTGATCTTCTCGACGTCGGCCGGCCTGCACGGCGCCGTCCAGAACCACGCCTATGTCTTCGTCTGGCAGCTGCGGCCCGAGGCGATCCAGTTCAACACCTATGCCCTCCTGCTCGGCATCACCATTGGCGTGCCGGTGACGCCGATGTTGCTGAAGCGCATCGAGAAGAAGACCGCCGTCCTGATCGGGTTCGCGACCGTGATCCTCTCCTACGCCCTCTTGCCGGGCATCCGCGCAGCCGGGTTGTTCGCGCCGACGGGCCTGGAGGCGCTGCCATGGTTGATCGCCACCACCTTCGTCGTCGGCCTCGGCTCGGGCCTCATCTTCATCGCCCTGCCCTCGATGATGTCGGACGCGGCCGACGAGCACGAATTCAAGTACCACGAGCGGCAGGAAGGCCTGTTCTTCTCCGGCCTCGGCTTCGCCGGCAAGGCGGCCGGGGGTCTTGGCCTGCTGCTCGGCGGCGTGGCGCTGGACGTCCTGCGCTTCCCCCGCGAGATGGGCCGTCAGGTGAACGCCGTGATCTCGGAGGACGTGCTGGCGGGCCTGATCATCGTCTGGGGCCCGGCCTGCTCGGTGCTCACCCTGCTGGGCGCCCTGGTCTTTGCCCCCTACGCGATTACCCGGGTCAAGCATGAGGCGATGCTGACCGAGCTGAAGCGCCGTCGCGCCGCGGAGCTCTGACGCCGGGTCACGCTTGCCACGGCCGCCCCCGCGGATACCGTCCGTTCAAGGGACTGCGGGGGACGTAATTTGGCGATCGCTGGGGATGTCACTGGGCCTGCGCCCGATGCGGCGACGGCCGAGGGAGAGCTCAAGCCGCCCTTCTCCGTGAAGTTCATCTACGGCTTCGGCCAGATGATCGAGTCCGGCTACCTCACCGTCGCCAGCTTCGTCTTCTTCTACTACACCGCCGTGCTGGGGCTCTCCGGCGGCCTGGTGGGCCTGGCGCTGGCGATCAGCATGGCGGTCGACGCGGTGTTCGATCCCCTGATCGGGTCGATCAGCGACAACGTGCGGTCCAAGTTCGGCCGACGCCTGCCGCTGATGGTGCTGGGCGCGCCGCTGATGGCCCTCTCGCTTGGCCTGCTCTTTGCGCCGCCCGCCGCGCTCGCGCCCTTCCTCCTGTTCGGCTGGCTGACCGGGTCCAAGCTGGCGCTTCGCGGCTTCGCCTCGATGTTCAACCTGCCCTACTTCGCCCTGGGCGCGGAGATGGCAGACGGCTACGTGGAGCGCTCCAGCATCGTGGCCTTCCGGACCTTCGCCGGCATCGCCGCGGGGCTCCTGATCAACGTGCTCGCCTACATGGTCTTTTTCGCGGGCCCGGGCGGCCTGCAGCGCGCCGAGGCCTATCCCGCATTCGGCTGGACCGTCGCAGGCCTCTGCTTCGTCTCAGCGGCGATCTGCTGCCTGGGCATCTGGCGCTATGCCGCGCGCTTGCCGCAGCCGCTGACGCCGCCCAAGTCGCTGGTCCACAGCCTGATTCCGGAGGTGATCGAGATCTTCCGCAACCCGTCGTTCCGGGTGCTGTTCACGTCGATACTCCTGACCTCGGCGGCCGCCGGGCTTACCGCGGCGCTCAACTCCCACGCCTACGTCTTCGTCTGGAAGGTGGCGCCGGAGACGATCCTCTTCATCACCCTGGCCTACCTGTTCGGGATCGCGGTGGGCGTGCCGATCACGCCGCTGCTGCTGCGCCGGATGGAGAAGCGCTCCGCGGTCGTGCTGGGCCTGGGCTTCGTGATCGTCGGCTGGACAGTGCTGCCAGGACTGCGCGCCGCGGGCCTCTACGCCCCGACCGGAACCGACGCCCTGGGGGCGCTGATGCTGAACGCGAGCTGGATCGGAATCGGCTCGGGCTTCTTCGCCATCGCCTACCCCTCGATGATGGCCGACGCGGCCGACGACCACGAGGTGCGGTTCGGCACGCGTCGCGAAGGCATGTACTTCGCCGGCCTCGGCTTCGCGGGCAAGGCGGCGACGGGCCTGGGCGCCCTCATCGCCGGCGAGGCGCTGGACTGGATGAACTTTCCCCAGGACGCGGGACGCCAGATCAACGCCGTGCTGCCCGAACACATGCTGGCTCAGCTGATCCTCGCCTGGGGCCCTGCCGCGGCGGTGATCGGGATCGTCTCGTTGGTGATGCTTCTGCCCTATGGCATCACGCGCGAGCGTCACGTGGTGATCGCCGCCACCCTGAAGGCCAAGCGCGCCCTCGACGTCAGTGAGGGACGTAGCTCCTGAGCACGTCGTCGATGACGCGCTCCAGCTGCTCCAGGGTGCCGCACTGCTTGGCCACATGGCAGAAGCGGGCGTAGCGGTGCATGACGCTGTCGCCCTGGGCCCAGTAGCTCTCTGGCTCGGGATTCAGCCAGATGACGGCGCGCGCCCGGTCATGGATCTGGCGCATCAGGTCCAGCCGCGGGTCGGCGAAGTTGGAGCGGCCGTCGCCCAGGAAGATCACCGTGGTGCGGCGGTCCAGCCGGTCCAGGTGGTTCTCGGCGAAGTCCTGGAGTGACCGACCATAGTCGGTCTGCTGGAAGCCGATCTCCTGCAGCACCTTCAGGATCGCGACCTCGACGCCGTTGTCGTCCAGGATGTCGTTCACGCTGATCAGCCGCCCGGAGAACGCGAAGGCGTCCATTCGGTCGACCACCTCGTTCAGGGAATAGAGGAAAGTCAGCAGGAACTGGGCCGCGGCGGCCACCGACTTCGACACATCGCAGATGGCAACGATCGACGGCTTGTCGACCTTCTTGACCTTCCACGAGATCTCGAACGGCACGCCCTCGTGGGCCATGGACCTGCGCAGCGTCCTGCGGACGTCCAGGTGGCCTTTCTGGGCGGCGCGACGGCGGCGCGAGTACTTGGCCGCCAGGCGCTTGGCCATCTTCTTCACCAGGGCGGCCATCAACCGGTAGTCGACCGGGTCGACGCCGCCGTCGGCGTTCAACTGCTTCCTGAGCAGCCGCTCCTCGCGCAGTTCCTGCGCGGAGCCGGCGGCGTAGAGGTCGTGCTGGCGCGCCACGAACTGCTGGGCCTGCTCGAACAGATTGCGGCGCGCGCCTTCCAAGCGGTTGGCCAGGCCCTCGCCCGCGCCGTCCGGCATGCGGCGCGCGTTGGCGGTGATGCGCTCGATCTCCTCCAGGCCCATCCCCTCCAGGAGACGCCTGGTAAGGAGGGGGGGGCGGGTGGAGGGGGGGATCTCGGCGACGCCGGCCCGGGCGGCGGCCTCCTCCATCGACTGCTGGACGGCCGCGGCGTCGCCGGTGAGGACGGCCTGGGCGAGCGGCGAGCCGGCCGCCTGGTCCAGGTCCTCCTGGCTGGGCTCGCCCTGGGGCGAGTCCGAGGGCGGCGGCATCGAGACGGCGTCGCGGGCGAAGAATGTCTCGAACACGGAGTCGAACGCGTCCACTTCCTCGGCGGACTTGGCCAGCGTCGAGCACAAAGCGTCCTTGAACAGCAAACGGTCGGCGTAGCCGGTGACCATGACCGCCCGGCTGGCGTCGATCGCCTCGGCCGGCGAGACGCGGACGTCGGCGGCGCGGAGGGCCCGGAAGAACTGTTCGAGGGTGTGCTGCATCGCTTAGCGCCGGTGCAGCAGCTCCACCACCTGGGGCTCGACCGCGACGATATCCTGCTCGAACTTCAGGATCACGTTCAGGGTGTCGCGGACCAGGTCGGGGCTGAGACTGTCGGCGTGCAGGAGGACGAGCGCCCGAGCCCAGTCGACGGTCTCGGAGATCGACGGTGGCTTCCTCAGGTCCATGGTGCGCAGCGACTGGACGAAGGCCACCAGGTCGCGGGTGAGCTTGGCTTCCACACCGGGCACCCGGCTGGCGACGATGCGCTCCTCCAGCGCCGCCTCCGGCAGCGGTATGTGCAGGTGCAGGCAGCGGCGCTTCAGCGCGTCACCCAGGTCGCGGACGTTGTTGGAGGTCAGGAAGACCAGCGGCGGCGTCTTGGCGACGATGACGCCCAGTTCCGGCACCGAGACCTGGTAGGCGGAAAGCACCTCCAGCAGGAACGCCTCGAAGGCCTCGTCGGACTTGTCGACCTCGTCGATCAACAGCACGCAGCCGTCATCCTGGCGCAGCGCCTGCATCAGCGGCCGCGGCTCCAGAAAAGGCTCGGAGAAGAACAGATCGCCCATGCCGTGCAGGCGCACCATGGCGGCGTCCATGTCCGCCGCATCAGCCAGCGCCGCGCCCATCCGGTCCTTGAGGATCTGGGTGTAGAGCAGCTGCTTGCCGTACTTCCACTCGTACAGCGCCTTGGACTCGTCGAGGCCCTCGTAGCACTGCATCCGGATCAGCGGCAGGCCGAGCAGGTTGGCGGTGGAAAGCGCCAGTTCGGTCTTGCCGACGCCGGCGGAGCCCTCGACCAGGATCGGCTTCTGCAGCTTCACCGCCATGTAGAGGGCGGTCGCGATCCGGCGAGAGGCGATGTAGCCGACCGAGCCCAGGCCGTCGATCAGTGCGTCGACCGAAACCAGGGGGTCGGCGGCCGGGGCGTTGGCCGCCGGAGGGGTAATCGTCAAAGTCTTCACGTCTTTCGAAATGGGCGTCGCGGAAAGCCCGATTGTGGCAAGCGGCCCCGGCGGAAGCAAAGCGCCGTTTGGACGCGGTCCGCCCCGCCCGCGCTAGACCTCGAACGTAACACCCTGCGCCAGCGGCAGGGTGGCGCCGTAGTTCACCGTGTTGGTCGCCCGGCGCATGTAGGCCTTCCAGCTGTCGGAGCCCGCCTCGCGGCCGCCGCCGGTCTCCTTCTCGCCGCCGAACGCCCCGCCGATCTCCGCGCCCGAGGGGCCGATATTGACGTTTGCGATGCCACAGTCCGAGCCGCGCGCCGAGATGAACAGCTCGGCCTCGCGCATGTCGTTGGTGAAGATCGAGGACGACAGGCCCTGGGGGACGTCGTTCTGCAGCGCGATGGCGTCGGCCAGGTCCCGATACTTCATTGCGTAGAGGATCGGCGCGAAGGTTTCGCGCCGGACCACCTCAGCCTGCGCCGGCATCTCCACCAGGGCGGGGCGGACATAGCAGCCGCCGCCCAGGTCCACCGTCTCGCCGCCGTGGACTTTCGCGCCGGCGGCCCGCGCGTCGGCCAGCGCGCGCTGCATGCCGTCCAGCGCGGCCGGGTCGATCAGCGGGCCTACGAGGGTTTCGGGCTCGCGCGGATCGCCGACCTTCACCGAGGCGTAGGCGGCCCTCAGGCGCGGCAGCAGGGTGTCGTACAGGCTCTCGTGAATGAACAGGCGGCGCAGCGTCGTGCAGCGCTGGCCGGCGGTGCCCACGGCGGC
>NZ_CADEGK010000003.1:0-22461 GCF_902826855.1 uncultured Phenylobacterium sp. | reverse complement strand
CTGTGGGCGTGACGATGGCCGCATTGTTGCCGCCCAGCTCCAGGAGCGCGCGAGCGAACCGCTGCGCCAGGCGCGGGCCGACCGTACGGCCCATTGCGGTGGAGCCGGTGGCGCTGACCAGCGGGACCTTCGGATGATCGACCAGGGCCTCGCCGACTTCGCTACCGCCGATGACCACCGCTGAGAGGCCGGCCGGCGCGTCGCCGAACCTCGCGCACGCGCGTTCGAACAGCGCCTGGACGGCCAGCGCCGTCAGCGGAGTCTTCTCGGACGGCTTCCAGACGCAGGCGTCGCCGCAGACGAGGGCCAGAGCCGCGTTCCAAGACCACACCGCGACGGGGAAGTTGAACGCCGAGATGATCCCCACCACACCTAGCGGATGCCAGGTCTCCATCATCCGGTGGTCAGGCCGCTCGGTGGCGAGCGTCAAGCCGTACAGCTGGCGCGACAGGCCCACGGCGTAGTCGCAGATGTCGATCATCTCCTGGACCTCGCCCAGCGACTCCGAGGTCACCTTGCCGGCCTCCAGGGTCACCAGCGCGCCCAGGTCGGCCTTGGCCTCCCGCAGCTCGTCGGCGAACAGGCGGACCAACTCGCCGCGGCGAGGCGCGGGCGTGTTGCGCCAGGTCAGGAACGCGGCATGGGCGGCCTCGATCGCGGCGGCGACCTCGCCGGCGGTGGCGTCATGCACGTGGGCCACGACCTCGCCGGTGATGGGCGAGCGGACCTTGCGCGCTCCGCCCGTCCACAGCTGACTGGAAACGCCTAGGCGGTCCAGCACTTCGGCGGCTTCCGCCGCGGCGGAGGCGATCTTCGATTGCACGGTCATCTGGTTACTCGGCGGCGATGCGGAGGGACAGGTCTTCGCCCGGGTTTCTCGGGGCGTATTCGCGGCCGAAGCGGTTGGCCAGGAAGGCGTGCAGCGGGATGTCCTCCTGGCGAATGAAGCCCTCAGTGGGAAGGTCGCCCGCGGCCAGCATGTCCAGCACGGCGCAGATCGCGCCGGCCGTGGTGACCTGGATGGCGCTCCTCAACTCGCCGCCGATCTCGCGGGCGTAGACCTTGTTGACGTAGGTCTCCTGCATCAGGCGTCCCTCTTTCAGCCCAGAGACCGTGACGAAGACGATCACCACGTCCTGCATGGTGGCCGGCACCGAGTTCTCCAGGATGTCCTTCAGCACATCGCGGCGGTTGCGCAGGTTCAGGTCGTTCAGCAGCGCCTTCATGATCGCCGCGTGGCCCGGATAGCGGATGGTCTTGTAGTTGAGGTTCCGCACCTGCCCCTCGAGGGTCATGCAGAGCGTGCCCAGGCCGCCGGAGGTGTTGAACGCCTCGTAGGCTACGCCGTCGAGGGCGAACTCCTCGCACGCCTCCATCGCGGCCGTTTCGCGCAGGGCGCCGTCCACGATGGCTTCGCAGGGCTCGCAGTATTCGTTGATCACCCCATCTGTGGACCAGGTGAGATTGTAATTCAGCGCGTTCGACGGATAGCGGGGCAGGGCGCCCACCCGCAGGCGCACGTCGTGGAGCTGGTCGAAGTGCTTGATCAGGTCCCAGGCGGCGATGGTGATGAACCCCGGGGCCAGGCCGCACTGCGGGATGAAGGCTGTCGTGGCGCCCTTCGCGAGGTCACGGACGATCCGGCTGGCGGCGACGTCCTCGGTGAGGTCCAGGTAGTGCGCGCCGGCCGCCTTGGCCGCGCGGGCGACCACGGTGGTTAGATGGAAGGGCGCGCAGTTCACCACCGCGAACACGCCGGCGATGCGGTCCGCCAGGGTCTGCGGGTCGTCGATGGCCATGGCGACCGTCGAGACCTGCGCGCGGCCCACGAAGTCGGACAGGGCGTCTGCGGCCTGATCGATCAGGACGACTTCGTAGCTTCCCGAGCCGACGAGCAGGTCGACGACGGTGGAGCCGATCTTGCCGGCTCCGATGACAGCAACCTTGCGCATGAAATGGGCTCCTTGGGCGTGACCCTCAGAATCGTCGCTGCTGGAGCCGCTTTCAATTGGCGCAACGGCGATGTGCGGCGGTAGTTTAGACGCAACGCCGAAGACATTGTGCGGAACGCCGATGGATGACCTGGACGACCACCTGCTCGCGAAACTGCGCGACAACGCCCGCGCCCCGGTCGCCGAGCTGGCCCGCGCGCTGGGCCTGTCGCGCACCACGGTGCAGAGCCGGCTGGCCAAGCTCGAACGCACCGGGATCATCGCCGGCTACGCGGTGAAACTGGCAGGCGCCTACGAAGCGGGCCGGGTGCACGCCTTCATCATGCTGACCGTGGAGCCGAAGCAGGCCGCTGCGGTGACCGCCGCCCTGAAGCGGCTGCCGGGCGTGCGCCGCCTGCAGTCTGTAAGTGGTCCCTTCGACATGATCGCCACGGTGGAGGCGGCGGGCGTGGCCGAGATGGACGCGGTCATCGATGAGATCGGCGGCGTGAAGGGCGTGGAGCGGACGAACTCGTCGATCGTGCTGAGGACCAAGTTCGACCGCTGAGGTCTCGGGCCGTCAGGCGACCTGGAGCGCGGCGCGTCTCGCGCGTCGCCGCATTGCGAACCCGGTCAGCCCGAAGCCCGTGATCATCATCGCCCAGGTCGCCGGTTCAGGCACGGGGCCGGACCCGCCGGGCAGGCCTGGGTTACCCGGAACGAGTGAGGTGAAGCTGGCCTGTACGGCGTTCAGGTCAAATCCCGGGCTAGCGCCGTTGTTGTCGAGACCCACGACGCGAACGGCTCGGACGACGTCGTTGGGCCCGAAGCCGATCCTTCCCAGGTCGAAACTCAGCTGGATGCCGGCTGCGAACGAGGAGTTGTTAGCCACCCCTAACCGCGTGAAGGTTATGAGGTCGGAACTCACGAAGATCTCGGCCTGCTCATCGGACCGCCCGATCTCGCTGATGAAGATGTCGTCGCCCGGACCGTTGGTGATGATCTCGTCGGTGAAGCCCAGGGTGATGTACGAGCCGGTCGGCAGCGAGACGAAGCCGTTGAACGTCACATCGTTGAAGCCAAGGATCACGCTGGTCGAAACGGGCGTGAAGCCGACCGAGTTGAAGGTCGGGCCGCCATAAGGCCCCGCAATCGGTCCGGCGCCGCTGTCGAAAAAGTCGATCACAGTATCCGCATAGCCCAGCGTGAAGATGGTCGCCGATGCAGGCGCCGCGGCAGAAAGGCTTGCCACGGCCAGTATCACGGGAAGGAGTGCGCGCCTGGCCGGTCGAGTCATGGTCGAGTCTCCGCTTCAGCGGGCGCCTCCACCCGCGTTGCCTGTCCGATGCTGCCGAGCCCAGTATTCGGCCCGCCTTGCTTTGATGATTACGGAGCGGGCCAGCGCCCGGCCATCGGCCGGATGGCCAGCCAGATGGCCTAGCGCTGGCTGTGGGGGGAGCCGTTGACGGTCAGGAAACGCTTCGGACCCGCCTTGTCGTCGTGTCGCGCCCGGGCCTCGGGGGACGTAATTCTTGCCAGGAATGCGCGAAATCGACGTCGCGGTTACGGCCCCTAAACCAAGAAGGTCCAGAGCTTCCCGCGAGTTGGGAGTGTTCCTCGGATAATGAAGTCGCTTTCGCGCCGGTTTCTGCTCAGCGTCGGCGCCATGTCTCTTGGCGTAACGATCCTCGCCACGATGGGGACGTTCCTGATGTTCCAGCGCGAGCTGTCCAACCGTCAGATCGCCTATCTGCAGGACTATGTTCGCGAGCGCTCCTCGAACGTTGATCGGCGCTTCTCCAACCTGACGGCCCTGCATCAGGCTGCCGGCGAGGAGCTGGAGCGGCGCATGAACCGACTTTCGGACGCCGAAGTCGACCGACTGGCCGACGTGTATTTCCCGATGCGGCCCGACGGTACGCGCCGTAGCCGCGACGCCCACTTCGACGGCGTGATGCGCGACGGCCAGTACATCTACGGGATGGGCTCGTTCATCGGGCGCGCCGCGGAGCTGCCGCCCGACCAGAAGCGGGCCCTGGTGGCCTCGTTCGAGCTCGTGTCGCAGTTTGGCCAGGCCGCGCACAAGGACTATGACAACTTCTACTTCTTCACCCCGCCGCAGACGCGGCTGGTGCTGTTCGGGCCGGACCGGCCCGACAAGCTGATGTTCTACCGCCACGAGGCGCCGCCCGACCTGGACATCTCCAGGGAGGAGATGAGTTCGATCACCAGCCCGGCGATGAACCCCGAACGCCTGACGCGGTGCACCAATCTGCAGCGGCTGATCCAGGACAACGTCGGAGAGCGGCTGGCGACCGGATGCCTGACGCCGGCGTACGTCGACGGCCGCTACGTTGGGGCCTTCGGGTCCTCGATCGAATTGACGGGTTTCCTGGCCAATGCGGTGCAGTCCTCGCTGCCCGGCGCCTCGGCGCTGCTGATGACCAGCAAGGGCGAGCTGATCGCCTATCCCGGCTTCACCGTTCCCGGCAGGGCCTCGGAGAAGACGGTTGCCGAGTATGAGCAGCGCCTCGGCTTCAAGGCCGTCGCCGCCGCGATCCGCCTGGACGGCCGCCAGACCGGGGTCATCACCAGCCCCGACGGCAAGCATATCGTCGCGTTCGGCCGGCTCTCCGGGCCCAACTGGTACCTCATGCTGTCCTACCCCAAGGCCGCGGTGGCGGCTTCAGCGGCCAGGTCGGCCTCCTGGGTGCTGTTGCTGGGCGCCCTCGCCACGGCCTTGCAGACGCTCCTGATCGTGTTCCTCGCCAAGCGCACCATCGTGGCCCCGCTTCAGAAGCTGGCCGCCTCGACGCTCAGCGACGAGACCGGGGGCTACGAGGCGGAAGAGGCCCGGCCCGACGAGATCGGCGTCCTGGCGCGCTCGCTGCGCACCCAGCGCGAGAAGACTGAAGCGGTGCTCGCCTCGCTGGAGGAGCGCGTGCAGGAGCGCACCGCGGAGCTGGAGCGCGCCAACGCCGAGAAGTCGCGCTTCCTGGCCAACATGAGCCACGAGTTGCGCACGCCCCTGAACGGGGTAATCGCTATTTCTGAGACGCTGGCGCGCGAGCAGGTGACGGCCAAGGGCAAGGAGCTGGCCGAGCTGATCGTCTCCTCCGGCCGCCTGCTGGAGCGGGTGCTGACCGACATCCTCGACTTCTCGAAGATCGAGGCCGGCGAGATCCAGCTGGCGCGGGACGAGTTCGCCATGAGCACCCTGGTCGGCCGGATCGCAGAACTGCACCGCGCGTCGGCCGAAGCCAAAGGGCTGGGTTTCCACTGGACCATTGCTCCCGAGGTCGATCGCCGGTTCGCCGGCGACACGGTGCGCCTGACCCAGGTGCTCTCGAACCTGCTGTCCAACGCGGTGAAGTTCACCGAGAGCGGCGAGGTGCGGCTGGAAGTGCACAAGGTCGGCGAGGCGACGCTGTTCTCGGTCGCCGACACCGGCATCGGTTTCAGCGAGGACGTGCGGGCCCGCCTGTTCCGACGCTTCGAACAGGCCGACGCCTCGATCCGCCGCCGGTTCGGCGGCACCGGCCTCGGCCTGGCGATCAGCCGCTCGCTCGCCGAACTCATGGGCGGGATGATCGACGTGGTGTCCGAACCCGGCAAGGGGTCGACGTTCTCGGTCCTGATCCTGCTGGAGGCGCTCGAAGGAGAGGCGCCGGCGGAGGCTAAGGACCCTTACGAATCCTTCGACATCGCCGGAGCCCGCGTGCTGCTGGCCGAGGACCACCCGACCAACCAGCGGGTCGTGCAACTGGTGCTGGGTTCGGTCGGTGTCGAACCGGTGGTCGTCGAGAACGGCGCTTTGGCGCTGGAGGCGCTGCGCGCTGAGCGTTTCGACGTGGTGCTGATGGATATGCAGATGCCTGTACTTGACGGTCTTTCGGCGACCGCCCAGCTGCGCGCCAGGGAACGCGAGGAGGGCTTGGCCCGCACCCCGGTGATCATGCTCACCGCCAACGCCCTGGACGAGCACGTGAAGGCCGGCCGGGATGCCGGCGCCGACGCCCATCTCTCCAAGCCGATCCGAGCCGAAGCCCTCATCGAGGCCATCATCCACGCCATGGCCACGCGCGAGGAGCGCAGCGAGGCGGCGGCCTAGAGCTTCACCGCGTTCAGCATCGTTTCGCCGAACAGGTTGGACCACTGGTCGGCCGACAGGGTCGCCTTGCGCTGCATGTACTTGGCGGGAACCGCCATATCGGCTTCGCGGCCGCGCTTCACGGCGGGTCGCTCGGCGATCTCGCTGAACCAGCGCCAGGTGTTGGGGTACTGCTCCGCCTGTTCCGCGGGCATCCAGCGCCCCGGCCAAGCGGCGATATCGGCGATGGAGTACTCGTCGCCGGCCAGGTAGCGCGCCTCGCCAAGCCGCCGCTCAAGAATGGTGAGGAGCCGCGCCAGCTCCTTGGTGTAGCGCTCGATCGCGTATGGCACGGGCTCCGGCGCATAGCGGGTGAAGTGCGCCGCCTGACCGCCCATCGGGCCCACGTTGGCCACCTGCCAGGTCAGCCACTGGATGGCGACGCTGCGCGCCCGGGGATCGGCGGGCAGCAGGCGTCCGGTCTTCTCCGCCAGGTACTGCAGGATGGCGGCGGACTCGAACACCGCGTGCGGCCCGCCCCCGAACGGCGGGTCGTGGTCGACGATGGCCGGCAGCTTGTGGTTCGGGTTGATCCTCCCGAACTCGGCCGTGTGCTGGTGACCCTCGAAGATGTCGTAGGCGATCAGGTTGTACGGGAGCTCCAGCTCCTCGAGGGCGATGCTGACCCGCTGCGCGTTCGGGGTGGGCGTGAAGTGCAGATCGATCACGGCGTCCTCGCCAACGCCTGGACGCCGCTCATTAGGGCGCCTCGT
Organism: uncultured Phenylobacterium sp.; assembly: GCF_902826855.1. Taxonomy (GTDB): domain Bacteria; phylum Pseudomonadota; class Alphaproteobacteria; order Caulobacterales; family Caulobacteraceae; genus Phenylobacterium. Next base: position 15,667 of record NZ_CADEGK010000003.1, on the reverse strand, counting down.
TGGAGAAGATCACGGTGCCGGCCGCGCCGAACATGCCGCCGACGCCCTGGCAGACGCTGATCTTGGCCCCCGGCACCTGGGCCGGCGCCACGCCGCGCATCTGCCGCACGCTCTCCTGCAGGGCGTACATCCCGTACATGCCCGAGTGCATGTAGGAGAGGCCGCCGCCGTTGGTGTTCATCGGCAGCTTGCCGCCGATCGCCGTGTTGCGCTCCTTTATGAAGTCCGCCGCCTCGCCGGGCTTGCAGAAGCCCAGGTCCTCCAGGCCGTACAGCGGCAGGTGGGCGAAGGCGTCGTAGACCATCAGGTGGTCGACGTCGGCGTGCTTGATCCCGGCCTCCTCGAACGCCTTCTTGCCGGAGATCTTGAAGGCGGTGGAGGAGGTGGCGTCGTACATCTGGCTGATCAGCGGCGTCTCGACGCTTTCCCCGGTCCCCAACACGTAGACGGGCTTGGTCGGGAAGTCCTTGGCCCGCTCGGCCGAGGTCAGGATCAGCGCGCCGCCGCCGTCGGTGACCAGGCAGCACATCAGGATGCGGAACGGCCAGGCGATCATCCGCGAGTTCATCACGTCGTCGACGCTGATCGGGTCCTTGAAGGTCGAGCGCGGGTTCTTGGCCGCCCACTCCCGCTGGATCACCGCCGGCCAGGCCAGGGCCTCCTCGGTCAGGCCGTAGGTCTTCAGGTAGCGGAGCACGGGAATCGTGAACATCGTCGGCGGGCCGGCCGGGCCATAGGGCATCTCGAACTGGCCGTTCAGGCTCGAACCCCCGCCGCCGCCGAAGCGGCCCGCGCCCACCCGGCTCTTCCCCGACTCGCCGTGGGTGATCAGGACGGTGTTGCAGAGGCCCTCGTTGATCGCCGCCGCCGCATGGCGAACGTGCAGCATGAACGAACAGCCGCCCACCTGCGTGCCGTCGGCCCAGGTCGGCTTGATGCCCAGGTACCAGGCCAGCTCGGTGGGGCTGATGCCGGCGGTGGCGACGCCGTCGATGTCCGACGGCTTCAGGCCGCAGTCGGCCAGGGCGTTGAGGGCGGCGTCGGCGTGCAGCCCGATCGTGGACAGGTCCGGGATGACGCCCATCTTGGTGGTTTCCGCGGCCCCGACGACCGCGACGGATTTCTGCTTCATGTGGCGCTGCTCCTACTTGGCCGGCGCGAAGAGGGGCAGGCTGATGTCGTCGCTCTGCTTGGAGAACGAGACCTGCAGGGGCATGTCCAGTTGCAGCGCCTCAGGCGTCTGCGGGCAGTCGACGATGTTGGTCATCATCGTCGGACCCTCATCCAGCTTAACCACGGCGATGGCGTAGGGCTCGGTCCCCATGTCCGGGCGCGGGCGCATGTTGATGACGTAGGACCACAGCACCGCCTTGCCGGAGGCCTTGTAGGTCTCGACGTCTCGGCTGCCGCACTTGGGGCAGAACGGGCGCGGCGGGAAATAGCTCTCCGAACAGGACGAACAGCGCTGGAGGCGCAGCTCGCCCTCCCTGCAGCCGTCCCAGAAGTGGCGGGTCTCCGGCGTCGGGTCCGGCAACATGCGTGGTGGCATCGGGAAATTCGTCCTCGAAGAATCGGTGGCCTATCGCGCCGCAAATGGCGGGCGGTGCAACAAAGACGAGACGGCGTCGCTTGTCACCTGCCCCTGAGCCGGCGCCTGCAATTTGCCCGCAATGCGCAGAGGGTTAGAGTTCGCCGCGAACGCCGCGTTTCAGACGGCTCGGGGTAGGAAGATGAACCACTCATCCCTCTTGGCGATGGATCGCCGTGCGCTGCTGCTGAGTCTCGGCGCGGCGGTCTCTGCACCCGGCCTGGGCCGCGCACAGGTTGTGGGCGGCATGAGTATCCCGGGCCTGCCCACCGCCGCGCCGGAGAGCGTCGGCCTCTCCACGGCGGGCCTGGCGAGGATCAACGCCATGATGGCCGATCACATCGCGGGCAAGCAGATCACCGGCGGAGTGACCGCGGTCGCGCGGCGCAACAAGCTCGTTCACTTCCAGGCGCACGGGACCTTCGACGAAGGCGCCAAGACCCCGATGCGGCCCGACGCGCTCTTCGTGATGATGTCGTCCACCAAGCCGGTGACCGCGGTGGCGCTGCTGCAGCAGATGGAGGCGGGCAAGGTCGCGCTTTCGGACCCCATCTCCAAGTTCATCCCGGAACTGAAGACGTTCCGGGGCGCCGCCAAGCCGGGCACGCCGCCGCCGCCGCGGGGTCAGACCTACACCGACGATCAGCTGGAGCCCCAGGCCCGCGAGATCACCATCAAGGACCTGGCGACCCACACCTCCGGGCTCAACGGCTTCGTGCCCCACCGGCCCGGCGACACCCTGGCCAACTACGTCCCGCGCCTTGCAGCCCTGCCCCTCGACTTCCAGCCGGGCTCCCGCTGGGGCTATTCCGGCGCCACCGGGCCGGACGTGCTGGCCCGCGTGGTGGAGATCTGCTCCGGCCAGCCCTACGACCAGTATCTGAAACAGAACATCTTCGATCCGATCGGGATGAAGGATACCGTCCACAACCTGACCCCCGCCCAGGCAGCGCGGCTGACGCGCCGATATGTCCACCCGGAGGGTTCGACCGACTGGGTGCTCCCGCCCGCCACTGGCCGCGTCATGGGCGCGCCTACGACCTACTTCGCCGGGGCCTACGGCCTTAACAGCACCGCGCGCGACTACCTGCTGTTCGAGACCATGCTGCTCAACAAGGGCATGATCCATGGCAAGCAGGTGCTGAAGCCGGAGTCGGTGGCCCTGATGAGCTCCAACCTGATCGGCGACCTCTACAAGGGCATTCGCGGCACGACGAAGGGCACTGGCTTCGGACTTCAGGTCCGGGTGGTCACCGACGCACCGATCAGCGACTCCCACCGCTCCAACGGCGCGTTCGGCTGGGGCGGGGCCTTTGGAACCGTGAGCTGGACCGATCCGGCGGAGCAGCTCGTGGCCGTCATCATGATCCAGCAGCCGGTCGAGGCCGTGCAGCGCGACTTCGAACGCACCGTGCGCCAGGCGATCACGGCGTAGGTCGTGCTTGCCATCCGCGCGATTGCGCGCAGGATTGACCCATGGCTGAGACCTTCAATCTGAGGCGGTTCCAGGACGCGCAGGATGGTCGTGACGGCAACGTCACGATCTACGAGCGTGCGCTCGAGGAACTGAGGGGTGGCCGCAAGCAGACCCACTGGATGTGGTTCGTCTTCCCGCAGCTCGCCGGCCTCGGCGAGAGCTTCATGGCCAAGAAGTTCGGCATCCAGTCGCTGGACGAGGCCCGCGCCTACCTGGCCCACCCGGTCCTGGGGCCTCGGCTGCATGCGTCGGTGGCGGCGCTGAACGGCTTGGAGGACCGCACCGCCCAGGACATTTTCGGCTCCCCCGACGACCTGAAGCTGCAATCCTGCCTGACCCTCTTCGCCCGCGCCGCGGACGACAACGCCGGATTCCTTGAGGCCCTGGGCAAGTACTACGGTGGCGACGTGGACCACCAGTCGATCCAGATGCTGGAGGGCTAGCGGTGAGCCGCCCCCGCAATTTTCGCTAAGGCAACGCTTTGCCGTGAAATCGCCAGCGTCGCGCGCTACGGCGCGGTTGATGAACGACCTTGTCGACCTCACGGGCGCGTCCGGCGCCGTCTATCGTTTCCGGCGCGTTGCGAACGGCGAGGCGCAGCAACGGATGGGCGGCAACTATGCCCTCCTGAAGGCGCGTGCCGGCGGCTTCACCGTCCGGTTCGTAGGCCTGACCAACGATCTCACCCAGGCCCGCCAGGAGTGCCCGCCCGAGCTGTTGAAGGGCGCTCACCTCTACGTCCGCCTGAACGTGCCGCGCGCGGCGCGGGAGGCTGAGCACGAAGACCTGCGGGCGAACTACGGCGGCGGCGAGTAGGCGCCCTTGCGGCGCCCCGCCCCAAACGGGGTGGCGCGCGCCGGCCGCGTGCCCTTAAGTGCTGCGGAACAGACAAGCACAAAGGGGTCGAGGCGATGCGGGGCGTGCGGGTGTTGGAACTCAGCGAGTCCGTCGCCGGAGCCTATTGCACGCGCGTGCTGGGGTCCCTGGGCGCCGACGTCGTTGCGCTCGAGCCGGCCGAGGGCTCCGCGCTTCGCCATCAAGGCCCATGGATCCCGGATCCCAGCGACAGCCCGATCGATGTGCGCGGCCGCAGCGCCCTGCAGCAGCACCTGGACCGCGGCAAGCGCTCGGTGGTGGCCGATGCCGAAGATCGGGACCGGCTGATCCGCTGGGCCGACATCATCGTCTCCACCTGTGACGGCGAGCCTGAGCGGGCGCTGGCCCTCCACGACCGGATCGCCGCCCTGAACCCGGCGGCGGTGCATGTGGTGGTGAGCGGCTTCGGCCTCACCGGTCCCTATGCGCACTGGAAGTCGAGCCCGCTGATCGACTGGGCGTCCGGGGGGTTCCTCTACCTGACGGGCGAGCCGGACCGTGAGCCGCTGAGCCCGGGCAGTCCGCTGGCCTCCTGCATCGCCGGCGCCGCCGCAGCGATCGGGGCGCAGGCCGCGTTCTTCGAGCGCACGTGCACGGGCCTGGGCCAGCTGGTCGATGTCGGCGCAATGGAATGCGGCGCCGCCGCGCACCAATGGTCGCTGGTCATGTACACGCACACCGGCTGCGTGAAGCGCCGCTGGGGTCTGATCCTGGGGGAGGCGTTCCACCCCATGTCGCTGTTCCGCTGCCGGGACGGCTGGGTGTGCATCGGGGCCGCGACCACGCCGCAGTGGGAGGCTTTCTGCATCACCCTGGATGCGCCCGACCTGCTCGCCGACCTGCGCCTCTATGCGCCGCCCGAACGCTTCGAGCGGGCGGCCGAGATCGACGCGAGGGTGCAGCCGTTCCTCCAGGCGCATGACGCCGCCGAGGTGGTGGAGCTGTTGCAGGCGGCTCGCGTCCCCGCCAGTCGGCTCCTGGACTACACTGAGACGCTCCAGGCCGAGCATCTGGACGCCCGCGGCCTCTGGGCGGACCTGCCCGACGCCCCCGGTGGCAAGGTCCCGCGCAGTCCCTTCGCGCTGAGCGGGCTCGATGTCCCTGATCGGCCGGCCCCGGGCCTGGGCGAACACACCGCAGAGGTCCTCGCTGGCCTCGAGACGCAGGCCAGGCCGGACTTCCCGCCGGTGGACCTGGCGGGCAAGCGCGTGGCCGAATTCACCATCGCCTGGGCCGGGCCGCTGGCCGGCCGGTTCCTGGCCGACGTCGGCCTGGAAGTGATCAAGATCGAGCACCCCCTCGGCCGCGGGCCGCAGACCGGGGCGGAGGCTGAGACGCCCTTCGAGTGGGGCGTGCTGCCCGACCCGCTCATCCGCGCGGCCATCTTCCCCCATGCCGAACCCGGCGAACGCCGCTGGAACCGCTCCGGCGTCATCAACAAGCTGAACCGCGGCAAGCGCAGCTTCTGCCTCGACGCCAAGGCCGCAGGCGGTGGCGAGGTGATGGCCCGGCTGCTGGCCTCGGCCGACGTCGTCCTGAACAACTTCTCGTCTCCGGGCGCAGCTTCGCTGGGGATCGACCGGCGCTCGGTCGAGGCGCAGAAGCCGAACGCCGTCACCGTCGCCATGACCGGCTTCGGCGAGACCGGGCCGATGCGGAATTTCGGCGCCTACGGCCCGCTGCTGGAGGCATTCGGCGGCCTCGACAACGCCATGGGCTACGAGGGCGAAGGCCCCATGCGGATCGGCATCGCCTTCCCAGACGCCATCGCCGGCGCCCTGGGCGCGGCGGCTACCCTGGGCGCGGTGTGGGAACAGGCCGTGGGCGGCGGCCCGGTCCACGTGGACCTTTCGCAACTGGAAGGCATGCTCTCCTTCGTGGGCGAGGCGCTGGTGGCCGCCTCGGTGCACGGCGTCCCGCCGCCGCGCCTGGGCAACCGCTCGCTCGACCACGCCCCGCACGGCGTCTACCCCTGCGTCGGCGACGACGCCTGGGTGGCCATCGCGGTGCGCAGCGACGCAGAATGGCGCGCCCTGGTTGGTGTGATCGGCGACCCGGACCTCTCCGCCGAGCTCCCCATCAATGCGCGGCAGGCCGAGCGCGCGCGGATCGACACGGCGATCTCGGCCTGGACCCGCGGGCGCACCGCCCTCGAAGCCGCCACCGCGCTGCAGTCCGCCGGCGCGCCCGCGTGCCCCGCCTTCACGAACCGCGATCTCGTCGAGAGCGATCACCTGGCGGCGCGCGAGTTCATGGTCACCCTCGACCACCCGGACCCGGGCCCCCAGCGGTTCCCGGGGTTCCCCATCCACTTCAGCCGCCGGCGCGTCACCTTGGCCGGCCCGCCCGGCCTCGGCGACGACAACGACGGAGTCCTGGACTCGCTCGGCTACACCGCCGCGGAGATCGCCGACCTGGCCCGCGCGCAGGTCATCGCCGACAAGCCCCCGGCGCTCTGAGCAGCGGCCCCTTTCCCGGCCGGGGCTTTAGCCGACCCGGCTGCCGCTTCGGCGGCGAGATCCGCCGCAGGACCGCGCCGTCGGTCCGCGGCGTCAGGCCCTCGCGCGATCCCTCGGCGGTCCGGCGGACGCAAGCGCACCTAACGTCGGATGAGACGTGCGCCGCTGCTCGCGATAGCGCCGCTCGGTGGACAGGGACGAGGGTGACCCAGAGGAAGTTTATTCGCGACTGAAGTCGGAAATATCTCATCGTTATACAGATAACGATGAGATTTATTCTGACTTGGTATTAGCAAATACCATTGTTTTCCGGAGATTAGCTTGATGATGGTTTCGTAACTGAATATAGGCGCGCCGAAGTCAGCGCGCCGGTCCCGGTGTCGCGACAAGCACAAGCGTACGCGCGTGGGAGTTGAACACATGAACCGTCGGATCTCGGTCCTCTGCAGCGTCTCCTGTCTCACACTCGTGCTCGCCGCACCGGCGGTGGCGCAGCAGGCCGCTTCGGCCGACGCCGACGCCCCGTCGTCCATGACGTCGGTGGAGGAGATCGTGGTGACCGCGCAGAAGCGCGAGGAGAGCATCAACACCGTGCCGATGTCGGTCCAGGCCGCTACGGGCGAACGCCTGACCGAACTCGGCATCACCGACACCTCACAGCTGACCAAGATCGCGCCGGGCTTCAGCTACACGCCCTCCGCCTATGGCACGCCGGTCTTTTCGATCCGCGGCGTGGGCTTCCAGGACACCTCGCTCGCCGCCAGCCCCACCGTCAGCGTCTATGTCGACCAGTCGCCGCTGCCGTTCTCGATCATGACCACCGGCGCCGTGCTCGACCTGCAGCGCGTGGAAGTCCTGAAGGGTCCGCAAGGCACCTTGTTCGGCCAGAACGCCACGGGCGGCGCGGTGAACTACATCGCCAACAAGCCCACGCAGGACTTCCAAGCCGGGGTGGACGCCAGCTACGGCCGGTTCAACACGGTGGACCTGCAAGGCTTCGTCAGCGGCCCGATCAGCGACACGCTGGAGTTCCGGGTCGCGGCGCGGACCCTGCGCAGCGGGCCTTGGCAGAAGAGCTATACGCGCGACGACGAGCTGGGCTCGCAGAACCTGCAGTCGTTCCGCGCCGCGCTGCAGTGGCGGCCGACGGAGAGCCTGACCGCGCTGCTCACCCTCAGCGGCTTCCAGGACAAGGGCGAGACCCAGGCCGCCCAGCTCTACGGGCTCTCGGCGCTGAACAGCAACACCGCGGTCCCGCCCGGCCTGGTCAACTATCCCCTCGCGCCCCACAACAACCGCGCTGCCGACTGGGGGCCCTGCGTCAATAGCGATCCGGTGCTGACCAACAGCGGCGTCGTGGGGCTGCCACACGAACCCCGCGAGTGCAGCAACTACAAGAAGGACAACACGTTCTGGTCCGCCAACCTGCGGCTCGACTACGAGCTGGGCGACGACCTCACCGTCACCTCGCTCACCACCTACCAGCGGTTCGACCGCGACCAGCCGATCGACGGCGACGGCACGACGTTCCGGGACTACGAGTCCCTCCAGCGCGGCCACCTGAACGTCTTCTTCCAGGAGCTGCGGCTGGCCGGCCGGATCCGGGACACCGGCAACTTCATCGTCGGCGCGAACTATGAGTACGACGATACCTGGGACAATTTCCTGCAGACGTACTCGGACTCCTCGAGCGCCACGATCTTCGGCGACTACCTGGGCCCGACGCGGCCGCTGAACCAGCAGAAGACCCACACCTACGGCATCTTCGCCAATGCCGAGGTTCCTATCTCCGACACCCTGTCGGTGCAGGGCGGCGCTCGCTACACCAAGCAGGTCCGGCATTTCTTCGGCTGCGGCAGCGACGCGGGGGACGGCAGCTGGGCGCTGGGCAGCCAGCGCATCCAGAACCTGCTGATCACCGGCAATCCATTCGCCGGCCCGGGGATCAATCCCGGCCCGACGGCCTGCGGCACCACCGGCCCCGCACCCAACTTCGCGCCCGGCCTGACCTTCGACAAGCTGAACGAGGACAACGTCTCGTGGCGCGCGGGTGTGAACTGGAAGCCGCAGTCGGACACGCTGGTCTACGCCAACATCAGCCGTGGCTATAAGTCGGGCAGCTTCCCGACGGTGGCGACCGCCAGCTTCGTGCAGCTGGCCCCGGCCACCCAGGAATCGCTGTTGGCCTACGAGACGGGGATCAAGGCGCGCCTGCTCGACGGGTCGCTGCAGCTGAACGCGGCGGTATTCTACTACGACTACAAGGACAAGCAGATCCTGGGCTCGGTCAACGACCTGATCTTCGGGGCGCTGCCGGCCCTGGTGAATGTGCCCAAGTCACACGTGAAGGGCTTCGAGGTGAGCGGCGCCTGGCGGCCGGTCACGGGCCTCACCATCACGCCCTCAATCTCCTACTCCGACAGCGAGATCGACGGGACGTTCGTGAACTTCAACTACAAGGCCCAGCAGCAGGACTTCGGCGGCGAGGCTTTCCCCCTGGCGCCCAAGTGGCAGGGGAACGTAGACGTGCAGTACGAGTGGCCGCTGCGCGACGAGATGACCGCCTTCGTGGGCGCCAGCCTGAACTACCAGGGCAAGACCAACAGCGGCTTCGGGCGCTTCCCCGAGCTGAAGGTGCCGTCCTATGCGCTGCTCGACCTGCGGGCCGGCGTCGAGCAGGGCGCCTGGCGCGCCCAGGTCTGGGGCCGCAACGTCACCGACAAGTGGTACTGGAACGGCGCCTATCACGTGAACGACGTGTTCGTCCGCTACACCGGCATGCCCGCGACCTACGGCGTCACCGTCAGCTATCGATACCAATAGGGGCAGGACCCCGTGGCGGAAGTCGGCTGGGCGCGCCCAGCCGACTTCCCGGGTCACGCGGCGGTGACCCTCCGCCGACGCCGGAGCATCGCCCCGGCTGCGCCAAAGCCCGCAATCATCATGGCCCACGTCGAGGGCTCCGGCACGACCGCGGTTACGATGGCCAGGTTGCCGCCATCGGCCAACGCAAGGCTCGGCGCCAGTTCCGCGTGCACCTGCGCCTGGTATTCCGGCGCGATCGTCACGTTGAAGGTGTTGCTGGCGTCCGTGACGCCGAAGCCGCTCCGCAAGACTCCAAGCGTCGCCCAAACATAGAAGCTCTCGCCGGAGGCCAGCAGGTACGTGTCGTTGCCAGTGCAGGAGGTGGCTTGCAGTCCGAGGTATTGCTTGACGCCGTCCATGCCGAACGGGCTGACAGAGGCGCTGCCGATGGCAAGGGCGCCTGTCGAGCCGCAAGTGCCCGTCCATTGGCCACCAGCGGAACTCCCCACCCCGGGCGAAAAGTACTGCGACGAGACCGTCGGATCGAGGATGGCGCTGGTCGTGACCGCCAACGTGGCGCCGACACGACCGCCGGCGGCGGCGCCCACCGAGATGTAATCGACGAGGCCTTGGAAGGCGTTAAGCGGGATCACAAGCGAGGCCTCGCTCGTGTTGGTGTAGCCCTGGATCGCATGCGCGGCGGCGAAGTTGACCGACGTCGTGGCGACTCCTCCCACGTTCGTGAAGCCTCCGAGGGCGAACGCCTTCAGCACCGGCAGGCCCAGCACCCCCTCGCCGGCTTGGGCCGAGGCGAAGGCGAACCCGTAGTCGCCTGCCAAATGCTGGTAATCGTCCTGGTAGACCGACGCGTTGTTGAAATCGGTGTTGGTGGCCGTGAAGGACTCTCGGCCCAGCGTGCGCACGCCCCCCGGCTGCCCGCAGGTCTGTCCCACCGCGCACGTTCCGACGTGGGCGGTGGCGTAGCTCCAGGTCATCTCGTCATCCGCGGCCGCCGGGCCGGCGGCGAACACGAGCGCGAACGCGCCTCCCGCCAGAAGTGCTGCAAGCTCACGTGTCATCTTCACTGCCGAAGCCCCCGACGCTTGGTCCGCGGCGGATACTCGCGCCGCATTGTCGCCAGAGGCATGCTCCGGCCGAGGCAGATTGGCATTCGGGCTTGAGGCCGCACTATATCCACTTGTAGGGCGGAGTCGGGTGCGATTCGCGCGTGAGGGGAGGCCCTCGCCACGCGCGATGCGTTCCGCCGGCCGACAGCGAGCGTGGAGTTTTTCGTGTCGGGTGAACCGGTTTCCGCCGAGGCGCACGCCTTGAGCCGGGCTTTGTCTGGGTGGTTCGAGGAGCTGGAAGCCGAGCTCGAGGCCGACGCCTCGCCACCGTGGGCGGATGAAGTCGCGCCGGTCTTCGGCCAACCTGCCGAGCACCTGCCGGTGGTAGACGCCCGCAGCGTGGCCGCCGCGGTTTACGACGCCTCCGGACGACAGCTGGCCGCCACGTCCGCCTTCACGGCCGCAGGCTGCGACGACCTGATCGACCGCGACCGGCTGGCCGACATTGCGGCGGGCGTCGACGCCGTCTGGGACCACGTCACCCGCAACGGCGAGTCGTCCGGCGCGACGGCGCTGATCGTGTATGCGCCGGCCGCCCGCGCCGTCACCTGGCGTGTGCCGCCCGAGCAGCACGCCGTGGCGGCTGCGAACGGGCGCTCGGTCGTCGTCCTCACGACAGCGCTGGACCCGCGCGCCGCGCCGCTGCGGGACGCCTGCATCGCCTATGGCTTAAACGGTCTGCAGACCCGGGTTGCGCTCGCGACCATCCGCCTGGGCGCTATCAAGCCCGCGGCCGAGGCGCTGAACCTCTCCTACCAGACCGCACGCGAAGCGCTGGCGCAGGCGATGAAGCGCGCCGGTGCGCGGCGCCTGCCGGAACTGGTCACGCGCCTGACCACTCTGGCCTTCGGCGTTTTTCCGGGACAGCGTTCATCCAGCGACGTGCTGGCGGACGTCTGGGGCCTCTCCGAACGGCAGATCACCATTGCGGGCATGGTGGCCGAAGGCGCGGACCGCCAGCGGGTCGCGCGCCTTCTGGGCGTGAGCCTGGGGCTCGTGAAGAAGGAACTCGACGCCGTCTACGCCCTCCTGCACGTGGGGTCGGGGGCGGCGCTCGCGCGCAAGCTGGTCGAGGCGCGCGCGCTGTCATGGCTGACCGCGGCCACGGCAGGCAGCGTCGGGTTCGTGGAGGAACACTCGGAGCCGCTGCGGTTCGCGCTCCGCGAGGGGGGCGGTCGGATCGCCTACAGCGACTACGGTCCCGCCTCCGGCCGTCCGGTCCTGGTGCTGCACTCAAGCATGACAAGCCGCATCGTCTCGAGGAAGTTGCTGCGGGCGCTGCATAAGGCGGGCTGCCGACCCATCGCCATCGACCGGCCGGGGTTCGGCCTCACCGATCCGCTGGACGGTCCGCAGGCCCTCGCTGATCCCTTTGGCTCGGCCACGGCCGACGTGGCGCGCGTGCTCGCCCAGCTGAAGGTGCGGCGCGTGGATGTTGTCTCCAGGGGCGCCGCCCAGTTCCTGGTCGCGCTTGCACGGGCTCTTCCGGACGCCCTCGGACGAGTGGTGCTGGTCAACCCCGGTCCGCCGTACCGCCACAGCGGGCGTGGGCTGGGGCCGCTCGCCGCCATGAAGGAGGCCTTCGTTCGCAATCCGTCGATTACGCGCGTGTTCGCCTCTGCGCTTGCGTCCCAGCTAACCTATCGCCGTCTCGCGCGCATGATGGACCAGTGGACCCGTGGGAGTCCGCCTGACCAGCGCGCCGTGCGTGATCCCGAACTCGTGGCCGACTTCTTTCGCTCGATCCGGATGTTCGCGACCGGCCGCTACGAGGGCTTCGCGCGCGAGCAGGCCGCCATCGCTCGTGGCGACAGGCCCGCACCCTTCGAGGTTCCTGGCGGCTGGAGCGTGCTTCTCGGCTCCAGCGACTTCCTCTACGAGCCCGAGGTCGTGTTGTCCTACTGGCGTGAGATGCTGCCCGGTGCGACCTTCCAGCTGGTGCCGGACGGCGGCCGATTCCTGGCCATGACCCATGCGGGTCTGGTGGTCGAGGCGATCGATCCGGATTGATCCGCCACCATGCCCTATCCCCTCATACGTAGCGCCCAGCCGCCAGATCGTGCTCGCCGCGCTCGTGGATGATGTTGGCTCGGCCGACCAGCAAGTCGTCCACGGCCAGGATCCGCTCCACATCCTTGCCCGCGTAAGGCAGCGAGTGCAGCACGTAGCGCATGGCGTTCAGCCGGGCGCGCTTCTTGTCGTCGGATTTCACCACCGTCCAAGGCGAGTCCGCCGTGTCCGTGTGAAAGAACATCGCCTCCTTGGCCCGAGTATAGTCGTCCCACTTGTCCAGGGAGGCGAGGTCCACCGGCGACAGCTTCCACTGCTTCAGCGGGTGAACCTGGCGCTCCTTGAACCGCCGGCGCTGCTCGTCGCGGCTCACCGAAAACCAGAACTTGATCAGGTGGATGCCGCTGCGCACGAGATTGCGCTCGAACTCCGGCGCTTGACGCAGGAACTCGTCGTACTCGGCCGGCGTGCAGAAGCCCATCGCCCGCTCCACGCCGGCGCGATTGTACCAGCTCCGGTCGAACAGCACGATCTCGCCCGCAGTCGGCAAGTGCTGGACGTAGCGCTGGAAGTACCACTGCCCGCGCTCCACCTCGCTGGGCTTCTCCAGTGCCACCACCCGCGCGCCGCGGGGGTTCAGGTGCTCCATGAAACGCTTGATCGCCCCGCCCTTGCCCGCCGCGTCGCGGCCCTCGAACAGGATGACCACCCTCTGGCGGGAGTCCTTCACCCACGCCTGCAGCTTGAGCAGCTCGCTCTGCAGGACGAACTTCTGCTCCTCGTAGTCGCGCCGAAGCATCATGAACTTGTAGGGATAGCCGCCACGCCGCCAGTCCTCCGCCAGGTCGTCGCGCGTTTGGCGTGGAACCTTGGTTTTTGCTGGCGAGGCCAGCGCCCGGCGCATCCGGGCCGAGTCGTCGGGCGCATCGCCCGCGAGGATCGCGGCCACCCCGTCGCCCGAGCCGTCGGCAATCGCACGCAAGGCGGCCAGCTCCGCTTCCTGGGCGGCGCTCACGGCCTCGCCGACGGAGAACTCGGTCACGTCATCGACGGTCAGGTTTGGGGCAGTGTCGCCCGCGCTCACCAGGGTCGCCGCCTGCGTGCGCCGCGCCTTGGGCGCGCCTTTCGATGTGCTGCTCATTCAGGTCATTCCCGCGGGGCAAGGTTGCCATTTTCCCCCGGGCGACCGGCGCCGCGTTGATCTGGATCACGCCGCGTCTGGAGCGCACCTTATGACAGATGAGTGGTCAACGATCCCACACGCCGCCGGCGTCGGACCGGTAGCCGAGGGCGCGGTAGGCGGCGTCGACCAGGCTTTGCCCGCGGTCGTTGAGCAGTATGCCGAGGCCCATGCGGTTCATCGTGTATCCGAAGCTCATCCGACAGTCGGGGTCGGCGAACCCGATCGACCCGCCGGCGCCCACGTGCCCGAACGCCGACTCCGAGAGCACGACCGAACAGGCCTCGGCGTTTTCCAGCCGCCGGTTGTCCATCGACTTCATGAAGCCCAACGAGAACCGGGTCGGGATCATCAGGGTCGCGTCCTCATGGGTCGCCATCGACACCTGCCCCATTCGCGCCAGGGTGTCTTCGCCGATCAGGCGCACGCCGTTCAGCGCGCCGCCGTTGGCCAGCGGCGCGTAGAGGTCGGCCAAGCCTCGGCCGTTCGAGACTCCCGTGGCGGAGCCGATCTCCGCCGCGCGGGCGTCCCGGCTGTTCGGGTTGAAGCCGCCCATGTTGGTCATGAACAGGGCGCTGGGGCCTGCGGGATCGGCCTGCATCTGCTTGGCGATGCGGGTCGAGCGGGCTTGCGCATCGGGCGGATAGGGGATCATGGCGGCGACCCGCGGCTCCTCGCTTTCCGGCAGTCCCATCCAGAAATCGATGCCGAGCGGACCGCAGACCTCCTCGCGCAGGAACGCCCCCATGCGCCGACCGGTCGAGCGGCGGACCATTTCGCCGACCGTCCAGGCGTGGGTCACCCCATGGTAGCCGTTGCGCGTGCCGGGCTTCCAGAAGGCTTCTTCGCGCTCCAGGAGGCCGACCATGTGCATGTAATCGTACAGGGCGCCGCCTTCGAGGCGCGCGCGCAGGTGCGGCACGCCGACCGAATGGTCGAGCATCATTCCCACCAACGCGCCTTCCTTCCCGTTCTGCGCGAACTCGGGCCAGTAGCGTGCGACCGGCGCATCAAGGTCCAGCAGGCCTCGGTCGGCGGCGATGTGGGCGCAAAGCGCCGAAGCGCCCTTGGTGCAAGAGAAGACGACGGAGATCGTGTCCCGTTCCCAAGGCTGCCCGCCGACGCTCTGGCGGCCGCCCCACAGATCGACCACGCGCTGTCCGTCCACGGTGATCGACAGGCTGGCGCCGACTTCACCTCGCGCTTCGAAGTTCTCGACGAAGGCGTCTGCCACCTCGCTGAATGCGCGCGCGCATTGGCCCTGCACAGGTCCCGCGGTGGTTTCGACGGTCACCTTTTCCATGCGCCTCTCCCGTTTCTCGTTGCAGCATAGTGGCTCGCCACCGCTGACTCTTCCAGACTGGGCTCGGAGAGGGCGCCGCCGCTACGTCTCCGCGGCGATGGTGCGCAGCGCGCGTTCGAACGCGTCGGCGGGCTGCCCACCGGAGATCAGGTATTTCTCGTTGATGATCACGGCCGGGACCGAGCTGATGCCGGCCTCGTACCATTGGCGCTCCAGCCGGCGGACGTGGTCGGCGAAGCGGCCGGAAGCCAGGACTTCGCGGGCGGCCACGGGGTCGAGTCCGGCCCGTTCGGCGGCGGTGACCAGCACTTCGTGGTCGCCGGGGTTCTCACCACGGGAAAAATAGGCTTCGAACAGGGCGTGCTTCAGCGGCAACTGGCGCCCCTCCAAGCCCGCCCAATGCAGCAGGCGATGGGCGTCGAAGGTGTTGTAGATCCGGCTGTCGGGGGTGGTGGCGATGGTGAAGCCGACCTCGGCGGCGCGGGCGCGGATGTGCTCACGGTTGGCGGCGGATTGCTCGGGCGTGGCGCCGTACTTCTCGAAGACGTGCTCGCCCAGGTTCTGTCCCTCGGACGGCATGTCGGGATTGAGCTCGAACGGCTGCAGGGTGATCTCCGCCTCGACCAGGTCACCGACGCGCGCCAAGGCCTCCTCAAGCCCGCCCAGGCCGATGATGCACCAGGGGCAGGACACGTCGGATACGAAGTCGATCTTCATGGGCTTGGTCACGCGGCCGGCTCCGTGGCGAATGAGGCGTTGCGGGCCTCAGCGTAGAGATAGCGGTTCTAAGCCTGCATTCCCCAAGTGGCGTGGCGTTTGAGGTGAAGATCGCCTGTATCCGA
>NZ_CADEGK010000002.1:53468-80136 GCF_902826855.1 uncultured Phenylobacterium sp. | reverse complement strand
CCCAAGGGGAGCGAGCCCATGACCGAGGTGAACGACGACGCCGAGCTCGAGGCCTTCCGCGCCGAGGCTCGCGCCTGGCTGGAGGCGAACTTCCCGCCATCCCAGAAGGGCCGGCCGACAGAGCTCCAGTATTCGGGGAGCCCGCCGCAGGGCGACGCCCTCCTCTGGAAGCAGCGGATGGCCGAGAAGGGCTGGGGCGTGCCCACCTGGCCCAAGGAGTACGGCGGCGGCGGGCTCTCGGCGCGGGCCGCGCGGGGGCTGCAAGAGGAGATGGCGCGGATCGGAGCGTCGAACCCGATCTACATCAGCCTGGGCGTGACCATGGTGGGGCCCACCGTGCTGGACTATGGAACCCACGAACAGAAGCTGCGGCACCTGCCGCCGATCGCCCGCGGGGAGATCGTCTGGTGCCTGGGCTATTCCGAACCCGGAGCCGGCTCGGACCTGGCCAGCCTGCAGACTCGGGCCCTGGACAAGGGCGACCACTGGGAAATCTCGGGCCAGAAGGTGTGGACTTCGGGCGCTAACCACGCCGACTGGTGCGGGGTGCTGGTGCGAACGGATCCCGCGGCGCGCAAGCACGAGGGCATCAGCTTCATCATGACCGACATGCGCCAGCCCGGCGTGGAGGCGCGGCCGATCGAGATGATCGGCGGGGCGTCGTCGTTCTGCGAGGTGTTCTTCAGCGAGGCGCGGGCGGCGAAGGACGACCTGCTGGGGCCGCTGAACGGCGGCTGGACCGTGGGCAAGCGGCTTCTGCAGCACGAGCGGGCGAGCCAGACCGGCGACCCCGTGTCCGCGCGCCAACCCGACCCGCTGCAGGACGTCGCCAAGCGCTATGTGGAACTGGATGAGCAGGGCCGCATCGCCGACGCCGACCTGCGCACGCGCCTGACCCGGCAGTTGATGCACGAGAAGGCTCACGCGCTGACCATCGCCCGCGCCCATGCCGAGTCCCGCGGCAACGCCAGCCCGTCGAACGCGGTGTCCATGCTGAAGGCCTCGTCCACGCTCATCGCCCAGACGCGCGCCGAGCTCACCGTGGAGATGATGGGCTCATCCGGCCTGGGTTGGGCCGGCGACGGCTTCTCGCGCGACGAGATCGTGACGGTGCGCGGCTGGCTGGGCGGCAAGGCGATCTCGATCGCCGGCGGTTCCTACGAGGTGCAGCACAACATCATCGCCAAGCGGATTCTCAACCTGCCGGACGCCGCCTCGACCAGCTAGCCTGGCCGCGCATCTTCGAACACGAAGGGCTCCAGCGTGGCCTGGGCCGCGATGCGCAGCTTGTGCCACTGGCCGCCGCCGTAATAGGCGAGGCTGCCCGGCGCCGCGCCGCCTTCGCCGTTGTAGTACGAGATGCAGTCGCGGAGCGGCGCGGTCATCAGGTCCGCCTGCTTGCAGTGTTCGGCGTAGGCGTCTTCGACTTCGGGCCGCACGTCGACCGTCGCCGCGCCACGCTCACGCAGGGTGCTCAGCATCCAGACCACATAGTCGGCGTGGGTTTCGATGACGTCCGTGAAGTTGAAGCTGCCGCCGCCGCCCTGGGGCCCGGAGACGATGAACAGGTTCGGGAAGCCGTGGCTGTGCAGACCCAGGAAGGTTTTCACCCCCTCCGCCTCCCACTTGCCCTTGAGCGTGCGGCCGTCGCGCCCGGTGATCATGTTGAAGGTCGACGTGCCCATCCATTGGAAGCCGGTGGCGTAGATCAGCACGTCCAGCGGGTACTCGACGCCATCGTGGACCACGCCGCGTTCGTTGATCTTCGCCACACCCGTGGGCGCGGTGTCCACCAGGTGGACGTGCGGCAGGTTGAAGGTCGGCAAGTATTCGTCGTGGAATGTCGGCCGCTTGCAGCCGTACGGGTAGTAGGGCTTCAGCGCCGCGGCGGTCTTCGGGTCCTTGACGATGGCGTCCACCCGCGCGCGGATCTGCTCCATGATCCGGAAGTTGGCGTCGAGCTGCTTCTGCATCAGCTCATCGGGCGTCAGGGGCCGCTCGTAGGTCTTGCGCTCCTTGAAATCGGCGACCTTGCCAGCGAGATAGTCGTCGTTGGCCCGCATGGCCGTGCGGCCGGCCGAGATCTTCGCGAAGCGGGCCCGTCGCGCGCGCGCCCAACCCGGCTCGCTGGACCAGACGTCGCGCTCTTCGGCCGTCGTCTCGCGCTGGTCACGCACGTCGATGGACGAGGGCGTGCGCTGGAATACGTAGAGCTCGCTCGCCACCTTGGCGAGCTCGGGGATGGCCTGCACCGCAGTGGCGCCCGTGCCGATGATCCCGATGCGCTTGCCCTGGAGGTCGACGTTGTAGTCCCAGCGCGAGGTGTGGAACGACTCGCCCCTGAACGTCTCCATGCCCTCGATCCGCGCCAGCTTGGGCGTCGTCAGGATGCCGTTGGCGAGGATGACGTGACGCGCACGCATGCGGTCGCCACGGTTCGTGGTCACGGTCCAGCGCGCCGCACCCTCGTCCCAGGTGGTCCCCTCGACGGTCGTGTGGAACAGGCAGTGCTCGTAGAATCCGAAATGTTCGGCCAGGCGCTGGCAATGCTCGAGGATCTCAAACCCCGAGGCGAACTTCATCGAGGGGATGTAGCCCGTCTCCTCCAGCAGCGGCAGGTAGCTGTAGGCCTCGACGTCGCAGGCCACGCCGGGGTAGCGGTTCCAGTACCAGGTGCCGCCGACGTCACCGCCCTTCTCGCAGAAGCGCACGTCGGTGAAGCCGGCGTCGCGCAGCTTGTGCCAGAGGAGCAGGCCTGAGAACCCGGCGCCCACCACCAGGATATCGCATTCGTCGGTGAGCGGCTCGCGGGGGATCGGCGGGGCGGAGTAGACGTCTTCGAGGTACTTCTTGAAGTCGCCTTCCATGGCCATGTAGTCGGCGGCGCCGCGGCGCGCGTCCTTGAAGGCCTTGTATTTTGCCTGTTCCTCAGCATCGAACACCGCGCCCGCCGGAAGCTCGGGCAGCGCGGTCAGCGCCTCGTCCGTGACCACCGAATAGCCCTTGCCCTGGATTCTGTCCGTGGCTTTGGCCGCACGGGTGTTGAAGATCTTGCGACCGGTCTTCGGATCGATCTCTACGGCTGCGGTCATCGGCTCATTCTCCCTCACGCGTCCACCGCCGCGCCGCACCAGGCGCGGGGGGACGTCATTGTCATCGGTCAGCTTAGGGCCGGCGCGGACAGCCGGGCAAGCTCAGGCGAAGACCTCGTCGAACAGGCCGATCATCTCGGCCCATGAGCGGGCGTCGGCGCGGGCGTCGTATTTGGCGAACTCCGGCCGGCCCATCTTGTCGGCTTCGGGGTTGGTGAAGCTGTGGACGACGCCGCCGTAGAGGTGCAGCTGCCAATCCACCTTGGCCTCGCGCATCTCGGCCTCGAAGGCCGTGCGCTGGGCGGGATCCACGCCCGGATCATCGGCGCCGATGCAGGCCAGCACCTTGCCCTTGATGTTCTTGGCGTCCTCGGGCTTCGCGGTGCCGAGGCCCGAGTGGAAGCCCACGGACGCGACGATCGGCGCACCGCTTCGGGCCAGCTCGAACGACATCGTGCCGCCGAAGCAGTAGCCGATGGCGGCCACGCGGGCGCCGTCGACCTCGGGCCGGGCGACCAGGGCGTCCAGTCCGCCCTTGGCGCGGGCGCGGGTGCGGGTCGGGTCCTGCATCAGCGGGCCCAGCACGGCCATCAGCTTGTCCATCCCGATGCTAGCGCCCTGCCCGTGCAGGTCGCAGGCGAGCGCCGCATAGCCCAGGCCGGCCAGCCGCTCGGCCCGTCCCTTGGCGTGGTCGCCCAGGCCGAAGGCTTCCGGGAACACCAGCACGCCGGGCCGCGGTCCGGACTTGGCGTCGTCACAGTAGAAATGGCTGACCATCGACAGGCCATCGGCGTCGTAGGTCACGGTTTCGGTCTTCACGGTCACGTCGAGGTTCCTCCCGTCAGGCGCGCTCTGGGGCGACGCGCGTTCATGGCCGAACCTGTGGCACATCCGGCCGCGTTCCCGCCAGTGCGGCGCGCTCCAGCCGTCCGCGGGCTCGGCGGTCAGAGGCTATGCGAGCCGTGGTGTCCGACGATCCGCCAGCCGTCGCCGTCGCGGCGGTAGGTCTGCAGGAACCGGAAGTCCCGGGCCTCGCCGCCGCCCTGGCGAGATATCGCCCCGATCATCGAGACGATCGCGACGTCGTCGGCGATCACCTGGATCTGCACATCGCGAAACACGACCTGAGACGGGCCCGCGTTCTGGGTGAAGTACCGGCGAACGCCCTCTGCGCCGTGGTTGATCCCGCCGATGCCGCCGATGAACACGGCCTGCGGCGTGTAGAGCCGCGCGAGGCCGTCGGCGTCCGCGGCGTCGAACGCCGCCTTCCAGGCAGCCAGGACTGCGTTGATATCCGCATGCATCGCGTCGGCCCCTCCCACCTCGGCGCCGAGCCGTCAGCAGGCGCGAGCTCAGTGATCTCGCGGAGGTAGCGGCTTGCCGCGCGACCGGTCAACCCAACCTGCGCCAGCAGCCGGTTGGCGGCGGGTCATCCGGCGCGCACGAAGCGGCTGCGGAAGGCGTCCGAGACGCCGAGCGCGCCGGCCTGGGCGGCGATGGACCCGACCAGGAGGGTCAGCATGTCCGCCACGCTGCCCCAGGCCGGATTTGGCTGCCAGACCGCCAGGTAGGTGGTGACCACGATGACGAACATCCCCAGCAGGCCGCCGACAAGGTCCCCGAACCAGCGCAGCTTCCTGGGCGTGAACGGCTGGAAGGCCAGATCCGAGGGCCGCCGGTCAGGCGCCAATTCCGCGCCGCCGGCGGCCTTCGCACGGGCCGCGTCGATCGCCCGCTCGAACGCCTCAATGGCCTTCACGATGGCCTCGTCGGACGCGGCGATATCCGCGCCGACGTTGGCGAGCAGCTTGCGCAACGGCTTGGCGCTCGCCTCGATGCCGGCCAGCCTCGGAGGTCCTGCCGCCTCCTCCTCCAGCGCGATCCAGCGATCGAGGCGCTGCAGGCGCATCGCCAGGGCCTCGATGGTTGGCGAGGGCGAGGTGGCGCCGGCCTGGACCTGGCGGCGCACGTCGGCCAGCCGACGGCCCATGGGGCGGGTGACCCATCCCAGGCCGAGGCGATCCGCCGCCGCGCCGATCGAAGACCAGCCCGCCTCCAGGTCCGCCAGCTGCTCCAGGGCCAGCAGGCGCGGCCGGGCCTTCTCGGTCCAGAGCTTGAACGCCCAGCCCAGGAGGGTGCCCAGGAGCGCCAGGGCGATGGCGCACAGAGCACTGGCGCGGACCTGCACAGTCGCCTGGCCGGCCACGAAACGGCCGTCCTGGTCGGTGACCGAGACCTTGGCCGTATAGAGGCCCGGATCGCTGAGCGGCAGGACAAACCGGACCTGGCACGTCTTGCCTGGCGGTACGACCACGGCCTTACCGGGGCCGCCTCGATCCGCGCCGCATTGAATGTAGGAGCCCTGGATCCTCGCGCTCGACAGGGTCGAGACGTTGTTGCGCGCCGCCACCACCTCGACCGTATCGGGGCCCGTCACCACGGCCGGCCACGGACCGCTGTGCTGGAGAGGTAGGGAGACCTCTTTGGGAGTCTCGCCCACCTCCATCTGCAATGGCGCCGAGGGGGATTTCAGGGCGTCGGCAGGCAGGGGACTGCCGCCCCGCTGCGCGCCTACCGGCAGGATGGCGACAAGCCCCTGTGACCCTCTGAGCGTCACCTCCGCTGCGTACGACTGGCCGATCGCGAAGTTGGCCAGGCGAAGCTGGAGGCGCACTGGACGGCCCGGCCTCAGGGGCACGCTAACGGGTTGGCCGGTCGCGATCGCCACGTCGCGATCGAGATCCCACCAGGTCGCCGTAACCCCCGCAGGCAGGACGGTCGCCCCGGCGATCAGCAGGGTCGCGTCCTCCGCGGGGTGGCTTTGCGGCACGCTCAGCGTGACCGGCAGGTTCGCCGCAGACGTCGTGAACGGCTGGACGCCGGGAACCGCACTGACGCTCCCGGCGCTCGTCGCCGCTGCCGCCGGCGCGACCGGGGCGGACGTGGGCGTAGCGGGGGCCGCCGATCCGGGGGAGGAAACCGAGACCGCGGCGCCGACGGCGCCCGCCTTCTCCGGCCCATCGGCGGCGGCGGCCGCGGCCAGCGTCGCGCAGAGGACCAGTCCTGCCAAAAAGGCCCGGGCCGCCGCCCCCTGCATGCGCCATGTCCGCAACGTCATTCCTCCCCGCAAATCAGCACCAACGGCGTCGCATCGGCGCCCATCCGGAACCGGCCCCGCGCGACCTCTTGCCCCTCGCGGTAGGCGGCCAGCTCCGCCTCGCCATCCGGCAGGCCGAACGTGAAGGCGCCCTGGGCATCCGTCCGGGCGGCGACGTCCGGGGCGGGGCCGTCGCTCTCGGTGACGACCACAAGCAGGTCGGCCTGAGGGCGGCCCTCCGCGTCCACGACGCGGCCCCGTCGGCGCCGCGTCGCGGTCACGTCAGGACAGCGGCGCCGGGGGTGTCCTGATCGACCCACTGCTTGAACAGCGCCAGGACGTCGGCGGTGATCCGCGGGGCCGAGTTGACCTCCATGGGCAGGTCCGCCGGCGTGCCGCCCGTGCCGTAGGCATGGATGGCCACCACGGTCGGCGCGCCGCCCGCCGCATCGAGCAGGAAGGCCGGGCCTCCGCTCTGACCGCCCATGGTGTCGACGTCATAGTAGAT
This sequence comes from uncultured Phenylobacterium sp., assembly GCF_902826855.1. Lineage (GTDB taxonomy): Bacteria > Pseudomonadota > Alphaproteobacteria > Caulobacterales > Caulobacteraceae > Phenylobacterium. Next base: position 73,439 of record NZ_CADEGK010000002.1, on the reverse strand, counting down.
CCGGCGCGGGCGAACGGCGCGGATGCGGTTGCGCGCCCACCACTGCTCGCGGCCGCCCTTGTCGCCGGGGTAGCCGCTCACGTTGATCGAGTGCCCCTCCAACGCCGCGTCCGGCAGGGTGGCGACCCGGAACGGCGCGACCCCCGGTGGCAGGAAGTCCTGGCTCAGGTGGATGGCCGCCACGTCGTGGTCGGGGTTCATGTCCGCGAGCCAGGTCTCGGTGGTGCTGAACTTGCTGGAGGCGAGGCCGCCGTTCGGTTCAGCGTCCCCGTTGGCGCCCGGGATGACCCGGATGCTGGTGGCCCACCCGCCCATCGAGGTGCGGTGATAGACGCAGTGGCCGGCCGTAATGATGGTCCGCTTGCCGATGAACCACCCGGTGCCGACGAACGATCCCCACGGCGCGGTGATGTCCAGGGCGCAGACCAGGACGTAGGGCGGGACGTCGGTGGTGAAGATCCGGGTCCGCTCGTCCAGCCCGATGACCGACAGCGGGCCGGCGCCCCCGGCGCGCAGCGGGGCTGCCGCCCCGGCCACCAGCCGGCGCTGGTCGCCTGTGTTCCCGACCGCGCCGCCGCCGTCCACGGACAGCACCTGTCGCTTCTCCGGCGCGAGGGGCGCCACCTCCGCTTCCGCGCCGTTGCTCACAGACTTAAGCTCAGCCATCGCACGTCCTCCTAGGGATCTTGCAGGGCGCGCAGGACATCGACCATGCCGGCCCCCTGGAAATAGTGGTCGCGACCCAGGTCGGTCGCTGTCTTGCACAGGATCTGCTTCACGCGGCCCGGATTGCCGATGAGCTCGGGGTAGCGCCCCATCAGCAACGCCGCCGCGCCGCTGGCATGCGCCGCGGCCTGGCTGGTGCCATCGCGCGGACCGAGGGATGGGCCCGGCAGGGTGCTGACGATGCGCTCGCCCGGGGCGACGAGATCGGGTTTGCGCCGCCCGTCGCCGGTCGGGCCGCGGCTGGAGAAGTAGCTCACGCCGTACTGGTGCGGCCGCTCGCGGTGGGCGGAGCCGACCGTCAGCACCGCATTGGCGTTGCCGGGGTCGGTGATGCTGATGGCCAGGTAGCCGACCTTCTCCGTCCCGTCCGGGCCGGCGTCGACGCGCAGCCCGCCGTTGCCGGCGGCGGTCACCACCATCACCCCGCTCGCGACAAGGTCGTCGCACGCCTCGCAGACCGGCGTGGCGCCGCAAGCGTTGTTGCGCACGTCATGGGGAGTGAAGAGGCTGAGGTTCGCACCGTGGACAATCCGCTGGTTGGAGCGGTCGTTGATGTGCCGGATGTACTGCAGCGCCGCGATGACGGCGAACTCCGAGCCCGACCCGTCAGGATCGTCGTGTGAGAGGACGCGCAGGTCCATCAGCCGGATGTCCGGGCACATGCCGCGCAGGGGCTTGCCGTCGATCGCAGGATCCCAGTCCGCGCCGATGATCCCCGCCACATGGGTGCCGTGGCTCAACTCCGGCGCGATGGGGTCAGACACCTGCAGGAAAGGCTCCAGCATGCCCATGTCCACCTGCAGTCCGCCCTCCAGCCGCTTGCGGGTGGCGACCATGAACTGGGCGATGTCGTTGAAGCCCAGGGCCGGCGCGCCGGGTGGCCGCTGGAGCTTGAGGTAGGCCTCCAGGCGGCGATACAGCGCTTGCGCGTTCGAACCCTGCGGCCCGCCGGTGTCCGGCGCCGAGCGCATCTCGGCCAGCAGGTCGTTCAGCCGCGCGGGATCTAGGAGATCGCGCGCCTGGGTGAAGTCCAGGGTGCGCACCACCCGGTGCTCGCCGTCTGCGGTGAGGAACGCCGGGTGGTCTGACGCGATGCCGCAGTCCAGCACCGCCCAGGTGATGTGGGCGCAGCTGATGTTGAACACCGCCAGCGCCGCGTCGGCCTTGACCGCCAGCACGGACTGGCGCGTTGCGGGTCGGGCGGTGCGGTTCAGGGCGATGCGCCAGATGCGCCGATCCGGCGCGGCGGTCGCGGCGGGCGCACTGAGCGGCGCCATGTGCAGGAAGGCGTCCACCGACTCCTGCGGGCCGGGCGGCCACTGCGTCTCCGAAGGATCGCGGACGCCGGACTTGTCCGCCGCGAGCATCGCGCCGGCCGCCGAAACCAGCCAGACCAGGTCCCGCGACAGGGCCGGCTGCTCGGTGTCATCGGTCTGCCGGCCGCTCCGCAGTCGCTCGACCGCCCGAACCAGCTTGCTCGCGCCGCTAGGCGTCTTGATCGCCTCGGGGATCTTCAGTTCGCGCCACCAGGCGGTCATCGGCAACAGGACGGTGAACAGTTCGTCCAGGTAGACCCGCGCCGCGGCCACTCCCGCCAGGGGCGCCACGCTGGCCGGCTCGCGGCGGCGCCGGCGGCGGTGATCCTTCAGCCGCTGGCGCACTTCTGCGGCCAGCGCGGAGGCGTTGTCGTCCTGATGCGCGGTCAGCAAAACATCGGCGGTGGTGTCGGGATCGCGCGCGAAGGCGCTCCACACGTCTGGCAGGATGGGCGAATCCTGGATGAACCGTGGCACGCGGCCGCCGAGCAGGAGCCGCGTGATCTGCTCTCGGGTCGCGAGCATGCCCGGCCTACTGCTGCAGGAGCCGGATGGCACCGATCTTCGGCGCGGGCGAGGTGGACTCCGTGGCGCTGCGCGGCCCTCGCGGCACGAAGCGCACGGTGACTTCGCCGCCGCGCCACAGGCCCGCGCGGCGCTGGCGGCGCAGGACGTCTCCGATCTCCAGGACCGTGCGTCCGACCTCCGTCCCGTGGTGGCCGCCGGCGAGCCCGAAGAGTCCCAGATTGCCCGCGAAATAGGGGCCGCCGGCGGACAGGCGCGCCGCGTCCGGCGCGTTGACGTAGATCTCGTACCAGGTGGACTGGCGGCCCTTGTAGTCGAACCCTTCCAGCACGAGGTAGGTCGGCGCGCCGGACTCCGGCGCTACCGGCCGGGCCGATTCCGTCGGCAGGGCCCGAAGCGTGGCGGCCACGGGCCGTGTCCTGTCGAGCGTGACGCCCCCGGCCTGCGCCACCGGCGCAGGGGGAATCGCCTCGGTCTCGGTCACCGTGGGCTGCGGCGCTGCCGGCGTGGGCGTCGCCGGCTCGTCATCATAGCGGTAGTCGAGCTGGGTGGCGGTGTTGAGGATCTGCCGGCCGCTCATCTCCACCCGCGCGCCACGTTCGTCGAAGAAGGTCCACTTGCGGTCAAGCCAGGCGGTGTCGCTGGGCGGCACCCGGCCCGGTTGGCGCGCCCAGCGGCTCCAGAGGCGGTCGATGTTGGCGTGATGCAGCCAGAAGATGGGGTCCTGCGCCGCCGTCGCCGGATCCGACATCAGGCCGTCGCCGCCGATCACGACATGAAGAATGTTGTGCGGCTGGCTCTCCAGCAGGTTCGAGACGCCCGGCGGCACGCCCTGCGGCCCGCCGAAGCGAGCCGCCGCCATGGCGTTGGTCGACCGCACGACGCTGGCCGGGATCCGGTCGCCGCGGTTGATGTTGATCCTGAACAGCGGGTCCGGGTCCGACCCATCGTTGCGAGCGGCCACATAGAGGGCGTTGCCGATCGTCGGCGTGCGGAAGGCGGGCGGCAAGGCGCGCCTCGTCGCGAGTTCATAGTTCCAGTAGGGCAGTGCGAAACTTGGCTGGCCCGACGCGGCGCGGACGATGCGCTCGAAATAGTGCAGATAGATCCGGTGCCACGACAGGAAGTGCCAGTTGCTGTGCTGGCATGAACTCCACATGGCCCGGGGATCGTTCGGCCCCAGCACCGGGTCGTCGTAGGTGCCGTGGATATTGGCCTGGAACGCCCAGCTGGTGGGATCGGTGGCCGGCCGGGCCTTCATTGCCGCCACCGCCCGGGCGTAGGCCGCGAGCGGCGCGGCGCCCGCGCCGGTCGCATAGACGTCGCGCCGGACATAGCGCGGCCCCGCCTGCGCCCCGGCCAGCCCCGGCGTCAGCGCGGTTGCAGCCAGCGCCATCGAGAACGTCCGTCGCCTCAGGTCCATGGGCTTGCCTCCTTGTTGCGGTGTTCCGCCGTCCGCTTCACTCCCCGGCCGGAGCCGCCGCGGGCGGAGCCGGACAGGCCGTCGCACCTGCCTGGATCGCCGCCTGGCACGACTTCAGCAGGTTGTTCTTCATCTGGGTCTCGAGGCGGGCGTTCTCCTTTGTCCAGGCCTCCGCCTGGGTGTCGCCCCGCAGGATCTTGGCCGTCGCCGCGCCCGCCGTGGCGATATCGTTCAGCGCGGCGGTCGCGTTCTCGGCGGACGCCTCGGACGTCCAACTGAAGGTCTGCCGCCGGCCGAACTGGTCGAACGTCATCGCAACCACCCGCGACTTGGCGAAGCCGACGTCCAGCGGAATGTAGCCGGCGGTTCCGTACTGCACGACCGGGACGCTGGCCTGCGCCAGGGTCTCTCCCGGGCCGTGACCAATATAGTCCGGGCGGACGGTCGCCACCGTGACCTGACTGATGACCGGATCCGTCACCACCAGGGAACGCCGGCATTCGGCGACCTGGGCCTCGGAGGCATCGGTCCTGAGGCACGGGCTGGCCGCCACCCGCTTGTCGTCCGGCGCGGCGATGCCGGTGATGCTCCAGGTCAGGCTCAGCATGCCCGTGACCAGCTCACAGTCCTGCTTGCTTGGGTCGACGGCGAACGAGGCCGGATGGACGGGCGTGCAGGGATCGGTCTGCGGGTCCCTGGCGAACCACTTGCCCAGGTCCGCCAGCGTCCAGCGCAGGTCGTAGGCCTTGGCGGCGGGCCCCGGAGTTCCCTCCAGCGGCGGCGCGTCGGGCGAGGCAGGCAGCGTCAACGTCCGGGAGGCTTTCAGGGTGAGCTGGTTGGTGCGCACCCAGGCCAGCTGGGCGGCCAGCGCGTCGAGGTCCTTCACAGCCGTCCGCGGCGCAGCATTGGTGGCCAGCGCCGCGCGCAAGGTGTCGATCTTGACGGCGAGCGCCTCGGCCTGCTTCAGCGCGCCCAGCGTCTGCGGGTTGCAGACGGTGGGGGACCCGGCCTCCAGCGCCCGGACGCCGGTAACGATCGATCCCACCGTCTTGAACAAGTTGGTGATCACCGCCCCCGTCCGGTCGCTCACCGACGTGTTGATGGATTTCAGGGTCCGGTTCTCGTTGAGCTCGACCTTGACGTCGCGCTTCGTGAACGCCCCGCTCAGGTATTTGCCGTCGAGGGTGAAGGTAGCGGCCGGATCGGCGACTCCGGTGGCGTTGAGGCTGAGGGACGAGATGACCCGGACGGGCTCGCAATTGATCAGCGTGAGGTCGCCTTCCACCGCCACCCTGGTCTTCGGCGCCTGATAGGTGATCGACAGCGCCTGCGGCGTCAGGGAGCTTTTCGGGCCTGCGCCGGTGGAGCTGCACCCCGCCAGCAACAGCACTGACGACAGGACAATCCACCGCATCACGATCCACCCCCAGCACCCGCAACCCGGGCGAGCGGCAGATTCAGCGCAACCGAGATTGCAGGGTTCGGCAAGGTCTTTCTCTACCCTCGCGGGCATTTTCTCGCCTCTGGGTCGTTGCGACGAAGGAGAAGCGCTGCCTGTGGCCTCCCTGATCCTTGGCGCCGCTCAAGCTGGCTGCAGGTCGACCAGCAGCGTCGGGATCAGCTCGGAGACCGTCGGATGGATCGGCACAGCCCAGCGGAGCGCATCGATCGTCTGGCCGGCGCTCATCATGTCCAGGATGCCGTGGATCGCCTCGTCGCCGCCGACGCCGAGGATGGCGGCGCCGAGGATCTGGCGGGTCTCGGCATCGGCCACGACCTTCATCAGACCGTTCGTCTCGCCCTTCTCGACAGCGCGCGCGACGCGGCTCATCGGCCGGCGGCTGACCAGCAGCGGACGCCCGGTCGCCCGGGCCTGGGTCTCGGTCATGCCTACACGACCCAGCGGCGGGTCGATGTAGAGGGCGTAGCCGGGAACGCGTTGGTCCACGCGCCGATTGCCGCCGTCGAGCAGGTTGGCGGCGACGATCTCGTGGTCGTTCCAGGCGGTGTGGGTGAACGCGCCGCGGCCGTTGACGTCGCCCAGCGCCCATACGCCCGGCGCCGTCGTCTCCAGCCAATCGTTCACCTGGATGTAGCCGCGAGCGTCGGTTTCCACGCCCGCCAGGTCGAGGCCCAAATCGTCGGTGTTCGGCCGCCGGCCGGTGGCGAGCAGGACGTGGGTCCCGGCGATCTGCGGCGTCCCCTCCGCGCAGTCTACGCCGACGGACACGCCCAGCGGATCGGGCGCGAGGCTGATGCAGGTGGCGGCAGTTCGCACCGCGACTCCCTCGGCTTCCAGCAGTTCGCGGATCGCCGCGCTGACGTCTTCGTCCTCGCGCGCGATCAGGCGCGTCGCGGCCTCGACGATGGTGACCTGCGAGCCGAAGCGGCGGAACATCTGGGCGAACTCCAGCCCGATGTAGCTGCCGCCGACCACGATCAGGTGATCGGGCCGCTCGCGGAGCGACAGAATGGCGGTGCTGTCCAGTGTGGGCACGGCGTCGACGCCGGCGATGGCCGGTCGCGCGGGGCGCCCGCCGACGTTCAGGAAGATGCGCGGCGCGGTGATCGCCTGGCCGTCGACGTCCAAGACCCCCGGCGCCGTGAAGCGTGCGTGGCCCCGGATGAGCTCCAGGCCCGCCATGCCGGACAGCCAGGACTCGAGCCCGCCGCGAGAGGCCGCCGCGACCGCCTGCGCCCGATCGACGACGGCGGCCAGGTCAACCGCCACCGGCCCGGCCGGCACGCCGTAGGCCGACGCGCGGCGGGCCGTCTGGGCCGCATAGGCGCTGGCGACCATGGCCTTGGTGGGTGTGCAGCCGGTGTTGACGCACGTCCCGCCGAGCCGGCCGCGCTCGATCAGGGCCACGCGCTGGCCCGCCGCGGTCAGGCGCCCGGCCAGCGCCGGCCCGGCCTGGCCTGCGCCGACGATTATGGCGTCGAAGGCGCGGCTCGCTTTCGTTGCATTCGGCATGACACGCCTCCTCGCGGTTCGGCCGGCTAGTGATGGTTGTGCGTCGTCTCCGGCACCACGAACGTCACCGTGTGGCCACTGAGCACCCGATGGTCCGGAAGCGCCAGTTCGAGCAGGATCTTGTGCGGTCCCGGGGGCAGCCCCACGACCACGACCGTCTGGTCGTCGCTGGCGTCAGCCCAGTGCCAGGGCAGGTCGTCGACCGTGACGTGCAGGTGTCCGGCGCGCGGCGAGACGTCGACGGCGTTCGGGCCGAAGATCGGCAGGATGCGGAAGTTCTCGGTGCGGTAGGGGATCAGCACGGCTCCCGCGGCCAGCCGATGCGGGATCGGCGGCTCGACGATCAGCCTGGGCGCAGGCTCGTCGGCGACCGGCAGGAAGGCCGACACGGCGGGCTGGGCGGACGCGGGTCGCACCGCGGCGGTGGCGAGGATGCCGCCTGCGATGAGGGCCGCGGCGAAGGTTCGGACGAACGTGGTCATGAGGTTTTCTCCCGTATGAGGTTGGGGGCCCGGTGGCGCCGAGGTCATCGCGCCACCGGTGGGCTTGCGCGCCTAGAGCGGCAGGGGCGCGCCGGATTGCTCGGCGGCCAGATAGCTGGCGTACCAGTCGGGCCAGTTGGTGTCGTAGCCGCCGCCGTTGCGGGCCTCGTGCGCGCCGTGGGCGTTTGCTGCGCGGCGCAGGGCGCCGGCCAGGTCGGCCGCGGAGCCGAAGCTGGTCACGCCGGAGTCGATGCGGCCCGGGAATCGCGTGGTCACTTCCTGCAGCAGCCAGCTGTTGCCGTCCGGGTCGCTGAAGGTGGCGAAGGAGGCGTAGCTGCGGCGGTCCGGGTCCGGACCGACCTGCCGGGCGTCGGGATCGAAGCGGTAGCCGCCGTTGCGGTCGTGGAACACCTCGCTGACGTCGATGCCCTTGGCCAGCAGCCCGGCGCGGGCCGCGACGATGTCGGAGACGGCCAGGAAGGTCAGCTGCGCCGAACCCGGCGCCGACGGCGACAGGCCGGTTCCGAACATGACGGAAGCCGCCGAGCCTGGGGGCGTGAAGTGGACGATGCGGGCATCGCCTTCCCGGTGATCTACGTCCAGTCGCCAGCCGAGTTGCTGGTAGAAATCGGCCGCGCGGTGAACGTTGGAGACGGGCAGCAGCAGAACTTCGAGCTTGGTGTCGAGAGCGGCCAGCGCCGGCGCATCGGTTAGGCGACGATCGAGGGTTTGGGTGGTCATGGCGGCATTTCCTTTAGGATGTGGTTTAAATCGGTACCGATTGGTTCGGTAGCGATTGAAATGATCGATGTCCGTGCACTTGTCAAGTCCTTCCGATTTAATCGGTAGCGATTTATATTGGCGCGGACCGAACCGGTGGGATATCCATGACGTCCTCCGGCGCGACCGCCGCCCCAGAACCTGCCAAGACCCCCGGGCTCGACGACTTCCTGTGCTTTGCCGTCTATTCCGCGAACCTGGCTTTCGGCCGCGCCTACAAGCCGCTCATCGAGTCGCTGGGGCTCACGTCCTACACTCAGTTCATCGCCCTCGTGGCGTTGTCCGAGGAGGACAACCAGAGCGTCGGCGCGCTGGGTGAGAAGCTGTTCCTGGAGTCCAACACGCTGACCCCGATCCTCAAGAAGCTCGAGACCCTCGGCTACGTCAGCCGCCGCCGCGACCCCGCCGACGAACGCCAGGTCATCGTCAGCCTGACCCCGGAGGGCCGGCGTGTGCGCGAGATGGCCCGCACGCCGCAGGCAGGTCTAAGGGTGGCCAGCGGCCTGGGGGAGGACTTTCCTGTCGTGCAGAAACTGATGGTCAGGCTGCGTGACAACCTGCTCCGGGCCCTGCGAGGCCAGCAAGGCGGCCGGTAGGCGCCCGACAGGATCACCGGCGCCCCTGGTCGAAGCCGCTATTTCTGAAGAACGTGCACGTAGCAGACGGCGCCCACCCCCACCATGTGGGCGAGGCCCGTGCGCGCGCCTGGCTGCTGGCGGCCCGTCGCCTCGCCGCGCAGTTGGCGTACGATCTCGCCGATCTGGCCGACACCGGTGGGGCCGATCGGGTGGCCCATGGCGATCAGCCCGCCGGAGGGGCTGATGGCGCAGCGGCCGCCGATGTCGAACGCGCCCTCCTTCAGCAAGGGGATGAACTCGCCCGGCCGGCACACGCCCGTGGCCTCGGCGTAGAGCAGCTCCTCCACCGTGAAGGCGTCGTGCAGCTCGACCACGTCGAGCGCGGTCGGCGCCACCTGCGCCTCGCGCATGGCCCGGGTCATGATCTCGGCGGAGAGGCCGGTGTCGGGGTTCAGGCTGTTGCCGGCGGTCTCGCTGCCCGCCGCGGACGATGCGACGCGGATCGCCCGTCCGGCGTCGATGCCCAGCCGCTTGATCCCCTCCTCGGAGGCCACGATCACCGCCGCGGCGCCTTCGCCCACCGGCGTACACTGCAGGGCCGTCAGCGTGCCGGAGATGGCGCGGCCGCCCAGCACCTCCTCGAGCGTGCGGGTCTTCTGGCGCTGGGCGTTGGGATTGAGCGCGCCGTTGTTGTGGTTCTTCACCGCCACCAGGGCGAGGTCGGCCGGATCGATCCCATGCTTGGCCGCGTATTCGTCGGCCAGCAGGGCGAAGTGGGTGAAGGGCACGACCGCGTCGCCGGCCAGCGTCGGGATCGCCGTCGAGGCGCGCGGGATCGGCCCGTCCGGCCGCTTATCGATCCCCAGCACCAAGGCGGTGTCGCTGATGCCGGCGGCCACCTCGATGCAGGCGTGCCGGAAGGCGGTGGAGCCGGAGGCCGACGCGTTCTCGATGTGCACCAGCGGCTGGCCCAGCGCCCCCAGGTGCCGCAGCATCGGCCGCCCGATCGCCATACCCAGCAGGGCGGTGCCGATATAGCTCGACTCCACCTCGCCCCAGGCGATCCCGGCGTCGGCCAGGGCCTCGCGCACGGCGGTCAGACCCAGCGTCACATAGGGCGTCTCGGTCGGGTACTGGTACGGATGGAAGCCGATCCCGACCACATAGACGGGCCGCAGGTCGTTCAGCAGGCGCGCCATGGTCAGGCCTCCTTCGATGCGAGGGCGAAGCGCAGGTCGTGTTCACCGCGGCCCGGCCGCGACTCCCGGACCAGGACCGCGACCATGGCCGCGTCGTGGGTCAGGGCGTCCTCCGACCCCCGATCGATCAGGGCCCGCACCACCCCGCCATCATCCAGGGCGATGGACCCCACGGTGAACGGCGCCTCGCGCCCGCCGCCAGCGTGCACATGCACGCGGGCAAACGCGCTCAGCCGCCCACGCCCGGAAATGGCGTAAGGCTCCATCGCGGTCGAGCCGCAGGCCTCGCACCCATAGGTCTGCATCGGGAAGCACACGAAGCCGCAGGCCGCGCAGCGCCCGCCCAGCAGCGCGGGATGGTTCGGATCGGCGGCCGTGCCTTCGGCGCGAAACAAGGCCGGGCGGACCTTCTCCACAGGAGCCTTCTCGTCGGCCATGGCTCAGCCCACCTTCGCGTCGGGTTTGGAGAAAATGTTTGCGTAGGTGCTGCTGCGCGCGGCCGCCTCGTCGCGTGCCTGCTGCATCTCCTCCGGCGAGCCCATGCGGCTGATCAGGGCCCGCTCCATGGCCAGCGCCGTGCCGAGGTCGACCTCCAGGCTCTGGTTCAACAGTTGCTTGGCGGTCCGCATGGCGTAGGGCGCGCGGCTGGCCAGCACCTCGGCCAGGGCGAAGGCGCGGTCCATCAGCTGGCCGGTCTCGGCCACCTCGTCGACCAGGCCCACCCGCAGGGCCTCGGCGGCGTCCAGCGGCTCGCCGATCATGATCATGCGCTTGGCCGCGGCCAGGCCGATCAGCCGCGGCGCCCGCGCCGTGCCGCCGCCCGCCGGCAGGGCGCCGAAGCGGATTTCGGTCAGGCCGATCTTGGCCTCGGCGGCGATGATCCGGAAATCGCAGGAGAGCGCGATCTCGCAGCCGCCGCCCATGGCCGCCCCGTTGATCGCCGCGATGACCGGCTTCGGCACCCAGTCCAGCGCAATGCCGGCGTTAGGCGCGCCGGGCGGAGGCCCAGAGACGGCGCTGCGCGGGGAACGCAGGTCGGCGCCGCCGCAGAAGTGCCGTCCCGCGCCGGTGACGATCAGCACCCGGACCTCCTTGTCCCGCGCCGCCTCCCCCGCCTTCTCCTGCAGGGCGGCCATCAGCTCGCCGTTCAGGGTGTTGGCCCGGTCGGGGCGGTTCAGGGTCAGCACCGCCACTTGGCCGCGCGTCTCCATCAGCACCGTGTCGTTCATTGGGCTCTCCGTTCTCGAATGGGGTTCACGCCAGCACGCCGGCGGCCTTCAGGCGGGCGATCTCGTCGGGGGCGAGGCCCAGGCGTTCGGCCAGGATCGCCTCGCTCGCATCGCCGATGCGTGGGCCCGCACGGGTGGGCGCATGCGGGGTGCGGTCGAGGCTGAACTGCGGACCGGGGATCCAGCCCTCGCCGATCTCGTCGTCCTCGATGCGGCGGTAGAACCCGGCGTGCTCAAGGTCGGCGTCCTCGTGCAGGTCGCCATCGTGGCAGAGGGCGTGGGCGGGGACGCCAGCGGCCTGCAGCCGTTGCTCCACCGCCTCGGCCGTCTGGTCCTGCGTCCAGGCGGCGATCCGCGTGTCCAGCGCCTCGCGATGGCGCAGGCGCCCGACCAGGGTGGCGAAGCGCGGATCGTCCAGCCCGGGGACGATCGCCGCCAAGACCGCCCAGGCGTCCGCCGCCGGCGCGTCGATCACCACCCAGCGGTCATCGCCGGCGCAGGGATAGGCGCCGCAGGGCGCGCGCAGGGGATCGGACAGCCCGCCCCGCCGCTCGGCCGTGACCCCGTTCACCTGATGGTCGAGGAACGCCGGCGCCAGGAACTGCAGCCCCGCCTCGGCCTGCGCGAGGTCGATGTGCACGCCGCCCCCGGTCGCCTTGCGCCGGTGCAGGGCGGCCAGGATGGCGCTGACGATGAAGCGGGGCGCCACCGCGTCGGTCCACGGCCCCAGCGGCCCCGTCGGCGGCCGGTCGGGCCAGCCCATCAGGTGCGCGGCGCCCGCATAGGCGCTGCCGGTCATGCCGGTGCCGCTCATGCCCAGGCCCAGCGTGCCCTTGCGTCCCAGGATGCCCGTCGAGACCATGATGAGCCCGGGGTTCGCGTCGGCGAGCGCGTCGTAGCTCAGCCCCATTCCGTCGATCGCGCCGGGCGTGAAGCTCTCGATGAAGACGTCGGCGTCCGCCACCAGCCGGCGCACCAAGTCCAGGCCCTCCGGCCGCTTCACGTCCACTGCCAGGCTGCGCTTGTTGGCGTTGGTCAGGTGGTAGGAGAGCGAGCGCTCCAGCCCCGGCCGGCCATCCTTGAACGGGCCCAGGCCGCGCAGGGGATCGGGTCGTTTGCCGGTCTCGGCCTTGATCACGTCGGCGCCCAGTTCGGCCAGGTAGCGGCCGCTGACCGGCCCCACCATGATCCAGCCGAGGTCGACGACCTTGAGCTCTTCGAGCGGCGCGGGCATCAGATGATCCCTTGTGCGAACAGCGCCTGGATTTCCAAGCGGCTGTAGCCCAGCTCGCCCAGCACTTCGCCCGTGTGCTGCGAGAGCGCCGGGGCGGGCCGGCGCACCTCGATCTGATAGTCGCTGAACTGGGCGAACCGCGCCGGAACCTCGACGCTGCGCCCGGCCACCTCCTGCGGGACGAAGAGGCCTCGGGCGTGGTAGTGCTCGAAGGCGGCGATGTCGGCCATGGTCATCACCGGCGCGGCCATGAAGCGCCGTTCGGCCGCGATCTCGGTGAGCTGGCGCTTGGTCTTGCGCCGGCAGCCCGCGATCAATGCGTCGCGGAAGCGCTCGATCGGCCCGGCCCCCGCCTCTCCCGCCATGACAGCTCGCATCGTGGCCAGCAGGTCCAGCCCGGCGACCTCGCGCGCCAGCAATCCTTCGTCGGCCAGCCACTCGGCGATCCGCTGGGTCATGGCGACGAAGGCGGGCGTGAAGGCCACGGTGACGATCGCGTGGCCGTCGGCGCATTCGTAGACGCCGGGGATCGCCGGCAGCGGCCCGGGCGGCGGCGCGCTCTGGCGGCGGCTGGCCGGATTGCCTGAACGTCCCGAAACCAGCCGCCCCAGGGCCGCGGGCAGGGTGGCGATGCGTCCGCTGACGTGGGCCGTCTGGCCGCCCTCCAGCCGGTCGCGCGCCGCGAGGGCGGCGAGGGCCGCCACGGCGCATTCGGCGCCGGTCTCCATCATCGCCTGGGGCGACGGGAAGAACAGCGGCGGCCGGTCCGCGGGGCCCGCCAACGCCGGCACGCCCCCGGCCGCGACCACCACCGCGTCCGTCGCGCGATAGGCCGCCTTCGGCCCGCCCGGCGAAAAGGCCGTGGCCCGGCAGACGATCAGGTCGTCCGGCCGTCGCAGGCCGTCCAACGCAGAGCCGCGGTCGCAGGCCTCGATCACGATATCGGCGCGCTCGACCAGCGCCTGCAGGATCTCCCGACCGTCTGGCGCCGCCACGTCGAGCGTCACCCCCCGCTTGCTGCGGTTGAGGGCGTGCCAGGTCAGGCTGCGCTCCAGACCCGGCTCCCCGCCCGCGAACGGCGCCAGCCGGCGGCCCGCAGCCCCGCCTGGCGGCTCGAGCGCGATCACCTCCGCGCCGAGGTCGGCCAGGATCGATCCCGCCAGCATGGTCTGCGGCGCCGAGAGCTCCAGCACCTTGACGTCTGAGAGCATGGCTTCCCCGGGGGTTTCCATCCCTTGGCGGCAGGTTGACCCCACTCGCTCGGCACGTTCCCATCAACTTCCGTGTCAGGCAACAAGGGGTTGGGCGGCCGTGGTCAGGACGCTCGCGGGCGGAGGTCGCCGTCCGCGGGCCCGCGGAGGATGCGTCGGGCCTTCCGCCTATCGAAGGGCGAGCGGCCGCAGGGTGACCCTGAAGTGAAAACCACGGTCCTGCAGGTCTTTGCCGCCACTGACCGGGACGTCCCTGAGGGCTGCGCCGTACGTGAGGCGCACGAACAAGGCGTCCGACGGTGTCCAGGCGAGGCTGGCTCCAAGACTCGCGATCGACCGCGGCGTCGGGTCGAGCCCGCGGCGGTTGTCGACCCAGGCCGCGTCGAGAAAGGCGCTGGCCGTGATCGCGCCCCACCGAAAGCTCGATGTCTCGGCTTGATCGCCCAGGTTAAAGGGTTGGGCCAGTTCCAACGATCCGAAGGCGCCATTGTCGGCGAGGAGCAAATTTTCGCGGTAGCCCCGAACGCTGTTCTCGCCGCCGGCCGAGAACCGCTCGCCCGAATAGAGCGGGCCGTCCGCTATCTGCGCCGCCAGCCGGCCTCTCAGTTCCAGGCCGCCTCGCGTGAGGCGCCGGGCATAGCTCGCCTGGACGAGCGCAACCTTGAAGTCCGACTCCGGCCCGTGCAGTCCGGGGATGTCGGTCCGCGTGCCGTCGAGACCCAGGGTGGCCGTGGCCGAGAGGACTAACACCTGGCGCACGCCGCGCTCTACGTAGTCCGCCGTCAATCTCGCGGCCGTGTACTGAGAGCGGCCATCCACCGAGCCCGGTCCGAACGAAAACGGCTGACCGAGCAGATAGGTGCGCTGCTCTCGATGGGTGACGCGCATGCCGACGGAGAGCGTGCGCGCTGGCGCGATCCCGCCGCCCGAAAGCGGCGCGAGGGGCGTATCGATGAGTTTGTGCGTGACGCCGCCGTCGATGAACCAATCGCGGGACCTGATGCCCAGCGGGCGCAGCGCGGACTCGACCACCGCCGCCTCGTTGCGGCCGCCGCGCGCGGAGATGGTCGTGCGGGGCGACAGGAACGGCCCCTCATAACCCAGCAAGAAATCCTCGCGGCCCGCCGTGCGGCCGTACTCGCCGCTGACGAGGTCGCCCGCAACGGCCAGGTTGCGGAACGATCCGCCGACCGCATAGCGCTCTCCGCCGATGGAAGGAGAGCGGCTGTTGGCCGCCGAGGCGTACAGGTCGAGCCGCGCCTGGGGCTCGACGGTGATCTGCAGGCTCGCCTGGCCCGGGGCCTGGCCCGGCCGAAGGTTGGCATTGATCGTCCGGATCGCGGGGTCCTGGGCCAGCAGCCGGAACTCACGCTCCACGGCCTGGGCGTTGAACGGGACCGCGGCCGCGGACGGTAGTCGCGCGCGAATGTAAGCTGCGCTCAGGCCGCGCGAGCCCCTCGGTCCGAAGGCCACCACGACCGGTTCGCCGTCCGGCCCGATGCTGCGGCCCAGCACGAGACGCACGTCGAGCACCCCGCCATCTGCCGGGAGGGCGCCTTCGAGCCGGACTCCGGAATTGATCAGCCCGTGCCGGACGAGCGTGAGGTTGATCAGCTGGGCCAGCGCCACCAGTCGATCCAGCGGCGCCGGCGACCCGATCAGCCCATTGTCGGCGAACTGGCTGCGGACCCAGGCGCCGTCGAGCCGTTCCCCAGGCCGCAGGTCCAGCTTCAAGCCCGTGGGCGCGTCGGCGACCGGCCGCCAATCCGCCGGGGCCGGGGCGCTGGCCTGTGCGGGCTCAACGGTAACGCGCACGTCGGACAGCCGGACGATACCCGACGACGTCGGCGACCGCGGCGCGGTGGGGACGACCTCGGGAAGTTGCGCCGGCGCGGGCCGCGCGGGGGACGGCACGGCCTGCGGAGCGCGGTTTGGCCCCGTGCGCTCACCCAGCGGCGCGGCGGGCTGCGCTTGCGCCAAGCCTGCACCGAACGCCAGCGTCGCGGCGAAGCCCCAGACCCCGGCGCTCAATGGCAACCGCCCGCGCGCCCGGCGAGGCCCACCTGCAACGCCGAGGTCCGGACCTGCTCCGGCGCCGGTTCGGGTTCGGCCCCGAAAGGCCCATAGGCCCGCAGACTCAGCTGGCTGGTGACCCCGCCGCTCCGGGGAGCCGGGCACTGCCCGCGAAGCACCCCTGAGGCATCGAGGAACGAGACGTCGGGGATCGCCACGCCGGCGCTCACGTCGCTGACCTGGCTGTCCAACACCAACTCGCCGTCGACGGAGAGCAGGTTCACACGGTCCGACGAGCGGATGAAGAAGTCCGACCGGATCTGGACATTGGCGCCCTGGGCCTGGCCCAGGGCTAGGATCGCGCCGCCGTTGGAGATCACCGCGAGCGGCTCGGAGATGACGATCCGCCCCCCGGTCCCTGGCCCGGACGAGGTGGTGATCACGCTCGCGCGCGTGCGGCCATCCAGCCGCAGGAGACCGTCCAAGGGCAGGAACAGTGAGATGTCGCCAGCTGCGCCTGTGGTCGCATTGGTCGAGATCGCACCGCCTTCGGCCAAGACGATCCGGGCGGCGGCGATCGCGATCGCCCCGGCCGCGCCGCCTGTCGCCGACAGGTTCTCGCTGGCGATGCGGGAGTCCCGACCGTCGACGGTGACCGGCCCGGTTAAGGCGATCCGGATGTCCCCGGCGATGTTGGCGTTCTGCGAGCTGGTCTCGATCTGGCCGCCCCGCACCAGCTGGAGCGAGCCGGCCGTGACCTGGATGCTTCCGGCCGCGCCCAACGCCGCCCCGCGCGCCCGGGAGGCCAGCAGCGAGAGGTCTTCGACGGACACGGCGCCGGCGGCGATCTTGAGCTGCCCGGCATCCCCGGCGCCCAAGGTCGAAGTCACGAGGGAGGACCCGTCGCGCAAGGTCAGGCTCTCGGCGGCGGTCACGGTCACGGTGCCGCCGCCGCCCGTGGAGCCCAACGCCGCGCCGGACTCGATAGTCCCACCCCCGTCGAGGCTCACCTTGGCGGCGGTGACCAGCACGTCGCCCGCCTGCCCGGACGAGGAGGTCGAGGACGATATACCGCCGCCATTGTTCACTTGCAGCGTGCCCGTACGGATCTGGATCTGACCGCCCTCGCCTGACCCCGGCGCGAAGGTCCGCGACAGCACGCCGGAGTTGTCGAGCACGATGTCCCTGGCGGTGATCGACACCAGACCCGCGTCGCCGTCGCCCAGCGTGGAGGAGGAGATGACGGTCTGGTTCGTCACGTTCAGCTGATCCACGTCGATCAGCAGGGTGCCCGCCGCCCCGGTGGAGCCCGCGTTGGCCTGCGAGCGCACCTCGGAGAAATCGATCTGCGCTTGGCCTGCCTTAATCGAAACCTGGCCGCCGGCGCCGCCCTTGCTGGTGGACGAGCTGATGAAGCTGTCCTCGGTGACGCTCAGCCGCGTCGCGACCAATGCAATGTCGCCGGCGTCGCCGGCGCCGCGGCTCTCCGATGTGATGAAGCCGTTCCGGACGTTGAGGTCCGGCGCGCGGATCGAGATGACCCCGGCCCGGCCTGGCCCGAAGGTGTCGGAGACCACGAAGCCGCCGTCGAGCGTGAAGGTGGTCGCGTCGATCGTGACGTTGCCCGCGGCGCCGGACAGGAGGCTCTGCGAGAAGATGTTCGCGTCACCCGACATCGACACCCGATCGGCGCTGATCTCGATACTGCCGGCATCGCCCGCGGAGGAACTGAAGGAGCTGATTCCGGCCTCGCCCCGAATGTCCAGGGCGCCGGCGTCAATGCGCACGAAACCCCCATCCCCGGGGCCGTCCAGGGTGACCGAGCCGATGCCGCCACGGGTGTCCAGCAGGACCGAGTCCGCTCTTATCCGAACGCCGCCTGCATTCCCGGGACCATTGGTGGAAGAGGAAATCTGGCCCTCGTCGCGAACTGTCAGCGCCCCGACATCGAGCTCCACCATTCCGCCCCGGCCGGTAGCTTGAGCCGTCGCCGTGTCGGTCCCGATACTGCCGCCCCTCTCGATCAGGAGACGGTCGGCGGCGATGACCACGTCGCCGGCATCGCCCCGGCCCAGCGTGGCGGAGGAGACGATACCGAGGTCGCTGATACGCACATCGCTGGCGGCGATGAACACCGTACCGGCGCTGCCTTCGGTGGTCGGCCCTGAGGTGTTGGACCCGATGAACCCGGTGATATCCACGGCGCGGGCGCGGATGAAGAGATCGCCGGCGTCGTCCGCGCCGGCCGTGCTCGAAGTGAGGAATCCTCCCGACTGCGAAAGGCTGTCCGCGCCGATGCGGATCGCCGGGAGCCCCGACCCCGTGCCCGTGGCGAAAATCTGGCTCTCGATCAGCAGGGCGAGGCCCGCCAGCGGCCCGCCGCCCAGGGGGTGGGCCAGCGCCACGCTGCGCGCCTCACCGCCGGTCGCCACGAGATCCAAGGTGAGCGGGGTGAAGCTCGACGCATTGATGCCGACGTTGGGGGCGGCCACGAACAGGCTGGTCCCGATCGGCAGGAACCCGAAGCCGACGCCGTCGATGACGAGTGCGTTCTCCTGACCGAGGAACCCGAAGCTCTCCGGCGCGGCGGCGGAGAAGCTCGCGCCGCCCGGCAGCAGCGCCGCGAAGGTCGTCCCGTCGGAGAACCTCAGGCCGCCTGCGCCGGTGGAAAAATGCGCCGCGTTCGGCACCGCCACCCGGGCGCCGGTGGTGAACAGGATTCCGGCCGGGTTGATGAAGTAGAAGTCCGCGTTCGGGAGCGCGGTGGTGTCCAGGGTCCCGGCTATGGTCGAGAGGCCGCCGCCGGTCACGCGGTTGACGACATTGGCCACGCTCGTGGGGTTCGAGGCGGTCCAGGCCGCGACCTCGCCCGCGCCGAGGCTGAAGCTGTTGAAACTGTGGAACAGGTTGGCGCCGGCCTGGGTCCCCCCGGCGATGGTGGTCACGGCGCCGACGCGGCTGATCGCCGTGCCTGTGGTCAGCCCGGTGGCGGTATCGGGCGTGATCGAGGTCTGGGTGGCCGCAGGTGCGGCCAGCGCCAGCATCAGCACCGTGGCGGATGTCAGCAGAACCGCCCTCATCGCCAGGCTCCCAGCAGCGCGAAGGCCGCCCAGATGCCGGGTTCGGCGAGGCGGCCGCCGCGCGCGATCAGGTTCAGTTGCGCCGCGCGCAGCGCCTCGGCCTTGCCCAGGCCGCCGCGGTAGCCGCCGTAGAACTGCTTCATCAACTCGACGGTCCCCCGGTCGTCCACCTGCCAGAGCGAGGCGATCGCGCTGCGCGCGCCGGACTGCACCGCGGCCCCCGCCAGACCCATGCTGGCCTGATCGTCGCCGACCGCCGTCTCGCAGGCGCTCAGCACCAGGAGGTCCAGTTCATCGCCCCGGCCGCGGTTGGCGGTGATCAGTCGGCGCAGGTCCGCCATCGGAATCGCTTCGCCATCCGCCACGATGAAAGAACGGTCGGACCGGCCGTTGAACGCGGCGTGGGTGGCCACGTGCAGCACGTCGACATGGCCCCTCGACAGCGCCGCCTGCAGGTCGGCGGTCTGGAAGTCGGCGATGTGGCGGCTGTTGCGCGCGCCGCCCCCACCGACGGCGGCCGCCACCTGGGCTTCCTCCGCGGTTCCCTCGAGCTTGGCGAAATAGCCGGCCGGCAGCACGACGGTCTTCTGCAGGGACGCCGCCACCACCGAAAGGGCGCGCCCGCCGCGATCCCTGCCGGGCTGGGAATAGGTCAACGCCGGCGCCACGGTGATCCCCGTGCGGGTCACCAGGAAGGCGTCCTGTCCGTCGAGCAAGGCCGAGAAAGGCAGGGCCCGCAGGGGTCCATCGGGGATGATCACCAGGGTTCCATCCGGGCGCAACCGATCCTCGATCGGCCTTATCACCAACTGGTAGAGCCGCCGCGCCGGCGCCCGCCAGGCGGCGCTCGCATCGCCGCTGGTGGCGTTGACCACTTCCGCAACCAGGGCTGCGACCGTGGCGCGATCGGCCGTCCGATTGGCCGGAAGCCGTCGGTACTGCGTCCCGCCGGGCCCGCCCTGCGCGTAGATCAGTTCGATCCGGTCTGGCAGGAGGATCGGGTAGAGCAGGATCTCATCGGCGCGCAGCTCGGAGGGCCGTACCGCCTCGCGCGGCGGGACGCAATCGGCCCCCAGGGCGTTCTGCACCTCGGCCTGGCGATAGGCCTCGACGATCTGTTGGGCCTGGGCGATGCGCAGGTCCTCGCTGCCGGTCTCGTGGCTCGCGAGCTGGACTTCGACGGCCTGTTCGAAGCCCGGCC
>NZ_CADEGK010000002.1:45439-53458 GCF_902826855.1 uncultured Phenylobacterium sp. | reverse complement strand
ATTCCTCGGTGATCGGGTCGACCAGCGGCAGCAGGGGTCGCACCGCTTCGAGGGCGCGATAGGCAGCCGTGGCATGCTCGGCGCGCCTGTCTGGCTCGGCCTGCGCCAGCCACAGCAACCAGTCCGCCAGGCGGAGCGGCTGCGGCCTCTGGCTTTCGCGGTACACCGCCCGCCGCAGCAGGGCCTGGGCGGCGGGCCGATCGCCTCGCGCCAGCGCCAGGCGGCCCTGGAGGGCGTCCGCATAGGCCTCACTGGCCAGCCCGCCGGGCGCGGCGGCGCGCATGCCGGCGATGGCGCGCTCCAGCGCTGGATCCGCCGCGCCGCCGGCGTCGATCGCGATTTGGCAGAGGCGGCCGAGCAGTTCGATCCGAAGCGCCGGATCCTGGATCGCCGCGGCCTGCGGCAGCGCTTCAAGGGCCGCCGCCAAGGCGCGCGACCTGAGCGGGGCGGGGGCCGATTCGGGCGCAGACTCGGCGGCGGTGAGCAGGATGCGCGACCATCGCAGGCCGCTGAGGGCGGCCAGCTCGGCCTCGCCCGCGGTTCGGGCCCTGAGGTTCGCGCAGGCCAGGGCCGCCTGGATGACCTCGGCGCTGGATCGGGTCAGCAGGACGGGCGCCGACAGCTCCTCGCAGCCGCTCGTCGCGGGAGGCACGGCGGGACTCACGGTCCCCACCGCCCTCGGTGCCGGTCCGCCGCCGCGCCGGTCGGCGATCACTGGGCCGCCAACCGTCGCCAGGGCCAGCCGATACGCGGCCAAGGCCGCGAGCCGCGCGTCCCCCGCCCGTTCCGCCGCAGCCACCGCCGCGATCAGATAGCTCTGCGCCTGGAACTGACTTCCCGATCGCGCCAACCGCATCGATTCGCCTGCGGCGGAACAGTAGGCCGCGACAGCGGACCCTCGCGCGGCCATGTCGCCGCCGCTCACCACGCCGAGCACCTCAAGGGCGGCATCGCCTCGGCGCAGGTCTGCGCCGCGTCGCGCCAGCAGCGCCTCGGCGTTTCGCGTCACTTGCTCCAGCGCCGCGTCCGGCAGGTCAGGTCGCGCCGCGGCCAGGCCGCAGATCGTGGCGGGCCCCAGGATCTCACCTGGCTGAGCAGCCTGCGCGAAGGCCGGCGCCGCCAGCGTGGCGCAGGCCAGCAGGGTCAGACGTGCAAACCATCCTCCTGCCGCCACCCGTTGATCCCCCCGGTATCAGACCCATCGGCGCGAAAGACGCCTGCAGGTGCGAAAACCCCGCCGACCAGTGAGGCACGCAGAACCGTTAGGGGCAATCCACAGATTGGTGGGGGCGGCGCGTCCGCTGGCCTCGAAGAGCATCGACGCCCAGGTGCGTGGACGCGCCGGCGGGCTCGGCGGGAGTTACATCTCGGCTCGGTGGAACATCCCGCGCCTTCAACGGTCCACCGATCAGCCGGCGAAGGTAATGACGGCGGTGTCCTGGGCGGTGGCGCACGACATCCTGGCCGCCGCTTCGCGCACCTTCTGGATCGCCGGCAGGAGCAGCCCGCCGCGCACGTCGCTCAACTCGGCTTCCTCAAGTTCGATGACCTCGTCACGCTTCAGTTCAGACATCAGATTTC
The DNA here is from genome assembly GCF_902826855.1 of uncultured Phenylobacterium sp. Taxonomy (GTDB): domain Bacteria; phylum Pseudomonadota; class Alphaproteobacteria; order Caulobacterales; family Caulobacteraceae; genus Phenylobacterium. Next base: position 51,877 of record NZ_CADEGK010000002.1, on the reverse strand, counting down.
TCCGCTTCGGGTTCAGGGGCAGCGTCTTGCTTGACGCCCTCTACCGACCCTTTACGCCGCCCGTGGCCCGCGGGACGCGCCCAACCGCGCAGACCGGCTCGGCGAAAACGCGCGCATCCACAGACCGGTGTTTTCGTATACATTGTTGTGCCGCTCCACTTCCCGCACGGTGGTTTGGCAGGTCTGCGCATGACCCCCGTAACAGGAGACCACCATGTCCACCGACAAGAAGCCTGAAGACCAGATCACCGACGCCGGCGCCGTCGAGCTCGAGGAAACCCAGCTGGACGACGCTGCAGGTGGCATCATCGCCATCGCGCCCGCGCTCAACAAGTACAACACCCTCGAACAGAAGGTGCTCGGCGATGGGTCCGTGCGTCCCTCCGGCATCAACGTCGCACTTGGCGACGGGTCGGTCCGCGGGTAGCGCCCGGTGCGGGGTCGAGCCGCCTTCACAGGCTCGCCCCCGTAACCGCCGACATGGAGAATCTCATGTCCAGCGACAAGAAGCCCCAAGACCAGATCACCGCGGCCGGCGCGGTCGAACTTGACGAGACCCAACTCGACGGCGCCACGGGCGGCCTCCTGCCGGCCGTTCAGCCAGCCGAGCTGAAGGCTGACGACAACCCGACCACGCTCTCGCCGACGTTCTACGAAGCATGGCCGCAAAAGCATCGCGGCTAGCGACTCAAGTCGGCAGCCGCCGCGCGGCTCCAACGCGGTCGCCCCGGTGGCACGAGTGATGAGGACGCAGTGAGCGGGCGTAACGACGGCTACCTTGCGGAGCACGTCTATCCGAGCAACTTCCCGCGGGAGTTCTCCCCGGCGTGGGTCGACGCGATGCTGTGCTGTCGGAACGTGGCGCCGCCGCGCGCACCGCGCGCGCCGTTTGCATTGCTGGACCTGGGATGCGGTGACGGGATGGGGCTCACCCTCCTTGCGGCCGCCTATCCCGAGGGCCGCTTCACCGGGATCGACGCCATGCCGGCTCACGTTGCGAACGGCCAGGCGGCCGCTGCGCGGCTGGGGATCGACAACGTCGACTTCCGCTGCGCCCTGTTCTCTGAAGTCGAAGACCCGGCCGTTCCCAGCTACGACTACGTCACCGCCCAGGGTGTGATCGCCTGGGTCAGCGCCGCCAACCGCGACCACGTCTACCGGATCGCCGCCAGCCACCTGCGCCCCGACGGCGTGGCGGTTCTGGGCTACAACGCCATGCCCTGGTGGAAGGACGTCGCGGTGTTCCAGCACACTGCGCTGGCGCTGGCCGAAACCGAAGCGGGCGGGTCGGTGGCGCGCTTCGACGCGGCCGTCGCGCGGCTGCAGGCCATGCGCGCCGACGGCGCGAGCCCGTTCTCCGAGGCCTTCTGGACCTGGTTCGACACCGCGCGCACGAACCTGCCGCACGACTATTTCCCGCACGAGTACCTTAACACCCACTGGGCGCCGCTGTGGTCGGACCAGGTCGCCGGAGCGATGGCGGCGCGCGGCTTCGTCCTCGCCGGTCCTGGCGGTGCCAGCCGGTTGCGCGAAGATTTCGCCTTCCGCGCCGCCGACCGCCGGGCGCTGGCGGGGATCGCCCAGCCGACCGCCCGGGAACTAATGGGGGATGTCTTCAGCAACGCCTCGTTCCGGATCGACATCTTCGCGCGCCCAACGCGAGTTGGAGCCGCGCAGGCGCGGCTGGACGGCTGGTGGGCGGCCATGGTGTCGGAGGCCGGCGCGGACTACGGCTGCGCCACCCCGGCCGGCCGGCTGAAGTTCGACAACGCCGCCGCCCACGCGATCTTGGGCGGCCTCGAGGCGGGCCCGCGAACGCTGCGCGCGCTGCACGCCGGATGTGGCGGCGCCACGGAGGCCGACATCCTAAACGCGGCCGACGCACTGCTCACGGCGGGCCATATCGCCCCGGCCGAGCCGCCGGCGATCACGCCCTGCGCGGAGGCGCTGAACGCCGAGACCGCGCGGGCGGCCCGACACGGCGAGGGCGTAAAGGCCCTGGCGGGCCGGAACGGCGCTTTCGCGATCGGCGCTCGCAGCATCACCGCGGCCTTCGGCGGTGAGTCCGCTGCGCTGGCGGCCATCCGGCGGCTGGGCGTCGACATCGAGCAAACCGAGCCGGCCGAGCTGGCCGCGGCGCGGCCTGGATAGCAGGGAGACCCGTGGGCTTGCCCCCTCGCAGGCTTTGGGTTCAGGTCATGGTCAAGCCGCCAGGAGGGGGACCGGTGTGACCGAGTCCATATACCGCAAGGCCGCGCTCGACCGCCTGGGGAGCCCCGAGCGGCTCGACGCGCCGTTGACGCTGGTCGGCCGGCCCGCCTGGCTGCTGCTCGCGGCCTTCGCGGCGGCCCTGGTGGGAGCGCTAGGCTGGGCGTTCGCCACCCAGGCGCCCGTCAGGGTGGCCGCCAGCGGGATCCTGATTGACCGCACGGGCTTGGCGGAAATCGTCGCGGGTGACGACGGCCGCATCGAGCAGTTGATGGTGGGGCCCGGCGACCGGGTCAGCGCCGGCCAGCCGATCGCCACGATCGCGCGGCCGGAACTGCGGCGCGAGATCGCCGAGGCGCGCAGCAAGCTCGCCGACGCCCAGGCGCGCTACGACCGCCTGCAGGGGTTCTATGGCGCGCAGGGTTCGCGCCAGCAGGGCGCCGACACGGTGCGGCTGGCCACCCTCGCGCAAAGCCGCCGCGCACTGACCGAGCGGGCCGCCTACCTCGAGCAGAAGGCCAGGCAGATGGCGTCCCTCGTGGAGCGCGGCTTCCTGCAGCGCGACAAGCTGGTCGATGTGCAGATCGAGCTTGCGGAGGTGCGCGAGCGGATCGCCAACCTGGAGGAAAGCGCCCTGCGGGTCGGCATCGATGCGACGACCCGCAGCGGCGAACGCAGCTTGGCCCTCCTGGATCAGCAGCGGACCATCCAGGAGCAGACCCGAGCCGTCGAGCTCCTGTCGGCGCGGTTGGCCGACCAGCAGGTGGTGCGCTCGCCGCACGCAGGACGGATTACCGAGTTGAAGGTCAACGCCGGCGACGTGGTGGCGGTCGGCGCCGCGCTGGCCACCGTGGCGCCCGACGACGACGGCCGCAGCCTGGTCGCCCTCCTCTACGTCCCTACCTCCGATGGCAAGCGGATCGAGCCCGGCATGTCCGCCGAGATCGTGCCCAGCACCGTCGAGCGCGAGGTCTACGGACACATCCCCGGCCGGGTGTTGTCGGTGGCGCCACTGCCGGCGACGCCGGAGGGCATGCGCAAGGTCCTGCAGAACGACCAGCTCGTCGCCGAACTGACGGCCGCCGGCGCGCCGATCGAGGTGCGTGTGGCGCTGTCGAGGGATCGAAGCAACATGAGCGGCTTCTCCTGGTCAGCGTCGCGCGGCCCGAAATCCAGGGTCAGCGCCGGGTCGACGATACAGGGCAAGGTGGTCGTCGACCGCAAGCCGGTGATCGCCTGGCTGATCCCGCGCGCCGGCGGCTGAGCGTGGCGCGGTTTCGTACGCCGAGCGTCCTGCAGCTGGAGGCCGCGGAATGCGGCGCCGCCGCACTGGCGATGATCCTGGGCTTCCACGGCCGCTTCGTGGCGCTGGACGAGCTGCGCACTCTGTGCGGCGTCTCGCGCGACGGCTCCAAGGCCTCCAGCATCCTGCGCGCGGCGCGGACCTTCGGGCTGGAGGCGCGCGGGATGAAGGCCGAGCCCGAGCACCTGAACGCGCTCGACCTGCCAGCCATCGCCTTCGTAAATTTCAGCCACTTCGTGGTCGTCGAGGCGATCGACGCCGCCCATGTCTGGCTGAACGATCCGGCCACGGGTCGCCGCCGCGAAACGCGCGCGGCGTTCTCGGACAGCTTCACCGGCGTGGTGCTGGTTTTCCGGCGCGGCGCGGACTTCCGGCCCGGAGACACCCGCCCGAGCCTCCTGGCGTCGCTGCGCGGCCGCTTCGAGGCGGTGGGCGAAGCGCTCGTCTATGTGATCCTGGTCAGCCTGGCGCTGGTGATCCCCGGCATCGTGCTGCCGGTCTTCAGCCGCATCTTCATCGACTATGTGCTGATCCGCTCCCTGCACGACTGGCTGGGGCCACTGCTGGCGGGCATGGCTCTGCCGGCGCTGGTGCGGTTCGTACTGATCCAGCTGGAGCGGCAGACCCTGCTGAAGGCGCGGATGGTGATGAGCCTCACCACCGGCAACGCCTTGATGTCCAAGCTGATGACCTTGCCCATCAGCTTCTTCGACCAGCGCTTCGCCGGCGAGGTCGCCGACCGGTTGCGGATCAACGAGGCGCTGAGCGATCTCCTGACGGGGCGTCTTGCGCAGGCGGTCGTCAGCCTGCTCAGCGCCGCGTTCTTCCTGGTCGTGATGCTGATCTACAGCTGGGGCATGACCCTGGCGGTGCTGATCCTGGCGCTGTCGAACGTCGCGGTCCTGCTGGTCGCCAATCGCTATCTGTCCGAGCACTACCGCAAGGTCTCGATCGACCAGGGCAAGCTGGCGGGGGCGCGGGTCGCCGGTCTCAAGGACATGGAGACCTTCAAGGCCAGCGGCGCCGAGGACATGCTCTTCGCCCGCTGGACGGGCCTCGCCACGGTGGCCCAGAACGGCGCCCAATCGGCCGCGGCGATCACCGCCTGGATCGCGCCGATCCCGGCCCTGATCGGCGTGCTGATCACCGTCACCATCCTGGTGTGGGGGGGCTTCCTGGTGATCGGGGGGCAGATGTCGCTAGGGGGCCTGGTTGGGTACCAGATCCTCGCCGCCAGCTTCATCGCCCCTGTGACGGCCCTCGCGGGCTTCGGCGCCGAACTGCACCAGATCCGCAACTACACTGGCCGGCTCGACGACATCCTGGCCCAGCGGTCCGACGTCCGGTTCGCCGCGCCCGATCCGGTGTTCGACGGCCGGCTGCCGCGCGGATCGGTCCGTCTTCAGGACGTGGAATTCGGCTATGCGCCCCTCGACCCGCCGTTGATCGCGCGGCTTTCCCTAGACCTGCGCCCTGGCGTCCGCATCGCGCTGGTCGGCGCATCCGGGTCGGGCAAGTCTACGCTCGGCAAGCTGATCGCCGGGCTTGAGCAGCCGATGACCGGAGCGATCCTGATCGATGGACGCCCGGCGGTGGACTGGCCTCGCGCCGCGCTCGCCGCGCGTCTCGCCTATGTGCGCCAGGACGTGATGCTGTTCGAAGGGACCATCCGCGAAAACCTGACGCTCTGGAACCCGGCGCTGCCGGAACCCGACATGATCCGCGCCGCCAAGGACGCACAGATCCACGAGGTGATCGCCGCGCGGCCCGGCGGCTATGACTCGCGGGTGGCGGAGGGTGGCGGCAACTTCTCCGGTGGCGAGAAGCAGCGGATCGATATCGCCCGTGCGCTGGCCACCAACCCGGCGGTCCTGGTGCTGGACGAGGCCACCAGCGCGCTGGATCCGGTCAGCGAATACCGCGTCATGGAAGCGCTTCGCCGCCGGGGGGTCACCTGCGTGGTGATCGCCCACCGCCTCTCCACGATCCGCGACTGCGACGAGATCATCGTGTTGGAGCGAGGCCAAGTGATCGAGCGCGGCGACCACCCGGCGCTGCTGGCGGCCGGCGGGGTCTATGCGGGACTGCTTGAGGCATGAGCGCGCATCGGCTCGTCATCGGCCCCGGCGCCGCACGCCCCCTCCCCCCGGGCGAGCGGCCTTGGCGCGTTCGCCGGGGCGAGGTCGAGGTCTACCTCAACAGCGCCGAGCGCCGCCGCCTGATCGCGGTCGCGTCAGAGGGCCAGGACATCTTCCCCACCACCGACGCGGCCCTCACGCTCAGCCTCCTGGCCACGGCGACCGCAGACCTGGAGCAACGCCCGCCTGCCGATCCGGCCCGCTGGCTGCAAGAGCTCACAGCGTTCGCCGAGCTGACCGAGCCGCCCTGGCCGCCGGGCACGGACATGGGCGCCTGCTACGCGGCGCTGGAAGCTCGCTTCGCAGAAATCGACGACGCGCGGGATGACCAGCTTGCGGAAGCCCTGAGCAGGCAGGGCCGCGAAGAGCTGCGTCCGGCGGGAAGCACGGCCGCCGCCCTCGGTGAGGCCGCGGACGCGCTTGGGGTGGATCTGGGCGGACAGGTTCTGCACGCCGGGCCGAGCGAGTTTGAGGCGCTGCCGACGCTGGCCCGGCTCGCCAGCCTGCGCGCAGCCCAGGTCAGGCTGGATCCACGATGGTGGCGACACGACCTGGGCGGCCCGCTGATCGTGCGACGGGCCGACGGGCTGGCGAGCGCGCTGCATCGGACCAAGGGAGCCTGGCGCGACCGCCATGGCGTCGCCGTGGACCCCGCTGCCTGCGACAGCCTGGCTTACCGCGTCTTCCCGCCGCTGGACCACGATGTCAGCCGTTTCGCCGGCATGGGCCGCAGCGTGCTGCACGGCGTCCGCTCGGAAATCTGGCTGATCGCGGGCGCCGGGCTGGGGG
>NZ_CADEGK010000002.1:0-45339 GCF_902826855.1 uncultured Phenylobacterium sp. | reverse complement strand
GGCATCCGGACGCTGATGACCAACACCATCCTGAACGCCAGCCTCACCCTGGTGTTCGCGGCGGTCTACCTCGTTCTGCTCTTCGTCTACGACGTGCGCATGGCCCTGGCGGGACTGGCCCTGACCCTAGTCTACGCCGCCGCCGTGGCCGCCAGCCGGATCGCCCAGGCCGGCCCGCTGCGCGAAGCGGCGGAGCGCGACGGACGGCTCGCCAGCCTGACGTTCGAGATCCTCGAGGGTATTCCGAAGCTGCGATCCTCGGCCGCCGAGGCGCGCATCTTTGCGCGCTGGCGGGCCGGCTATGCCGGCGAACGGGCCGCGACGCTGCGCGGCGAACGCGTCGGCGCCCATTTCGCAGCCTTCGCCGACAGCTGGAGCATCGTGACCCTGATGGGCGTCTTCGCCGTGGCCATCTTGCTGGCCGCGCGAGACCTGCAGCCCGGGGTGTTCATCGCCTTCCTGGTGGCGTTCGCGGTCTTCCAGAGCGCGTTTGCCGCGTTCTGCGAGTCGATGCTGGCGATGTACGCCGTGCGCCCGCAGGCCGAACGCGCCCAACCGATCTTCAGCGCGGCGCCGGAGGCGGGGGTCGGCCGCGCCGACCCTGGGCGGCTGACCGGCGACATCCAGGCGAGCGGCCTGAGCTTCACCTACTCGGACGCCGGCGCCCCGCTACTCGACGGCCTCAGCTTCGCGATCCGACCCGGTGAACACCTGGCCATCGTCGGTGGTTCGGGTTCTGGCAAGTCGACCATTCTGCGGCTGTTGCTGGGGTTTGAGCGTCCCCGCACCGGCTCGCTGACCTATGACGGCCAGGAGCTCTCGAGCCTGGATCCGTCGCGGGTCCGCTCCCAGATCGGCGTGGTCCTGCAGTCGAGCAAGCTGTTCGCCGGCTCGATCAACGACAATATCCGCGGCGCCAGCGGAGCAAGCCTTGAGCAGTGCCGGGTCGCGGCGGAACGGGCCGGGCTGGCGCCGGACATCAAGCAGATGCCCCTTGGCCTGCACACCCCCATCACCGAGGGGAGCGACACCCTGTCGGGGGGACAGCGGCAGCGAATCCTGATCGCTCGGGCGATCGCCGCTGAGCCCCGGATCCTGTTCTTCGACGAGGCGACCAGCGCACTCGACAACGCCACCCAGTCGGTCGTCGCCCAGACGCTCGACAGCCTGCACGCGACCCGCGTGACCATCGCCCATCGCCTGTCGACGGTCCGCAAGGCCGATCGGATCTGCGTGCTGGAGGGCGGCAGGTTCGTGGAGACAGGCAGCTACGAAGAACTCATGGCCCGCAACGGAGCGTTCGCTGCGCTCTCGCGCCGGCAGTTGCTGGAGGACTGACGTGCGCAAGGCGCTTTACATCCTGGGGGAGCTGGACGACCGCGATATCGGTTGGCTGGCGCGCAACGGCGCCACGCGGACGCTCGCGAAGGGCGAACAGTTGATCACCGCCGGCCGAGAGGTCCGCGACCTCTACTTCGTGACCGAAGGCGAACTCGTCGTGTCGACGCCGGGTGGCAGCCGGCTGTCGACCATGGCGATCGGCGACGTCGTGGGTGAGATGTCGTTCGTTGAAAAGCGGCTGCCGAGCGCCTCCGTCACCGCGATCGCGGCGTCCCAGGTCCTCGCGGTGCCGCGCGAGGCCTTGCTGGCGGTCTTTGAGCAGGACCCGGGCTTCGCGGCGCGCTTCTATCGCGCTCTCGCGATCTTCCTGTCAGATCGACTGCGCTCGGCGACCACGGAGGGGGCCGCTGGCGATGAGCTGGACGAAGGTCTGCTGGATACGCTGCAGCAGGCCGGCGATCGCTTCGTCCGGCTCATGAACCTCCTTGGAGGCCGCGAGCACTGACCTCAGCGTCGTCCCTTGGGAGGCAGCGCGCTCGGCTTGGCTCATCGCAAGGACGTTGCGCCCTCATGGCGACGCGAAGAATGTACCGCTAGCCCCTCGTCGGCGGCTTGGGCGGCGTTGGGGCGGCGTAGCCGACATTGTGGCCGGCGACATCGAGCATGAACCGGCCACCGGTGGAGGTGTCGCCAGCCCCGACCGTCGTGTCGAGCGCGTCATCGTCCAGCACTGCCGCCACAGGCGCCTTCTCAACTTCCCCGGTCATCCTCGATCTCCTCTGAGCGATCAACGTTCTCCGTGAACTAAACGTCGACGCGACCGCCGGACAGCCCATTTTTCGCAGAGCCGCTCGGCGAAAGCCGCGCGCCGACAGGAGGCGATCTCGCGACGGGCCCGTAGTGCGCACCTTCGACCATCGACGCTCACCGCCAATCAACCCGCCAACATCGTTTCGCCGCTCGCGAGTGGCCCTCGGCGGTGCTCCAAGCCCATCACCCCACTTCGCCGCTACACCTGGATCAGGTGGGCGATGTCCGCCGTGGAGGTTTCGGCCACGCGGCCCTGCTGCACGATCCGCCCCCGCTGCATGACGAAGTAGTGGTCGGCGAAGGCCCAGGCGAAATCCAGGTTCTGCTCGACGATCAACACGCCCACGCCCAGCTCACTGCGGATGGTGGAAAGCGCGCGTTCGATCTGCTGGACAATGTTGGGTTGGATGCCCTCCGTCGGCTCGTCGAGGATCAGGAGGTCCGGCCGCCCGGCGAGCGCGCGGCCGATCGCCAGCTGCTGTTGCTCTCCGCCGGACAGCACGCCGGCCTTGCGCTGCGAGATGTCGCGCAGCTTTGGGAACAAGTCGAAGATGTAAGGTGGGATCTTCTTCGGGTGCTTGCCCTTGCGGGGCGAAAGGGCTGAGAGCCCGACGTTCAGATTCTCCTCGACTGTGAGGTGGGGGAACACGTGACGTCCCTGGGGGACGAAGCCGACGCCGGTCCTGGCTCGTTCGTGCGCCTGGCGCCGGCTGACGTCGATCTCGTTGAGGAAGACTTGGCCCTTCAGCAGCCGCAGTTGTCCCACGATGGTTTTCAAGAGGGTCGTCTTGCCCACGCCGTTGCGCCCCAGAATCGCGCCCGCTTCGCCCTTCCTCATGTCGAGCGCCACGTCCCAGAGGACCTGGCTCTTGCCGTAGGCCACGTCCACGGCTCGCAAGTTCAACAACTGGCTCATGCGCGTGGCCTTCCCAGGTAGATGGAGGCGACGTCCGCGTCGCTGCGGACCTCGGCCAACGATCCTTCCTTGAACAGCGAACCCTGGTGCAGCACCGCGACATGGCCGCCCATCTGCTCGACGAAGTCGATGTCGTGGTCGATCACCAGCACCGCGTGCCTGCCGACCAGCCCCAGGATGATCTGGGCTGTCCTGGTGGACTCGGCCGCTCCCATTCCGGCGGTGGGTTCGTCCAGCAGGATCAGTTCGGCGTCGGTGGCGACCACCATGCCGATCTCCAGCCACTGCTTCTCCCCGTGCGACAGTTCGCCGGCCAGTACGTCGCGGCGGTCGGCAAGCCCGATCATCTCGAGCACCTGCTCGGCCCGCTCGCGGCCGGCCGCCGGCCCGGCGAGGGTGAAGCTCTTCCACCAGCGCCGGTCCTTGGTGGCGGCGATGGCCAGGTTGTCGATCACGCTGAGGCCCACCAGCACGCCCGGCGTCTGGAACTTGCGGCAGACGCCCAGCCCCACGATGCGGTCCTCGCGCAGCTTGGAGATGTCCTCGCCGCGCAGCAGCACCCGCCCCGCCGTGGGACGCACGCGGCCGATGATGGTGTCGCACATGGTCGACTTGCCGGCGCCGTTGGGGCCGATGACGATGGTCAGGCTGCCGGGCTCCAGCGACAGCGACAGGTCGTTCAGGGCCTTGAAGCCGTCGAAGTCGACCGTAACGCCCTCGAGCTGCAGCAGGGGGGCGCTCACGTGGCGACCTCCTTGGGTGCGGCGGGAACGACGGGCGCGTCGGCCTCGGTGTTGCGCGTCCGGGTCGGGAACAGGCCGGCCAGGCCCTTGGGCATCACCGTCACGACGAGGATGAACACGATCCCCAGAACGTAGAGCCAGAACTCCGGGAAGACGCTCGAGATCTTATCCTTGGCGAAGTTGACGGCCAGGGCGCCGGCGATGGCGCCGGCGAGGCTGGTGCGTCCGCCCATCGCGGCCCAGACCACCATCTCGATCGACGGCGTCACGGCCACCAGGGCCGGCGAGATCACGCCGGCGTGGAGCGCGAAGAGAGCGCCCGACAGCCCCGCCAGAACGCCGGCGAGCGTGAAGGCGACGATCTTGTAGGGCGTGGGGTCATAACCGAGGAAACGCACGCGGTTGGTGTTGTCGCGTGTCGCCCGCAGCAGGCGTCCGAAGCGGGAGCTCAGCAGCCACGAGCCGCCGAGGAACGCCGCGGCGACGAACGCCACGGTCACCCAGTAGACGCCGCGGATCACAGCCGCATCGTTCAAGTCGAACCCGAGCAGGGTCTTATAGTTGGTCAGGCCGTTGAAGCCGCCTGTCATCCCCTGTTGGCTGATCAGCAGCGTGGAGAAGGCGAGGGTCACCGCCTGGGTGATCAGGGCGAAATAGACGCCACCGATGCGCCGGCGGAACACCAGCCAGCCCAGCGCCGCCGCCGCCAGCCCCGGCACGATGACGATGCCCAGCATCGTAACCAGAGGGCTCTTGAAGATCGCCCACCACCAGGGCAGCGCGGCGACGTTCGACCAGACCATGAAGTCCGGCGTGGCTTCGCCCACATCCAGAGCCACCAGTTTCAGGTGCATCGCCAGCACGTAGCCGCCGAGCCCGAAGAACATCCCCTGCCCCAGGCTGAGGATGCCGCCATGGCCCCAGATCAGCACCAGGCCCATGGCCGTCAGCGACAGCGCCAGGAACCGGCCGGTCAGGCTGAGGTCGTAGGACGACAGGAAGAAGGGGGCCGCCAGCGCCAGGGCGAGGGCCGCCAGGCCGCCGACGAGCTTGATGGGGGACAGCGTCATGGGTCAGTCGTCCAGGGCGCGGGACCGGACGGCGATCACGCCCTGCGGCCGGAACTGAAGGAAGATGATCACGAAGACGAGGGTCACCACCTGGGCGAAGCTGGCGTCGACGAACACCTGGGCCATGGCCGAGACGATGCCGATCATCAGGGCGGCGATGGCCGATCCCACGATGCTGCCCAGGCCGCCCAGGATCACCACCAGAAAGGCCGTCACGATGTAGCTCTGGCCCGCGGTAGGCGTCACGGGGCCCAGCAGCGCCAGCACCACGCCAGCGACGCCCGCCACCCCTGAACCCAGAGCGAAGACGAACATGTCCACCTGCCGCACGCTGACACCCATGGCCGAGGCCGTAGCCCGATCCTGGTTGGCGGCGCGTACCAGCAGGCCGATGCGGCTCGTCTTGAGCAGCACCGCCAGCCCGCCCAGCGCCAGCGCCGCGACCAGCAGGATGAACAGGCGCGCCAGCGGCAGCGACAAGGGTCCGACGTTGATCGCCCCGTCCAGCCATGCGGGCGCAGTGACCGAGACCCCGGTGGCGCCGAAGAGGTCGCGGGCGGCCTGTTGGACGATGAGGCTGACGCCCCAGGTGGCCAGCAGCGTGTCCAGCGGGCGGTCCGCGAGCCGGCTCACCAGGGTGGTTTCGAGGAGTGCGCCCAGCAGGCCGCCCCCGATCAGCGCCGCCACTATGGCGGCGGGTATGCCCAGGGGTCCGGGGACAAGCTTGATGGTGAGGAAGGCGATGTAGCCGCCCAGCATCACGATCTCGCCGTGGGCCATGTTGATGACCCGCATCAGGCCGAAGCTGAGCGCCAGGCCCAGCGCAGCCAGGATGTAGATGGACCCGACGCTCAAGCCGTTGAAGACTTGTCCCAGGAGGAAGGTCGGGTCCATCGGAGGTCCAGCTCTCTACGCGGTGCTTGCGATCAGCTGATCGTGCAGGTCTTGCCGGGGAAGGTGACCGGGTCGTAGGGCTCGGGTTCGATCGGAGCTGGCGAGGTCCAGATCACCTTGAACTTGCCGGCCGCGTCGAGCTGTCCGATGTAACCGGTCTGGACCAAGCTGTTGTTGGCCATGAACTTCACCGCACCCAGCGGCGTCGGGATCGACTCCAGGGTCACCGCGGCGGCGCGGACGGCGGCAGGGTCGAAGGACTTGGCCTTCTCGACGGCGGCCTTCCAGATGTAGACGTCGACATAGCCGTGGACCATCGGGTCGCTGGTGACCTTGTCGGCCCCGAACTTGGCGCGGTAGGCCTCGATGAACTTGGCGTTCTCGGGGCTATCCAGGGTCTCGAAGTAGTTCCAGGACGCATAGGATCCCTTCACCAGCGCAGGTCCCATGGACAGCGCTTCCTCTTCGGCGATGGAGAGCGACATGATCGGAACCTTGTCCGGAGTCAGGCCGGCGGCCGCCATCTGCTTGAAGAAGGCCACGTTGGAGTCGCCGTTCAGGGTGTTGAGGACGAACTCGGGCTTTGCCGCCTTGATCTTGGCGATCACACCGGAGAACTCGGTGCCGCCCAGCGCCTGATATTCCTCGCCCACGACCTTCATGCCGCCGCCTTCGATGTGCTTGCGGGCGATCAGGTTGGCCGTGCGGGGGAAGACGTAGTCGGAGCCGACGAGGAAGTAGGTCTTGAAGCCCTTCTCCTTCGCCCAGGCCAAGGCCGGCAGCATCTGCTGGTTCGGCTGGGCGCCCGAGTACATGATGTTCGGCGAGCACTCGTTGCCCTCGAACTGCACGGGGTACCACAGGAGGTTCTTGGCCTTCTCGAAGACCGGCAGCATCGCCTTGCGGCTGGCCGAGGTCCAACCGCCGAACACCGTGACCACCTTGTCGCCGTCGGTCAGCTTGGCCGCCTTCTGAGCGAAGATGGAGGGGTCGGAGGCGCCATCCTCGACGATGGCCTCGATCTTCTTGCCCATCACCCCGCCCGCGGCATTGATCTCGTCGATCGCCATCTGGGTGGAGTTCTTCACCGTCACCTCGCTGATGGCCATCGTGCCGCTCAGCGAGTGGAGGACGCCGACCTTGACGGTTTCACCGGCAGCCGCCGCCGCCGGGCCCTCTTCCTTCTTCTGACAGGCCACCAAGGCCGCGCCCATCAGCAGAACCGCGACCAAGCGCCCTGCCTTCACCCCCATGACCATTTCTCAGACCCCTCTGCAAAAGTATCGCCGGACGACCGGCGTCATGCCGGGCGATCCGATGTGACCAGGACTATGTGCAGGGGGCGCCGAAGGTCGGCATGCGCCATTTGACGTAGGCGTTGGACGGGGTCTCGACCCGCGCACCGACGGGATCGGACAATACGTCAAACGCCCCATGTCTCGAGCGGATCACGTCGGGACATTGCTGCGCACGTTCCCCCGGCCGCCGCCCGAAAGACCCAAATCCTGCCGAAGTGCCACGAGCAGCCCGTTGAGCGCCCGATTTCACGGCAGGCGGAGCGCCGCATCGCTTCAGACCCCTCGGACGCATTCCGTTTCCAGGACGGCCGGCCGACCTTGGACTGCGCACCAGGACCCGCCATGACCTGCCGATGACCGCCGAGCCGATCCGCGATTCGAACCCGCCCCGGCGTGTGGTGGAGCGCCGACAGCGGGTGGTGCGCACACGACGGCAATACAACCAGTGGGCCGCCAACCAGACCCTTGAGGACTTCGCGCTGCGCTTCACCGCCGAAGGCGCCCGCCGATGGCCCCTGTCGCGGATCGCCAACACCGCGCTGGGTTCGATCGCCTTCCTGGCCTGCGAGGCCGTGGGGGCGACCATCACCCTGGAGTTCGGCTTCATCAACGCGCTCGCCGCGCTGATCGCCATGGCCGGCGTCATCGTGGTGACGGGATTTCCAATCTGCTACTACGCCGCCCGCTACGGCGTGGACATGGACCTGCTGACCCGCGGCTCGGGGTTCGGCTACATCGGCTCCACGATCACCTCAGCGATCTACGCGGGCTTCACCTTCATCCTGTTCGCCATCGAGGCGGCGATCATGGCCGCCGCGCTCAAGCTGTGTTTCCAGATCCCTCTGGCCTTGGGCTATGTCATCAGCGCCGTGGTGGTGATCCCTATCGCCGCCTACGGGGTGCGTCGCATCAGCTGGATGCAGACCTGGAGCCAGCCGATCTGGCTGGTGCTGCAGTTGGCCCCGCTGGTCTACCTGGCGCTCAACCACACCCAGCTGGACGGCTGGGTCCGCTACAGTCCGATCGCCGGACGCGGGTTCGACCTGGCGATGTTCGCCTCCGGTTTTGCTGTGCTGCTCTCGCTGCTCCCGCAGATTGGCGAACAGGTCGACTATCTGCGTTTCCTCCCGCCGAAGCGGACGGACGGGCCGAACCGGGGCTGGTGGACCGCCCTGACCCTTGCAGGTCCCGGCTGGATTTTGCTGGGCGGCGTGAAGATCCTGATCGGCTCTGCCCTGGCCTATGTCGCCATCGGCCGCGGCCTGCCGTTCGCCGACGCCACAGCGCCAGCGGCCCTCTACAACATCGTCTTCCAGGGCCTGCTGAGCAGCCCGACGGCGGCCCTCGTGCTGACCGGCCTGTTCGTCGCGGTTTGCCAGGTCAAGATCAACGTCACGAATGCCTACGCCGGCTCGATCGCGGCCTCAAACTTCTTCTCCCGCCTCACCCACCGGCACCCGGGCCGAGTGGTCTGGCTGGTCTTCAACATCGCCGTGGCGCTCCTGCTCATGGAGGTGGGGATCGTCACGGTGGTGGCGAAGATCCTGACGATCTACGCCAATTTCGCCGTCGCCTGGATGGGGGCGGTCACCGCCGACCTCCTGATCAACAAGCCCCTTGGTCTCAGTCCCAAGGGCATCGAGTTCAAGCGGGCTCACCTCTACGACGTCAATCCTGTGGGCGTGGGCGCCATGGGCGGATCGCTGGCCGTCACCACCGCACTTTCGTTGGGCGCCCTGGGGTCCACCGCCCAGGCGCTGTCGCCGCTCATTGGGCTGGGCGTGGCGTTCGGCCTGGCCCCGACCATCGCTTGGCTCACCCGCAGCCGCTACTACCTGGCGCGGGAGGACAGCCTGCCCGCGCAGCCGCAGACAGAGCTGGTCTGCACGGTCTGCGAAAACGCCTTCGAGCGGCCCGACATGGCGTTCTGCCCGGTCTACGCCGGGCCGATCTGCTCGCTCTGCTGCACGCTGGAGGCGCGCTGCCACGACGCCTGCAAGGAAGACTCACAGGTGGTGGAGCAGGCCGCCGGCCTGCTGCGGCGGATCGCACCGGCTCGCCTCACCGAGGGCGGCTATGCCGTGGTGGCGCGCTTTCTGGGCGTGCTGCTGCTGTCGGCCCTGGCGCTGTGGGCGGTGCTGGGGGCGATTTACTACCAGCAAGCGCGCGGCGCGGCCGACCCCGACGCGATCCGCAACACCCTGGTAATGGTGTTCCTGGCGCTGTTCTCACTCGCCTCGTTCGCCGGCTGGTTCTTCGTCCTGGCCCGCGAGAACCAGCGTGTCGCGGAGAGCGAGAGCGATCGCCAGACGACAATGCTGCTGGAGGAGATCGAAGCCCATCAGCGCACCGACGCCGCCCTGCAGAAAGCGAAGGAGGCGGCCGAACACGCCAACCTCGCCAAGAGCCGCTACATCGTCGGCGTCAGCCATGAAATCCGTGCGCCGCTCAACGCCATATCCGGCTACGCCCAGCTGCTGGAACGCGATCCGGCGCACGCCGCCGACGCGGTCCGGGTGATCCGCCGCAGCGCCACCCACCTGTCCGACCTCGTGAATGGCCTCCTGGACATCTCGCGCATCGAAAACGGCGCGCTGCGGCTTGAGCGCAGCCGGGTGAACCTGATCGAGTTGCTCAACCAGATCGTGGACATGTTCCGCCTGCAGGCGACCAGCAAGGGCCTCGCCTTCCGCCATTCCTGGCCCGACACCCTGCCCACGCACATCTATGTGGACGAGAAACGCCTGCGGCAGGTGCTGATCAACCTGCTGTCCAACGCCATCAAGTACACCGATGCCGGCGAGGCGGCGTTGACCGTCGAGTGGCGCGGCCACACGGCCGAGTTCGTCGTCTCCGACACCGGCATGGGCATCGCCAAGCAGGATCTTGAACGCATCTTCGAACCGTTCGAACGGCTGGGCCGGGCGGCGGGTCGGCCGGGGGTCGGCCTGGGGCTGACCATAACCAAGGTGCTGACCGTGGTGCTTGGCGGCGACATCACCGTTCGCAGCGAGCTCGGCGTTGGCAGTGCGTTCACCGTCAAGCTGTTCCTCAGCGACACCCCGCCGCCGGCCAAGGGCGGCGCCGATACGATGCGGATCGGCGGCTACCTGGGCCGCCGCCGCCGCATCCTGGTCACCGACGACGACCCGACCCACCTCGACCTGGTGCGCCAGTTTCTGCAGTCGCTCGAATTTGAACTGGCTTTCGCCCGTGACGGGGAGCAGGCGCTGGAGGCGGCGCGTCGCGACCCTCCCGACCTGGTGATCATGGACATCGCGATGCCCGGAATGAACGGCTGGGACGCGGCCCGGGCGTTGCGTGACGAGCACGGCGATGAGCTATCGATCCTGATGATTTCGGCCAACGCCCACGATTTCTCGCGAGGCTGGCGCGAGGACGACCCGCACGACGACTACCTGCTCAAGCCCTACGAGGTGGATGACCTGTTTGACCGCCTGAGGACCCTGCTCAACCTGGAATGGACGAAGGCCGGCGAGGAGGCCGCATCCACGTGACACCGGACACGCGCGACCTCATCCTGGTGGTCGACGACGACGCCGAGACCCGCGACATGTTGGCCGCAGGCCTGCGCCAGGCGCAGTTCAACGTGCTGCCGGCGGCGGACGGCCAGAGCGCACTGGCCTTGGCCGCCCAGGCGCGGCCCGGCCTTGTGGTGCTGGACGCGGTGATGCCGGGTATGAGCGGCTTCGAGGTCTGCCGACGGATGAAGGCCAACCCCGACCTGGCCCACCTGCCCGTGATCTTCCTGACCGGGCTGGCGGAGACCGAACACGTCATCGAGGGCCTCCACGCCGGCGGCGTGGACTATGTCACCAAGCCGATCATCCTGGATGAACTGGCGGCGCGGATCAGCGTCCACCTGGCGACCGCTCGCATCGCGCACAGCGCCCGGGTCGCCCTGGACGTGGCTGGGCGCGCGATGCTGGCGACCGATGGCGCCGGCCGGTTGCTGTGGCGGACGCCCCAGACCGAGGCAATGCTGGCCGCACTCGGCCCCAACGACGGCGACGGCCTGCCCTCGACGCTCGGCAAGGCGCTCTGCGGCCTCATTCAGCGCCGCCACGAGGCGGGCATTCCCTCGGCCCGGATAGAGAGCGGGGCGGCGACGCTGGAGGTGGCCTATGTGGGCGGGGCGGACGACGCCTCCTACTTCCGGCTCAGCCAGCTGATCGAAGGCCGCGAGGCCAACCTGCTGCGCTCGGCGCTCGGCCTGACCATCCGTGAATCCGAGGTGCTGGTCTGGATTGCAGCCGGGAAGTCGAACCGCGACATCTCTGAGATCCTCGGCATCAGTCCACGCACCGTGAACAAGCACCTGGAGCAGGTTTTCACCAAGTTGGGGGTGGAGAACCGCGCCGCCGCAGCGGCCATCGCCACGCGGGTGATCTCCAACTGAGGCGCAGAAGAGCCGGGGCCAGATCCGCTCCAGCCGGACCTGGCCCCGCTTCGGCCGGCGAGAAAGGCGGGGAACAACCTTCCTGCACGCCGACCCCGGTCCGGTCGGCTTCGCGGAAAAACCGACCGGCGCCTTGCCTCTAGAACTGCAGCTGGACGCCGGCGGTGAGCCGGTCGTTGTCGGCGGCCCCGGCATCGACATGCTGCCAGACCGCGGACAGCCGGGCGTTGTGACCCTTGATGATGTAGTTCAGGCCGATGTCGTAGGCCTCGACCGTGGGGCCGACCCTGGGATCGAACTCCTGATAGCGGACGACTGGCTGGAACTTGCCGGGCCCGACTTCGGTCGGAAAGAGGAAGGCCGCCGAAGCCAGGAAGGCCTTGCCGTCGACGATCCCGCCGACGTTGTCGGTCGGGCCCGCGCCGCCGAAGCCGGGCGGCACGTCCAGCACCCCATCGGTGTCATAGTCGTAGTAGGCGCCCTCCAGCGTGATGGCGCCGCCGTCCATGACCTTCTTCTCGAAAAGAACATCGACGTTCCAGGCCGTGTAGTCGCCGCGGACCAGCGCGGTGCCCACGCCGTTCTTCTGGGACTGCACCGCGAACGCCACCGTGAAGATGTCGGCAGAGCCGTAGTAGGTGCTGCTGGTGTAGTAGCCCGGGTTGTCCTCGACCTCGAGGAAGTTGTAGGCGACGCGCCCCGCGAAGAGCGGCTCATGGCCCTTGTTCGACGCGGTAAGGGCCCTGTTGTGGCCGTTGAACACGCCGACGGCATAGGTCAGCTTCTTGTCGAACACCTTTCCCCAGACCGTGACCCCGTTGTCGCGCCCGGCGAACTTGGCGGGGTATTGCGACACCACGCCGGGGTAGTTCCAGGAGCTGAGGTAGTAGGGGCCGTCGAGGTTCGCGCGGTCACTCGGCGGCAGCATGCGGCCGACCCAGACGTTGAACTCATCCATCGGCTGCCAGCGGACGTAGCCGTCCAGGACCTTGATGTCGTCGTCGCCGTCCTTCTCGGTGTTGAAGGTGGCCCCGATCGTCTTGGTGACTTCGGCGTTCACGTAGAGGCGGACGCTGTCCAGACTGACATCCGTGGAGCGGGAGCCGTCGGAGGCGCCGTGCTCGTCGCTGTTGGCGCTGGCGCGGATGCCCAGGCCGATGCTGATGGACTGATCGCCGTCGCCGATCTTGATCAGTCCGCCGGCATGAGCCGCGCTCAACGGAGCCATCAGCGCCGCCGCTCCGACGCCTGCGCAGAACATGCGCCGGCAAGCATAGGTGAAGGCAGAGTTGTCTCGCATAAGTCTATCCCCCGGCACATGACCGCATCGCTCGGAGAATCTTCTCTCCGGTCCGAATGCGATCGAGATCTCAACGATCGTTTTCCTGGGCGAATTTTGAATACGTCAAAGCGCGTAGCTGCGCGGTTTCCTGCGGCCCACGTGTGGACAGGGCGATCGTCAGTCGCCAGTTTCGCCCGATGGACATGCTCCCAGCTTCCCGCGCCGCGACGCCTTCGCCGCAGCGGGCCGTGGGCGAGGGCTGGTTCCGAGCGGGGCCCGGAGTTGCGCTGGAGCGGCTCCATCAGTCCGGGTCGGCCAAGATCCGGTTCTGCCGGACCGAGGACAACACGCGCGAGGCGGTGCTGCTGAACACCGCTGGCGGGCTAGCGGGCGGCGACCGATTCGCCTGGGGCGTCGACTTGGTCGAGGGCGCACGTTGTCGGGTGGTCACACAAGCCTGCGAGAAGGTCTATCGCGCAGCCAGCGACGACCCGGCCAGTGTCGCGGTGCGGATCGATCTGGCCGCCGGTGCGAGCCTGGAATGGCTGCCGCAGGAGACCATCCTCTTCGAGGGCGCACGCCTTGAACGTCGCTTCGACGTGCGTCTGGCGCCGGGGGCGCGCCTGCTGGCCACCGAGGCGGTCGTGCTCGGCCGTCACGCCATGGGCGAAACCGCGATCCGCGCCCGGTTGCGCGACCGTTGGCGCGTGCAATGGGGTGAACGACTAATATTCGCAGACGAGCTTCGCCTCGATGCTGGGCCCTCAACAGCCGGGCGCCCTGCCCTGCTGCGCGACGCCGCCGCCTTCGCTCTCGTGCTGTTGATCGCCGAGGACGCTGAGGCCGTTCTCGACGCCGTGCTCCAGGTTCTGGGCGACAACGGCGGAGCGAGCGCATGGGACGGAAAGCTGATCTGCCGCATCGCCACCGCGGACGCACGCGACCTGCGGCAAACCCTGATGGCCGTGATGGCGGCGCTTCGCGGAGGCGCCCTGCCACCGCGTCTTTGGACGGTGTGACAGCGTGAACCTTTCTCCGCGCGAAAAGGACAAGCTGCTGATCAGCATGGCGGCGATCGTGGCGCGCCGGCGCCTGGAGCGTGGGGTCAAGTTGAACTACCCCGAGGCCATGGCGCTGATCGCCGATTTCGTCGTGGAAGGCGCCCGCGATGGATGCACCGTGGCCGAATTGATGGAGACGGGCGCCCACGTGGTGAGCCGCGGCCAGGTGATGGAGGGCGTGGCCGAGATGATCCACGACGTCCAGGTCGAAGCGACGTTTCCTGATGGAACCAAACTCGTGACCGTCCACGAGCCTATCCGGTGAACCCGAAGGGACCCCCATGAAGACAGCCGTTGTTCTGGCCTCCGCCGTGACGGCCGCGCTCCTGGCCGTCGGCCCCGCCCTCGGCCATCCCGGCCACGGCGAGGCCGTCCTTGCCTCGGGCCTGGCCCATCCGCACACCGGCCCCGATCACGTCGTGGCTTCCGCCGCCCTGCTGGTCGCCGCAAGCCTCGGCTTGTGGCTGATCGCACTACGGCTTCGCCGCCCGCCGGTAGCGCGCCTCCTCGGCGGCGTTGTCGCGCTGGGCGCGCTGGCGCTGGGCTTGATCGGCCAGCCGTGATTCCCGGCGAGATCATCCCCGGTGACGGCGAGGTCGTCCTGAACGGCGCCGCGGCGACGCTGGTCCTGCTGGTCGCCAACGCCGGCGATCGGCCGATCCAGGTCGGCAGCCACTACCACTTCGCGGAAACAAATCCCGCCCTGCGGTTCGACCGCGAGGCCGCCTGGGGGCTGCGGCTGGACGCGCCCTCGGGGTCGGCTGTCCGTTTCGAGCCGGGCCAGTCGCGGGAGGTGACCCTGATCCCCTTCACCGGCGCGCGAAGAGTGATCGGCTTCCGCGGCGCCGCGATGGGCGACCTCTGATGGCCATGCGGCTCTCCCGCGCAGCCTACGCCGGCATGTACGGCCCCACGGTTGGCGACCGCGTGCGATTGGCCGACACGGAGCTGTTCGTGGAGGTGGAACTCGACTTCACCACCTACGGCGAGGAGGTTAAATTCGGCGGGGGCAAGACCATCCGCGACGGCATGGGCCAGAGCCAAGTCACGCGCGCCCAGGGCGCCGTCGACACGGTCATCACCAATGCCCTGATCATCGACCACTGGGGCATCGTGAAAGCCGACGTGGGCCTGAAGGATGGGCTGATCGTCCGGCTCGGCAAAGCCGGCAATCCGGACATCCAGGACGGCGTCGACATCATCATCGGGCCGGGCACCGAAGTGATCGCCGGCGAGGGCAAGATCCTCACGGCCGGCGGCATGGACGCCCACATCCACTTCATCTGCCCCCAGCAGATCGAGGAGGCGCTGGCCAGCGGGATCACCACCATGCTGGGCGGCGGCACGGGCCCCGCCACCGGCACCAACGCCACCACCTGCACCCCCGGGCCCTGGCACCTGGCCCGAATGATCCAGGCGGCCGACGCCTTCCCCATGAACATCGGCTTCGCAGGGAAGGGCAACGCATCGCGACCCGAGGGCCTGGTGGAGCAAATCCTCGCCGGCGCCTGCGCGCTGAAGTTGCACGAGGACTGGGGCACGACACCGGCGGCCATCGACTGCTGCCTGTCTGTCGCGGACGAATACGACGTGCAGGCGATGATCCACACCGACACCATCAACGAAGCCGGCTTCGTCGAGGACACGGTGGCCGCCATCAATGGCCGCACGATCCACGCCTTCCACACCGAAGGCGCCGGCGGCGGCCACGCCCCCGACATCATCAAGATCTGCGGCCTGCCGAATGTGATCCCCTCATCCACCAACCCGACGCGGCCCTACACGCGCAACACGGTGGACGAGCACCTCGACATGTTGATGGTGTGCCACCACCTGGACCCCTCGATCCCCGAGGATCTGGCCTTCGCCGAGAGCCGCATCCGGCGCGAGACCATCGCCGCCGAGGACATCCTGCACGACATCGGGGCCTTCTCGGTGATCTCCTCCGACAGCCAGGCCATGGGTCGCGTGGGCGAGGTGATCCTGCGAACCTGGCAGACCGCCCACAAGATGAAGCTCCAGCGCGGCGCGCTGCCCGGCGACGGCGCGGCCGACAATGCGCGCGTGAAGCGCTACATCGCCAAGTACACGATCAACCCGGCCATCGCCCACGGCCTGTCCCGCCACATCGGCTCGGTGGAGGCCGGCAAACGCGCCGATCTGGTGCTGTGGAGCCCGGCGTTCTTCGGGGTGAAGCCCGACATGGTCCTGCTGGGCGGGTCCATCGCCTGTGCGCTGATGGGCGACCCCAACGCCTCGATCCCGACGCCCCAGCCCGTGCACTATCGGCCGATGTTCGCGGCCTATGGCGGCGCGCTCATCCGCTCGTCGGTGACCTTCGTGTCCCAGGCCGCCGTGGACGACGGCCTGGCCGGCCGTATCGGCGCCCAGAAATCCCTCCTGGCGGTGAACAACACCCGCGGCGGGATCGGCAAGGCCTCGATGATCCACAACAGCGCCACGCCCCATATGGAGGTCGATCCCGAGACCTATGAAGTACGCGCCGACGGCGAACTGCTGGTCTGCGAACCGGCGGATGTCCTGCCCATGGCGCAAAGGTATTTTCTGTTTTGACCCCGCATCGCGTCATCGAGGTGCTGGACCCCGGCCAATGGCGCGGACACGCCGCCGACCACATCTGCCTGGACTACGACGATCGCCATAGACGCCGCCTGGTGCTGACGGCCGAACACGGCACGCGGTTCATGCTGGATTTCCCGGAGAGCCGTCGGCTCGCGGGCGGCTCGGCGCTGCGCCTGGAAGACGGCCGGCTGGTGGAAGTGACGGCCCGCGAGGAGGCCCTGCTGGAGGTTCGCGCCACCGACGCGCCCGCGCTCCTGCGCCTGGCCTGGCACATCGGCAACCGCCACCTGGCGGCGCAGGTCGAAGCAGACCGCATCCTCATCCGGCGCGACCATGTCATCGCCGAGATGCTGGCGGGCCTGGGGGCGACCGTCCGTGAGCTGGACGCGCCCTTCGATCCGGAAGGCGGGGCCTACGGCGGCGCGCACATCCCGCATGGCCATCACCCCGGCCACGGCCACGCCCATGGACACTGACCCCGGCCCAGCGGCGCTTCCGGCCCTGCTGTTCGCCTGGTTCTCGCCAGCCTTCCCCACCGGTGGATTCGCCTGGTCGCATGGGCTCGAGGCGGCCGCGGCCCATCCGGCTGCGGACGAAGCCTGGCTGGGGGCGTGGCTGGAGGACGTGCTGATGCGCGGTGGGGGCTGGTCGGACGCCGTGCTGATGAACCTCGCCTGGAACGCGGGCCAGACGCGCGACGTCGGCGCCTGGCGTGACGTCGGCGTCCTGGCCATGGCCCTCTGTTCTTCACGCGAGCGAAGAGCCGAGACCCTGGGCCAGGGCGACGCTTTCGTCGCCGCCGTGCGCGAAGGTTGGCCGGCCCTGGCGCCACCGGGACTGGAAGCCACGCCCTACCCCGTCACGGCAGGGTGGAGCACGGCGGCCCTGGGCGCGCCCGCGACCGACGCCATCGCCGCCTATCTCACGGGCTTCGCCGCCAACCTGATCGCCGCCGGCGTGCGGCTGTCCCTGTGCGGCCAAGCGGGAGCGGTGCGTATCCTGGCCCGGATCGCGCCTCGCATCGCCAATCTGGCCGCCCGCGCGGCGACCGCTAGCGAGGACGACCTGGGCGGTTGCGCGATCGCCGCCGACATCGCCGCCATGCGGCACGAAACCCTGGACGGAAGGCTGTTCCTCTCATGATCCACGGTCCCCTTCGCGTCGGTGTCGGCGGCCCGGTGGGCGCCGGCAAGACCACCCTGGTGGAGAAGCTCTGCAAGGCGATGCGCGGCCGCTGGTCGATCGCCGTCATAACCAATGACATCTACACCCGCGAAGACGCCCTGATCCTGGCGCGCCTGCAGGCCTTGCCCGAGGAGCGCATCATGGGGGTGGAGACCGGCGGTTGCCCGCATACCGCCATCCGTGAGGACGCCTCCATCAACCTCGCCGCCGTCCGCGAGATGAGCGCGCGGTTCCCGGACCTGGAGGTGATCTTCATCGAGTCCGGCGGCGACAACCTGGCGGCCACCTTCTCTCCGGACCTGGCCGACCTCACGCTCTACGTGGTCAGCGTCTGCCAGGGCGAGAAGATCCCCCGCAAGGGCGGTCCAGCGATCAGCCGGTCGGACCTCCTGATCATCAACAAGACCGATCTCGCGCCCTATGTGGGCGCCGACATCGAGGTGATGCGTCGCGACGCCGCCCGCCAGCGAGGCGATCGGCCGTTCGTGTTCACCGACCTGACGCGTGTCATGGGCGTCGACCAGGTCGTCGACTTCGTGGCGGAACGCGGCGGCCTGCAGATGGGGCCGCGCTAGCGGGCCTTTTTCGTCGCCACTAAGTTCCGCCGTCAGTAGCCGTCCAACGCCCGGGCCGCCGCGTTCGAAGCGTTCGGCCGGGCGCTCACCCGGTGGCGGCGGAACGTGCGGCTGACACCTTGGTGTCGGCGAGACCTTCGTCCAATCGCGTCGCGGCCCTCAGCGCGCAATCTGTCTGCAGTCCTGCACGCAACGGCCGAGGAGGTCTCAATGAACGCCCAGGCAGCGCCTGCTCAGATCCGTGTGGTCCGGCGCAGCTCCGCCTGCTGGCGGGTCACCTTCGACAACCCGCCGCTGAACGTGATGGGTCCACAGATGGTCCGCGAGTTCGCGGGGCTGATCGATGAGATCGAGGCTGCCCCGGGCCTTCGCGTCGTCGTGTTCGACAGCGCCGTCGAAGGCGTCTTCCTGAACCACTCGGATTTCAGGGCGCCTCTGGAGGATCTGCTCGCTCTCCCGCCCGGGCCGACCGGCCTGCCGCCGTGGCCGGACTTCCTCGTGCGCCTGACCCGGGCCCCGGTGTGCTCGATCGCCCTGATCCGCGGACGGGCGACGGGCAACGGCAGCGAGATCGTCCTGTCCTGCGACATGGCCTTCGCCAGCCGCGAGACGGCGATCCTGTCGCAGTGGGAAGTCGGCGTCGGCATGGTCGCCGGCGGCGGACCCATGGCCCGGCTGCCGCAGCTCATCGGACGGAACCGGGCTCTGGAAGTCCTGCTGACGTCCGAAGACATCCGCGCCGATCAGGCCGAAGCCTGGGGCTACATCAACCGCGCCCTACCCGACGCTGAGCTGGATGACCACGTCGACGCGATCGCCAACCGGATCGCGCGCTTCGACAAGTGGGCGATCGCCCAGACCAAACGCCTGGTGAACACCAGCCTGTCGCCGGATGTCGAACTGGGCGCCGGCTGGGAGGCCTGCATCGCGTCGCTCGGCCGACCGGCGGCGCAGGAGGGCATCGCGGCCCTCACCGAGAAGGGCTTCCAGGCGCCAGGCGACGTCGAGACCCGCCTCGCCGTCCACCTCGGGCGTCTGGCGGCGCGCTGAGCCGACCATCCCCCATAGGCCCGCGCGACAATGGAGACCCCATGAAAACCCTGATCGCCGCCAGCGCCGTCCTGGCGGTCGCCGCCTCCGGCCCGGCGAGCCTGGCCGCACCGAAGCCGCCAGGCCCCTACCGCTACGCGCTCCCCCTCGACCTGGCGCTCGAGGCGTCGACGGAGGCGGTCCGCGTGTGCGGCCTGCGGGGCTACCGGGTCACCGCAACCGTCGTGGACATGGACGGCATTCCCCAGGTGGTGCTGCGGGGCGACGGCGCGACCGTCCACACCGGCCAGTCGAGCTTCGAGAAGGCGTTCACCGTGGTCACCCTCGGCCCGGAGTTCGGGTTCGACACCTCGGGCGCGCTCTTCGAACTCGTGAAGACCAACCCTTATGCGCCGCGTCTCGCCCAGGTCGATCACGTGATGGCGCTGCCGGGCGCGGTGGCTTTCTACGCCGACGGCGCCATCGTCGCGGCGCTGGGTGTCGGCGGCGCGCCAGGCGGCGACAAGGACGAGGTCTGCGCGCGGGCCGGGATCGCGAAGGTCGCCGACCGCCTGCCCCGGTGATGCCGGACGGCGCCAGACCGGATCTGACGAGGGTCATGGAGCTCAATCGCGGTCGTCGCGGCGGCGGACGTCGGGCCGGTGCAGGAGGTCCTCCGCGGCTGAACGCCGACCCCTACCAGGCGGTGGCGCCGCCCTCGACCGGAAGGTTGGCGCCCGTGATGTAGGACGCGCGGTCGGACGCCAGGAACACGGCGGCTTCGACGACCTCTTCCGGTCGACCCCAGCGCTTCAGAAGCGTCCGGCCGGTGACCAGGTCGCGCTGTGCGGCGTCCAGGTCGCCTTCCCGCGACAGGATCGCCCCCGGGCTGATGGCCACGGCCCGGATGCCGAAAGGCGCGCCTTCGACCGCCAGCTGGCGGGTCAGGGCGATGACCCCTGCCTTGGCGGCGGCGTGGGCCGCCATGGGCGGTTGCGGGAAGCCGATTAGACCGGCCACGGAGCTGATGTTGAGGATCACCCCGCCGCCTCGGGCCACGAGGTGTGGCCAGGCAGAACTGGTGACGTAGAAGACGCTGTCCAGTTCCACGGCGAACGTGGCGCGCCAGTCCTCGACCGGCATCGCCGACACTGGGCCGAAGCGCGGCCCACCCGCGTTGTTGTAGATGACGTCGAGACCGCCGTAGCAGGCCGCCGCGGCATCGACGAACCGCCCGACCGCCTGCGGATCCGTCAGGTCCACAGGCGCGAACCCGGTCATCTGTCCGCCGGCCGCGCGAACCGCGCGAACCGTCTCCGCATTGCCGGCGTCCTGGAGGTCGCTGCCAATCACCCGGGCGCCCTCCCGCGCAAAGGCGAGGCAGGCGACCCGCCCCTGGCCGCCGGCGGCGCCGGTGATGAGGGCGACCTTTCCGTCGAGCAATCCCATCATGGTCTCCAGTTCGTAGGCTGTTGCATCGCTGCCGCTCGTGGGTCGGGATGCGACGCAGGGGTCCGGGGTCCCCCGCGACAGGCCGGGTCCGGATCTGCGCCGCCTTCGCCATCCCAGCGCATCACCTCCAGGTCGTCCTCAGAGGCGGCGGGGGCTTCGTCGGGGGTCAGCAGCCGGGGCGGGCGGCCGGCGGCCGCGCCCTCGAAGACGATCTCTTCGAAACTATCGATCTGGGAGGTCTGGATGGCGATGCGCGTCATGTCGGGCTCCGTCTCATGGCCCGGCCCGGACCACGGGATATGTCGGTAGGGCATCGGGCGGCACAAAGACGCCGCGCCTCCGGCGGGCGGGGGTTGGACCGGAGGCGCGGCGCAGGCCTCGGCTCGGGGGAAGCCGGGGCGGGTGGCGGAGGCGCGGCGCACGTCAGGCGCCGCTCAGATGCGCCTCCACGAACCAGAGCTGTTTGTCGGTGGCCCGGGACACCTCGGTGAGCACGTCGGCGGTGTCGGCGTCCGGGAGCGCGGCCGCAGCGTCGATGTCCGCCCGCAGGCTCTTGCCGAACTGAGCCAGCACAGCGGCGATGGCCCGAAGGTGGTCCTCGCCCGCCACCGTCTGCAGCGCGTATTCGTAGAGCTGGGTCCTGACGGCGGTAGTCTGCACCCGGCCGTCGGCGACCCCGCCCAGCGTCGCGATACGCTCCGCCAAGGTGTCGGCGAACCCTTCGACCTCGCCGTGTACCGCGTCGAACAGCTGGTGAAGTCCGAAGAAGCCCATGCCGCGCACGTTCCAATGGGCCTGCTTGAGCTGGGCGTCGAGGTCGAGGGCGTCGGAAAGGCGCGCCTGGAGCAGCCGGATAGCGGCCTTGCGCGTGTGGTCGGGGATGTCGATCCGGCTGGCGTACATGTTGGAGTGTCTCCCGAAACGAAGGATCAAATGGCGGGGCGAGTGGGTGCGGGGCCGCGCTGCAGCTCGGCGAGGCGGCGGCCGAAATTCAGCTCGAAGTCACTGCGCTCGCCGTAGCCGAGCGCGTCCAACGGGCCGCGGCGCGCCTGCGCGGCGGGGCGACCAAGTGCGGCGAAGAAGGCCTGGTTGCTGGCCTCGAACGCCTCGCCGTCAGGCACGCCGACCCGGTTCACGAGGGCCTTGAGCGCACCCATCGTCTCGCGGTCGAACGACGCCAACCGGCGCGCCAGGCTGTCGACGAAGGGATCCAGGGCATCGTCGTCCAGGGCCCGGTTGACCCAGCCGTAGCGCTCCGCCGTGTCGGCGCGGAAGTCGTCGCCGCTGAGCACGATCTCCAGGGCGCGGGCGCGTCCGACCAGCCGAGGCAGCCACTCGAGCGCGCCGCCGCCGGGCGGCAAGCCGACGCCGACCTCCGGCTGGCCCAGGATCGCGCGCTGGCGGCTCGCGAAGCGCAGGTCGCAGGCCAGGACGAACTCGCTGCCGACGCCGCGCGCGCGGCCCCGGATCTTGGCGATGCTGATCACCGGCGAGCGGCTGAGCCGGAGCACCACGTCGATCCAGGGCGACTGGCCGCTCGGCCCGGGCTCGCGGGGCATCTCGGCGGCCCCGGCGGTCTCGAAATGCGCGATGAAGAAGTCCGGGTCGACGGAGTCGAACACCAGCACCTTTACGCTCTGATCGGCATCGACCGCCGTGACCAGAGCCTGCAGCTCCACGATCGCGGCCGGCGGCAGCAGGTTGATCGGCGGGTTGGAGAAGGTGGCCCGCCAGATCCCCGGCTCGGACCGGTCGACGGTGAAGAAGCCCTGCGCGCTCATGCGACCGCCTCCGCAAGCTCGGCGAGCAACGCGGCGGTCTTGGTGATCGCGTGCGCGTAGGTCGGCCCGTTGACCTCGTGCGCCGAATGCATCGCCTCGGCGCTGAACGCCGCGGTGGCGTCCTTCACCAGGGTGACGTGGTAGCCCAGCTCCATCGCGAAGCGGCCCGTGGCCTCGAGGCAGGTGTTCGCGATCAGCCCGATCAGGATCACCCGGCCGATTCCGTACTGCTTGAGCTGCATGTCGAGGTCGGTATTGGCGAAGCCGCTGGCGCCCCAGTGCTCGTGGATCACCACATCGCCATCCTGCGGCTGGAAGTCGGGATGGAACGTCCCGCCCCAACTGCCCTTCTCGAAGATCCGGCGCTGGGCGCCCGCGCGCTGGTAGGGCGTCGTGTGATGCCAGTGGGCGTAGTCGCCGTCCTCGAAGCGGTGGTGCGGCACGAAGAAGATCTTCAGGCCAGCCTCGCGGGCGGCCGCGACGATGGCGCGGAGGTGGTCGAGGAGGTTCACCTCCTCGGCGATCAGCTTCAGCTTGGGCCACGATTTGCCGCCCTCGCTGAGGAAGTCGTTGTACGGGTCCACCAGCAGGATCGCCGTGGACTGGGGCGAATGGGTCATGGCGCGACCTCAGGCGGCCGCGGCGGCGTGACGCTGGGTGAAACGCTCGAGGCTGGCCGCGAACAGCGGCGTCTCGCCGGCGTTGTGGGCGGCGCTGTAGGGCGCACGGCCAGCGCGAAACACCTCGAAGGGGATCCCCTGGCGATCGAGGTACGCCTGGAACTCCTCGGTCGGGTAGGTATGCACCCGGTTGGTGAACTCGCAGCGCCCGCTGCCCAGGCTCTTCACGCTGAGCTCCCACACCACGACCATGGTGGTGCGGCCCGCGGCCGTGAACAGGTCGGAGACGGACTTCAGCACCAGGCGGTGCGGCGTCGCCTCCTGCTCCACGTAGTGCTGCACCATCGGCGTACCGCCGATCACCTCGACGTTGATCGACATCCGGCGCCCGTCGGGGGCGGTCGTGGCGCCGGCGGCCACGTGCGCCGGCGAACAGCCCTGGTATTCGACGTCCGGCAGGCTGAAGCACCAGGCCGGGATGTCGACGGCTTCGATGGGGGCGTTGATCACGGCGGTGAAGCTCGTGTCGACGATGACGTTGTCGTCCATGAGGTGCGCTCCTTTCGGGGTGGGGGTCAGAGGCGGGCGACATCGAGGATCGCGCGGGCGAAAGCCTCGGGCGCTTCTTGCGGCAGGTTGTGGCCGACGCCGCCGGGGACCAGGCGGTGGGCGTAGGGACCGGTGAACTTCGCGGCATAGGCCGCCGGGTCGGGGTGAGGCGCGCCGTTTGCGTCGCCCTCCAGCGTGATGGTCGGGACCCGGATGGTCGGGGCCGCCGCCAGCCGGGCTTCGTCGGCGTCGTAGCGCCGCTCGCCGTCGGCCAGGCCCATGCGCCAGCGGTAGTTGTGGATCACCACCGCGACGTGGTCGGTATTGTCGAAGGCGGCGGCGGACCGTTCGAAGGTAGCGTCGTCGAATGACCACTTCGGCGAGGCCAGCCGCCAGATCAGCCGGTTGAACGGCCGGCGGTTCGCCTCGTAGCCGGCGCGGCCGCGCTCGGTGGCGAAATAGAACTGGTACCACCACTGCAACTCCGCCTCCGGCGGCAGCGGCTTGGCGCCGGAGGCCTGGCTGCCGATCAGGTAGCCGCTCACGGCCACGAGCCCCTTGCAGCGTTCCGGCCACAGGGCGGCGATGATGTCGGCGCTCCGCGCACCCCAGTCGAACCCGCCCAGGATCGCGCTGCCAACGCCCAGCGCATCCATCAGGGCGATGGTGTCGAGCGCGACGGCGGTGGGCTGGCCGTTCCGGAGGCTGTCCGGCGAGACGAAGCGCGTCGCGCCGAAGCCGCGCAGATAGGGCACGATCACCCGGTAGCCCTCGGCCGCGAGCCGGGGCGCGACGTCCTCGAAGGCATGGATATCGTAGGGCCAGCCGTGCAGGAGGATCACTGGGTCGCCGCCGGGCGGCCCGATTTCCGCATACGCGATCTCCAGGGCGCCGGCGCGGGCGCTGCGAAGGGGTGGGAAGGCCCCGGACGGGGTGCGCGTTCCGCCGGATCCCGCCGCGGCGACTGCGGCCCGGCCCGGCCCCAGGGCGGCGGCGGAGATGACGGCCGCCCCCAGCAGCCGACGGCGTGACGTCTCGAGGTTCGTGGACATCCGGATTCTCCCGCTAGCCGAAGGTGAAGCACCAGACGCGCGCGCCGGCGGCCTGGAATTCGATCGTGAAAGTGCGGTCGCCGACCGGCCCGGCCTGTCGGATCAGTTGGTACATGCGCGCCTCGCGCAGCTCGCCCCGGCCGGCCGCGTCGACGTCCCAGCCGTGGTCGGGCCCGGGCGCGGCGCCATCCAGCGATACACGGACGCGGACCGGCCGGTCGCCGGGGCCCGGCCCCATGACGAGGTGGAGGTCGCGGGCGTGGAAGCGGAAGGCGATGGCGCCCGGCGCGGCGCCGGCCTCGGCGAATTCGGAGCGCACGGTCCAGTCGCCCGACAGGCTCCAGCCGTTCAGCGGCAGGCGGGGGGGCGGAATGTAGCCATGGGCGACATCGCGGCGGAGGCCGCCGCCGGCGAAGGTCTCCGCCTTCGCGTAGCCGGTGTAGCTCTCGGGCGAACGGAGGTCCTGCCAGTCCGGCGCCGCCTGCGGACCCTCCCCCGCCACCGGCTGTATGGGGTCGTCGACCCGTTCGCCGCGCGCTCCGCTCAGCAGCGACTGCAGGACGCGCTCGGTCCTGTCGTACTCGCCCTCGCCCTCGCCGAGGCGCTTGTGGCGGACCCGGCCTTCACCGTCCAGGACGTAGAAGCCCGGCCAGGCGTTGTTGCGGAACGACCGCCAGATCGCGAAGTCGTTGTCGATTACGACCGGATAGCGGATCCCCAGGTCGGCAACCGCCGTCCGCACCCGCGGCAGCTCGTGCTCGAAGCTGAATTCCGGGGCGTGCGCGCCGATCACCACCAGTCCGCGGTCGCGATATCGATCGGCCCAGGCGCGCACATAGGGCAGCGGCCGCAGGCTGTTGATGCAGGTGTAGGTCCAGAAGTTCAGCAACACGACCCTGCCGCGCAGGTCCGCCGCCCGGAGCGGCGGCGTGTTCAGCCACGGTCCCGCGCCGGCGAAGCCGCGCCAGGCATCGGCCGGCGCAGCGCATGCGGCTAGTCCTGGCGCAACCGCCAAGGGCCCCGCGAACAGGCCGAGCGCCGCGGTCCGGCGGCTCGGCGTCATGTCTGTGCGGTCTAGGACAACGGGCATGGCGCGGGGCCGCCTTGGAGCTGAGGAGTCTGAAAAGAAGGGGGGCGGATCGGCCCGGGGAGGCGCGCCGATCCGCCGGTCCGGCGGTCTGCTAGGCCTTGTGCAGAGGCCGGAACGCGTCCCGCAGGTCCTCGCTGAGGCGCTGCGGCTGTTCCCAGGCGGCGAAGTGGCCGCCGCGATCGTGCTTCCGGTAGAAGATCAGCTTCGGATAGGCCCGCTCCGCCCAGGACTTGGGGGCCTGGTAGAGCTCATCCGGGAAGGCGCTGACCGCCACCGGGATGCGCACGCCCTTGGGAGCGAAGAAGGGCAGCTTGCTCTCCCAGTACAGCCGCGCCGAGGAAACCGCCGTGTTGGTGAACCAGTAGAGCGCGACGTTGTCGACGATGTCCTCCTGGCTCAGGCCTTCCTTCTGGCCGGCGAAGACACGGGCGATGAGCTCCTGGCTCTTGGCGTCATGGTCCAGCATCCAGGCCGCCAGGCCGATCGGCGAGTCGGCCAGCGCGTAGAGCGTCTGCGGGCGGTTCGCCATCTCGTTCGCGTAGCCCAGGCCGTGCTTGTAAAAGCTATCGAGCTGGTCGAAGGCGCGCCGTTCGTCGGCTGTCAGCCCCGACGGGGCCGGGGTCCCAAGCTGCAGCGCCTTGGCCACGTCGTCCGGGACGGTCGCAGGCATGTTGGTGTGGATGCCCAGCAAGCCCTTGGGCGTCAGCAACGCCATCTGCTCTGTGACGGCGTTGCCCCAGTCGCCGCCCTGGGCGACGTAGCGGCCGTAGCCCAGCCGCTGCATGAGGATCACCCAGGCCTTCGCAATCCGGATCGGATCCCAGCCAAGCTGCGCCGGCTTGCCGGAGAACCCGTGGCCGGGCAGCGAGGGGATCACGACGTGGAAGGCGTCCGCCGCGGTCCCGCCGTGGGCGGTCGGATCCGTGAGCGGTCCGATGATCTTCAGCTGCTCGATGATCGAGCCCGGCCAGCCGTGCGTCACGATGATCGGCAGGGCGTCGGCGTGCTTCGACCTGATGTGGAGGAAGTGGATGTCGACGCCGTCGATCTCAGTGACGAAGTTCGGCAGGTTGTTGAGATAGGTCTCGCAGCTGCGCCAGTCGTAGTTGCTGGCCCAATACTGGGCGAGCGCCTTCACCGTAGCCAATTGCACGCCCTGGGAGTCGTCCGCGACGAGTTCCTTGTCCGGCCACCGTGTAGCCAGGATCCGACGCTTGGTGTCGTCGAGCAGGCTCTGCGGCACCTGGATGCGATAGGGACGGATGGCGCCGCTCCCGCTGCCGCCGACGGGCTCCGGGGCCAACCCCACCACCTCGGCCGCAGCCGGACCGGCCAAGCCGAACGCGCCTGCGGTGGCTGAGACCGCAAGGAAATGACGCCGCGTCTTAAGTCTGGATTCCGATGACATCTCGCCTCTCCTGATGCGGGTCGCCGATCTCCGGCGCCTCCACTAACAGGAAATAATTTGATGACTATTCACGCTGATATCTATTGAACTATAGTATAGTATATACCTTCGTATTGGTCGTTACATCAAATAATCTAAGAATTTATCTAAACGTCATCGAACACCGCCGGCGCGGGCCGGCGGCGTTCAAGCTCCAGGACCTAGGGGATCGCCTGGGAACCTAGGTCAGCTGCGCGTCGAGTGTGATCTCGGCCTTAAGCACCCGCGAGACGGGACAGTTCTGCTCGGCATCAGCGGCCACGCGTGCGAACGTGTCCTGGTCGAGACCGGGAACGTCGGCCCGCACGCTGAGCGCCGAGCGGGAGATTCGGAACCCGTCACCCTCCTGGTCGAGCGATACGGCGGCTTCTGTGGCGAGCTCCGTCGGGACGTAGCCTTCAACCTGCAGGCGGAAAGCTAGCGCCATTGTGAAGCAGCCCGCGTGCGCCGCGGCGATGAGCTCCTCGGGATTGGTCCCGAGCTTGTCCTCGAACCGGGTCCGATAGGAGTAAGGGCTGGCGTTCAGGACGCCTGAATCGGTGGTGAGGTCCCCGTCGCCATCGCGGCCCGTGCCTCGCCAGATGGCCTGCGCCTTGCGAATCATCGTCTGCTCCTCGTCGCCCGGTCGGCTGCGGCCCGTGTGGATCAAAGTCCAGCCGGTGCGGAACCCAGATGCTGGCTGACGGCGCAAAGGTCCATTGTACCAAGGTGTCGCCGATACCTTGGTACAATTGCCGCCGGTGGATCCCCCGACCGATCCTGCCCCTGTCCTGAAGGGGGAGTTGCGGATGCGTCGAAGAGGCCTCGCGTGCGCGAGCGGCGCCGTCCTGGCGGCCGCGGTCAGCTTCGGCACGGCCAGCGCTGACGAGGCCGGCGTCGAACCCATCCAGGAGCTGGTGGTCACCGCCCAGAAGCGTGAGCAGGCGGCAGACAGCGTCGGGATGGCGATCACGGCCGCGGGCGCAGAGACGCTGCGCCTGCGCGGCATCGACGCCGTAGCCGACCTCCCGCAATTGGTCCCAGGCGTGACCCTCCAGGAGAGCAATTTCGCCTCGACGTCCTTCAATCTGCGCGGAGTCGGCTTCTTCAACAGCGATCTGGCGACCTCTCCGGCAGTGACGGTCTACCTGGACGAGGCGCCGCTGCCCTACCCGGCCATGACCAAGCTCGTCGCCTTCGACCTGGAGCGGGTCGAGGTTCTCAAGGGACCGCAGGGTACGCTGTTCGGGCAGAACGCCACCGGCGGCGCTGTCAACTACATCGCCGCGGCGCCGCGCAACGATCCCGAAGGGGGGGTGGAGGCGACCTACGGCCGTTTCGATCGGATCCGGGTGGGGGGCTACGTCACCGGACCGCTGACGGGCGACCTGTTCGGGCGTCTTGCGGTGCAGGGCCGCTGGGGAGATGGCTGGCAGAAGAGCATCACCCGACCGGGCGACCGGCTCGGCCGGATCGATGAACTCCAAGTGCGGCTCAGCCTGGAGTGGACCCCCAATCCGCGGCTGACCAGCGGGCTCACCTTGACCTACACGCACGATGGGTCCGAGACTCCGGCGGCCCAGTTCATCGCGGCTCGCCCGGTCGTGCCGGCGCTCGCGACCCCCGGGCTCCTGACCTTCCCGACTGTGACCAAGCCCCGGGCCGCCGACTGGAGCGTGTTGCGCGTCGATACCGGCGAGACGTTCCCCTACTCGAGCGACACAACCTTCCTGCACGTGAGATGGCGGAACGATTTTCAGCTTGGCGAGCGGGTGACCCTGACCTCCTTGAGCTCCTACGCCTATCTCGACCTTGAGTATGGCCAGGACCCCAATGGTACGCCATTCAACCTCAATGAGGTCATCGACAGGGACGGCCAAGTTTCATCGGTGTTCCAAGAGCTGCGCCTGGCGGGTGAACAGGGGCGCCTGACCTGGCTGGCGGGCGTGAACTACGCGCATGACCGAGCCAAGGACCAGCCGCTGCAGACGTTCCGCGATGTGGATCTGGCGCAGCTTTACGAGTCGATTGACCCCCAAGCCTATGCAGACGTGAACCTGCTGTTCAGCCGCGTGCGGGTAAACACCTACGCCGCCTTCGGCCATGTGGAATACCGGCTTTCCGACGCCCTGACGGTCGAGGCGGCCTTGCGCTAC
Source organism: uncultured Phenylobacterium sp. (assembly GCF_902826855.1). Classification (GTDB taxonomy): domain Bacteria; phylum Pseudomonadota; class Alphaproteobacteria; order Caulobacterales; family Caulobacteraceae; genus Phenylobacterium. Next base: position 16,006 of record NZ_CADEGK010000002.1, on the reverse strand, counting down.
AACATCGATCGTCGGCGCTTCGACAGCTGTACGCTGGCCCCCTCGGACCACTTTGCGCGCTTCTGGAATTTCTTCCGCAACGGAGCGTCGCCAGTCACCCAGGTCGGTGACTGCACTGTGCTCGATCCGGCGAACGGACTGCGTCCCGCGCAGAACGTCCACAACAAACTGAACGAGAACAGCCTCTCCTGGCGGTTCGGAGTCACCTGGACTGGACGGCCGGGGCTGCTGGCCTACGCCAACGCCAGCAAGGGCTACAAAGCCGGCGCCGTCCCGGTCGCCGCCGCATCCACCACGACCCAGTACGACCCCATCCAACAGGAATCGCTGATCGCCTACGAGGCGGGGGTGAAGGCGTCATTGTTCGAGGGCCGCGCTCAGTTCAACGCGTCCGGCTTCTACTACCGCTACCGGGACAAGCAGCTTCGCGGCGCCTTCGAGGATCCCAACTTCGGCCCGTTGGAAGCCCTGGTCTCGATCCCGAGGTCGCACGTGATCGGCGCGGAAGCCCAGCTGGTCGCCCGGCCGATCGAAGGCTTGACCTTGGACACCTCGGTCACCTGGCTGCACAGCGAGATCGACCGCTTCGTGGGCGTCGACGGGCTCGCGCAGATTGGGGATCAGGCCGGGACACCCTTCCCGTTCGCGCCCGAATGGCAGTCCGCCACCAACCTCGACTATGAGTTCGCGGTGACGGAGGCCTGGGGCGGATTCGTGGGCGGAAGCCTGACCTATCGCAGCCGCACCTGGGCTGGCGTGGGCGCTCCCCAACCCCTGCGGATCGGCGGCTACGCCCTGTTGGACGTTCGCGCGGGCGTCGAGAGTTCGGACGGGCGCAGACGGGCCTGGATCTGGGGGCGCAACGTCACCAATGCCTACACTTGGAGCAACGTCTTCCTGAACGCCAATGTGCTGGCCCGCTTCGTCGGCCAGCCCGCGACCTACGGGGTGTCGGTCTCCGCACGCTTCTAGTGGCCTCGGGGGCGCGAGCGGTGGCGACTTCGACGCGGGCCAACACCAAAGTACTATGGACGATGCAACGTCGCGGCCTGCATCCTGGGCGGCGGCCCAGCCCACGAAAGCTTGGAATGGAGACGGATCTCAGCAGACTGCTCGATGCGCTTCCGGGCATGGTTTGGACCGCCACGCCTGACGGGAAATGCAACTTCGTCAACCGCCGATGGCGCGAGTACACCGGCCTTACGCTGGACGGCGTCAGGGCGGCGGGCTGGGCAGCGATCTTCCATCCCGAGGATGTCGCCGCGGCGATGTCGGCCTGGACCTCGACGCTCGCCACCTCGCCTCCCGCCGAGATCCACCTCGAGGCGCGCCTGCGGCGCGCCGATGGCGTCTACCGCAGGTTCAAACTGGAGACTCGGCCGCTACACGACGCGGAGGGGCGGCTCACCGGCTGGTGTGGCGCCAACGCCGACATCGAAGACCGCACGCGGGCGGAAGCGCAGCTCGCGGCCGAGAAGCGCCTGCTCGAACTCGTAGCGCGCGGCGTACCCCTTCCGGACGTTCTCAAGGAACTCGCCCTGCAGGTTGAGACCCTTTCGCCCGGATCCTTTTGCAGCATCTTGCTGGTCGACGCAGAACGCCACCGGTTCAGGGTCGGCGCCGGCGCCTCCCTTCCGGCGGACTACAACGCGATCCTCGATGGCAAACCCATCGATCCCTATTACGGGCCTTGTTCCCTGGCCGTGGAAACTCGCCAGCCCGTCGTCGTCATCGACCCCCGGAACGACGGGCGCTGGCGGGCGGAAGACTGGCCGGCGACCATGGCGCGCTTGGACCTGGTGTCCTGTTGGTCGGCTCCGATCTTCAGCAGCCAAAACGAGGTGCTTGGGATCTTCGCCATCTATCGGCGAGAGCCCACCGGCCCGACGGATGAGGAACAGGAGCTCATCGATCGCTTCACGAAGATCGCGGGTATCGGCATCGAGCGCGCACAGTCGGACATCGCCATCAAGGCGGCCGAGGCGGACCTGCGGCGGTCGAACCGTTTCCTGAACGGCGCCCAGCGCCTCAGCCAGACCGGCAGCTTCTCGCTGGACACGAGCACGGACGAACAGGTCTGGTCGGACGAGAACTATCGGATCTGGGAGTTCGACCCGGCCGTGGCGCCGACGATGGAGATGGCCGCGAAGGCCATCCACCCCGACGATCGGGCAGAGATACTGGCGACATTTGCGGCCACGACAGCGGCCCGGGAAGATTTCGAAGTCTCCTACCGGATCGTGACCCCGAAAGGCGGGGTGAAATACCTGAAGACAGTCATGGCGATCGTCCCCGAATTTTCCGACCGGGTCGTGTATCTCGGAAGCTCACAGGACGTCACTCAGAGCAAGCTCGCCGAAGAAGCTCTAAAGGCCAGTGAAACCGGCCTCGTCCGCGCCAACATGTACCTGACCGCGGCCCAACGGCTCAGCAAGACGGGCAGCTACACCTGGGGGGTGGAAACGGGCGAGCTCGACTGGTCGGACGAATCCTATCGGATCTGGGGTATCGACCCCACACGCACGCCTGAGATGTCGATGGTGTTGAATGGGATCCACCCCGAAGATCGAGAGTCGACGATCGAGGCCCTGAACCACGCGACGCTGGCCAGCGCCGACTTCGAGATGTTCCACCGCATCATCACCCCGGAGGGCGTCACCAAGCACGTTCACTCGGTCGCCACGCGCATGCCGGACATCACCGGCCGCTCGGTCTATGTCGGCTCGATTCAGGACATCACCGAGAGCAGGATTGCCGAAGAGGCCTTGAAGGCGAGCGAGGCGGACCTGCGGCGCGCCAACCGCTATCTCGCCGGCGCACAGCGGCTCAGCAAGACCGGCAGCTTCACCTGGGACGTCGAGACCGGCGCGCAGGACTGGTCGGAGGAGCTCTACCGGATCTGGGAGATGGCGCCGGAGGATGACCGCGCGGTCCCCACGCTCCACGCCACCGTGGTCCATCCCGATGACAAGGTCGCGGTCGAAGCGATCATGGCCAAGTCCGTGGCCGCCGGCGAAAGCTACGAGATCTCGTACCGGATCGTCACCCCGAGCGGGAAGATAAAGCACCTGCACACCGTGAACGAGCGGCTCGGCGACGTGACCGACCGGCCCGTCTACGTCGGCGCGACCCAAGACCTGACCGCCAGCAAGCTTGGCGAGCAGGCTCTCAGGACCAGCGAAGCGCGGCTTCGGCGCGCAAACCGCTACTTGAAGGCCGCCCAGACGATCAGCCGGGTCGGCAGCTTCACCTGGGACATCGAGCACGACGAGCTCGACTGGTCGGACGAGAACTACCGGATCTGGGAGGTCGATCCGGCCAGCACGCCGACCACCGCCATCGTCGTGGGCGCGATCCACCCGGAGGACGTAGAGGCCGTGCAGTCGCTGATGAGCAGGGCCCGCGAGACCGGGGGTGACTTCGAACTCGTGTACCGGATCGTAACCCCCAAGGGGACGATCAAGCACCTGCAAACCATCGCCACGCTGACGCCGGACTTCGCGGATCGCGTGGTCTACATCGGCACCAACCAGGACGTCACAGAGAGCAAGCTCGCCGAAGCGGCGCTGCGCGCCAGTGAGACGGCCGCCACCCGGGCCAACAAATACCTCACCGGCGCGCAGGCGCTCAGCCGCACGGGCAGCTTCACCTGGGACGCCGAGACCAATGAGCAAGATTGGTCGGCTGAGAACTACCGGATTTGGGAACTCGATCCCGACGTGGATCCCACGATGGAGATGGTGCTCGACCGGGTCCACTCCGAGGATCGGGAGTCTGCCGCCGCCGCCATGTCGGCCGGTCGCGACACGGGGGCGGACTACGAGGTCTTCTATCGCATCGTCACGCCTACCGGCGGCGTGAAGCACCTCCACACCGTTGGGACGCGGGCCCAGGAGATCCGCGATCGGATCGTCTATGTCGGCAGCACGCAGGACGTCACCGCGAGCAAGTTGGCCGAATCCGAGCTCGCGCGCACCAACGCCTACCTCACGGCCGCCCAGCGACTCAGCAGGACCGGCAGCTACACCTGGGACGTGGCGGCGGAGCAGCAGGACTGGTCGGCCGAGAACTTCCGCATCTGGGAATTCGATCCGGCGACCACCCCCACCATGGCGATGGTCCTGGGCCGCATCCATCCGGAGGACCGGGAGCGCGCAGCGGCCTCGATCGTGGCGGGCGCGAACACCGGCGAGGACTTCGAGGTCCACTACCGCATCGTGACGCCTTCGGGGGCCGTCAAGCATCTCCATACGGTCAGCACGCGGGTCAAGGAGATCGCCGACCGCCTCGTCTACATCGGCAGCACTCAGGATGTGACCGCCAGCAAGCTCGCCGAGGCCGACCTTGCGCGCGCCAACACCTATCTCACCGCCGCCCAGCGCCTCAGCCAGACGGGGAGCTTCACCTGGGATGTGGAGGCGGACGCCCACAACTGGTCAGAGGTCATCTACCGGATCTTCGGCTACGAGCCCGGCACGGCCATCACGATGGACATGATGATGGGGGCCATCCATCCCGACGACCTTTTGGAGGTTCAGACCCTGCTGGGTGGCGCGACGGTCGGCGAGAACTTCGACCTCGTGTTCCGGGTCGTGACACCGAACGGCGACATTCGCCACGCGCATGTGGTCGGACACCGGATCGATCAGTTCCCCGATCGGCCGGTGTTCATGGGCGCGCTGCAGGACATCACGGCGCGCAAGATCGCCGAGGACGATCTCAACCGGGCGCGCGCGGAACTCGCGCACGTGGCGCGCGCCGCAGCCCTCAGTACGCTCACCGCCTCGATCGCCCATGAGGTGAGCCAGCCGCTTGCCGGGATCCTCACCAACGCCAGCACCACCCAGAGGATGCTGACGGCCGAGCCGCCCAATCTGGAGGGGGCGCAGGCGACGGTGCAGCGGACGCTGCGTGACGCCGACCGCGCTTCGGAGGTGATCAAGCGCCTCCGGGCGCTGTTCTCCCGCCAGCTCCCCAGTTTCGAGCCGGTCGATCTGCACGATGCGGCGCGGGAGGTCCTGGCCCTGTCCGCAAGCGAGCTGCAACGGCGGCGGGTCATCTTGCGGACAGAGTTCACCCATGACCCCCCGCTGGTGCAGGCCGACCGTATTCAACTGCAGCAGGTGATCTTGAACCTGATCCTGAATGCCGCCGACGCCATGTCCACAATCTCCGACCGGCCGCGAGAACTCTGGATCTCAACCCGCCGGGCGGACGCCGCCCACGTGCATCTGCACGTGCGCGACGCCGGGATCGGCATCGACCCCGCGACGGCCGCGCAGCTGTTCGAGGCGTTCCACACGACCAAGCCCGAGGGCATGGGGATCGGCTTGTCGATCAGCCGGTCCATCGTCGAAGCCCACGGGGGGCGGCTGTCGGCGGCCCCCAACGACACCGGTCCCGGCGCCACGTTCTCCTTCTTCATCCCCTGTGACGCCCCGTCGGCCACAGGTTCAGTAACGGGTAAGCGTAATGTCAAAGCGTGACTTGGTGTCGGTCGTGGACGACGATGAGTCGGTCCGGGAAGCCTTGCCCGACCTGCTGGGATCGTACGGCTTTCCCACCCGGCCGTTCGCTTCGGCTGAGGCGTTCCTGGCCTCCGACAGCGCGATCACCACGCGATGCCTGGTGCTGGACGTGGCCATGCCGGGAATGACCGGGCCCGATCTCCAGCTCGAACTTGCGCGCCGCAACGCCGATATCGGCATCGTGTTCATCACGGCGCACGCCGACCCCCTACTCGAGGCCGAGGTGCTCAAGCGCGGCGCCGCGGCCTTCCTGCTCAAGCCGTTCACCGAAACGGCCATTGTCCAGGCCGTCAACGCCGCGCTTGGGAAGGGATGAAGGGCGCCTCCATGCAACCATCTTCCAGCGACACGTGTGTCCTCCAGGCGCCTCGGCGCTCCGGCACGGGTCCCACGGCGACGGTCTACGTCGTCGACGACGATGTCTCGGTGCGCGAGGCCCTTGAGGGCCTGATCCAGGTTTCGGGATGGCGAGCGCGAACCTTCGCCTGCGCCGCCGACTTCCTGGACAGTGCGCCGGATGCGGGCCCGAGCTGCCTAGTCCTGGATGTCGGCCTGCCCGACCTCAATGGGCTCGATCTGCAGGATCGCATCGGGAGCCAACTCGTCGGCATGCCAATCATCTTCATCACCGGCTACGGCGACGTGCCGATGACGGTGCGGGCCATGAAGGCCGGCGCCGCGGAGTTCCTGACAAAGCCGTTTGGGGACGAGGTCCTGCTGGCCGCCATCGACGACGCCCTGCAGCGTAGCCAGGCCGTTCTCGCCGAGCAGACAGCGCTACAGGCGCTGCGCGATCGTCGCGCGGGGTTGAGCCGCCGAGAATGCGAGGTGATGGACCTGGTGGTCACAGGCCTGCTCAACAAGCAGGTCGGGGGCGAGCTCGGCATCAGCGAGATCACGGTGAAGGCCCACCGCGGCCGCGTAATGGAGAAGATGCAGGCCCGGTCGCTCGCCGATCTCGTCCGCATGAGCCAGCGCCTGGGCCTGCACCCAGAGGACTAGCGCCCCTACGAAGGTGTCGATGATACCTAGGTGCAATGGTCCGGCGACCGGCCCTGTTGTCTCATGCCTCGCAGACCGCGACGCGATCCGCGCAGCGGCAGTTGGGAACGCGGCCATGACGCCTGAGACGAACCTGATGCAAGGCCACGCCGGCGGACTGCCGCTGTATCTGGTCGAGGAGATCAGCCATCGGGTCGCCAACGAGTATGCGGAGGCCATCGCGGGCCTGTCCCTGGCCGCGGCCGGGTCCGGTCGGACGGAGGTGCGTCAGGCGCTGCGGCGTGCGGCGGACCGGCTGCACGCACACGCCGAGACCCACCGGGCGCTCCTGCCGCCGATCGACGGGCATGTGAACCTCGCCGACTACGTCGGTCGCCTCTGCGCCGCCTTCTCGAAGTCGACGCTGGCGGACCGGGGGGTGAGCCTCGCGGTCGAAACCGACGACATCTGGCTGGCCTCCGACCGGGCGTGGCGCCTCGGCCTGGCCGTCTCCGAGCTTGTGCGCAACGCCGCACGACACGGGCTTGCCGGCCGTTCCGGCGCCATCGTGGTGCGCCTGTCACTGGCCGGCAGCGACGTGGTCTGTACGGTTTCCGACGATGGCGTCGTCCTGGCCGGCGCACGTCCGGGACGCGGGGTCGGCCTCGTCCGCGCCCTGGCGCTCGAACTGGGCGGCGTGTGCGACTGGTGGTTTACGCCGCGCGGCGCCTTCGCCCGCCTGTGCGCGCCTCTCACGCCGGCGACATGACGCCCCTGCTCCAGCGGATCGGCATCCGGTTGGCGATCATCCAGGCGCCGATGGCCGGAACCTCGACGCCGCAGCTTGCGGCGGCCGTGACCAACGCCGGAGGCCTGGGTTCGATCTCGCTCGGCTCGGTTGATGTGGCCGGCGCCCGCGACATGCTGGCCGCGCTTCGCCGCCTCACCGGCGGCCCGGTCAACGTCAACCTGTTCTGCCACCGGCCCGCGCGGGCGCACCCGGATCGCGAGGCCGGCTGGCTCGCCGCCCTGGCGCCCGAGTTCGCGCGTTTCGGCAGCCACCCGCCCGAGCGGATCGGCGAAATCTACCGCAGCCTCGTGGCGGATCCGGAGATGCTGGGCGCTGTGCTGGAGGCGCGACCAGCCGTTGTCAGCTTCCACTTCGGCCTACCCCCGCAGGATGCGATCGACCGCCTAAAGGCCACAGGCGCCGTCCTGCTCTCTACCGCCACCTCACTGGCGGAAGGCGAGGCGGCGGTCCGGGCCGGGGTCGACGCTGTGGTGGCGCAGGGCTGGGAGGCGGGCGGACACCGGGGCGTGTTTGATCCCACCGCAAATGACGCCCAGCTCGGCGCCGCCCCCCTCACACGGCTCCTGGTCACGCGACTGCCTGTCCCGGTCATCGCGGCCGGCGGGCTCATGGACGGCGCTGGCGTCGCCGCGGTCCTGGCGCTCGGCGCCGCCGCGGCCCAGCTTGGCACCGCATTCGTCGGTTGCCCGGAATCCGGGGCGGACGCCTCGCATCGCGCCGCGCTGTTCGGATCCGGCGCGTCCGCTACGGAAATGACCTCGCTGATCTCCGGGCGACCGGCGCGCTGCCTCGCCAACAGCTTCACACGCCTGAAGGCCGGCCCGCTCGGCCAGGCGCCCCCGCCCGACTATCCGATCGCCTACGACGCCGGCAAGGCGCTGGCGGCCGCGGCGCGATCGAAGGGCGATGGAGGCTACGGCGCCCATTGGGCGGGCCAGGGCGCGCCCCTTGCCCGGCCGCTCCCGGCGGCCGATTTGATGGCCACGCTGGCCGGAGAACTGGCCGAGGCGCGGACCACCCTCCTGCGCGCCTGAGGAGACCACTTCGACGGACCAGCTCGACGCCATGAAGGTGTTCATCGGGGCAGCCTCGCAGGCACGGCCAGCGCGAAGCGCCTGACGACCCTTCATTGCCCCGAAGGCGCACCCGTGCGGGACTGTCGGTATTCGAGGGCCGGCAATCCGCCCCACCCCCAGTTCTCGAGTTCGATCTCCTGGATGGTCACGAACGTCGAATCGAGCGGCTTGCCCAGGACCTCCAGCAGCAGGTCACTGACGCCCTTGATGAGGCGGGCCTTCTCCTCGGCGGTGATCGCAGTGCGGTCGGGTCCGGAGCCCTCACGGGTCACCAGGATGTTGACGATCGGCATGGTCGGAGCGCTCCAGGGCAGCGCAGCGGGCCGCGTGGGCGGCCCGCTGCGAAGGGTCACCAGTGGCCGGCGGACTGGCCGCCGTCGACGTGCAGAATCTCGCCTGTCACGAACGGGGCGTTCTCCAGATAGAGGACGCCGTGGACCGCCTCCTCGACCTCGCCCAGGCGGCCGAGGGGCTGGAGGGTGGCCAGGCCCGCGTGGGTTTCCGGCGGATGCATCGGGGTCTTGATGATGCCCAGCGCCACCGCGTTCACACGAATGCCCCGCCCGGCGTACTCGATCGCCAGGGACTTCGTCGCCGCGTTCAGTCCACCCTTCGTAAGGGACGCCAGGACCGAGGGGACGCCATTGATCGGCTGCTCGACCAGACTCGTCGAGATCTGCACGACGTGCCCGGAGCCTTGTCTCTCCATCCGGCGGATCGCCGCCTGGGTCACGTGGAAGAAGCCGGCGAGGTTGGTGCCGGTGTTCGCCGCCCAGTCTTCCTGCGTGAAGGCCGTGAAGGGTTTCGCGGTGAAGACCCCGGCGTTGTTGACCAGGGTGTCGATCCGCCCGAAGCGCTCGACCGCGGTGGCGACGACGCGTTCGGCGACGGCCGGATCGGCGATGTCACCGGCTACGGTCGCCAGATCGGCGTCCCCGGACGGTCCGATCGATCGCGAGTTGGCGACGACCTTGTAGCCAGCGGCGCGATACGCGGCTGCCAGCGCCGCGCCCAGGCCCTGCGATGCGCCGGTGATGACGGCGACCTTTGAAGGTTGGCTCATGGAGATGTCTCGATCCTGTCCTGTGTTGTGCGGACGCTTTTGTCCGCCTCGGCAGCCCGGGAATCGGGCGTGACCCCGCCCCGCGCTTAGAGGCGCGGCGAGAGCGACAGTCGTTCGCGGCGCGCAACGCCGGGGCGTCCCGCCGACGGCCAGAGACTCCGTCGCGAGGCCCGCGCGCACAACCGAGACAAAGGTATCGCCGACACCAAAGTGCAATGTCCGCCCAGCCCTGGCGCGGCCAGGTTCGAAGGCGCCGGGCGCCGCGCCCGTGATGACGGTGGAGGTCGACGATGCTGCACACACCCGCCACGCCAACGCCGCCGAAGGGCGTCGCGCTGATCACCGGCGCGTCCGCAGGGATGGGGGAGGTCTATGCCGACCGGCTCGCTGGCCGCGGGTTCGACCTCATCCTGGTAGCGCGGGACTCCATGCGCCTGGAAGCGGTGGCCAGCCGCCTGATCCAGGCGACCGGGCGGCAGGTCGAGACCCTGACCGCCGACCTCGGCCGTGCCGACCATGTGGACGACATCGTGCTGCGCCTGCGCGATGACGCGCGGATCTCGATGCTGGTGAACAATGCCGGCGTCGGCTCCGCCTTGCCGCTCCTGAGTTCGGATGTCGCTGCCATGCAACCCATGATCGATCTCAATGTCACGGCGCTGATGCGGCTGACCTATGCCGCAGCCCCGAAGTTCGTCGAGCGGGGCTCCGGAACGATCGTCAACATGGCTTCCATCGCCGCAGTCGGACCGGAGATCCTCAACGGGGTCTATGCCGGCACCAAGGCGTTCGTGGTCGCCCTGACCCAGTCGCTGCACCACGAGCTCGCCGCGCGCGGACTTCGGGTCCAGGCCGTCCTGCCGGGCGCCGTCGGCACCGCCTTCTGGGCCGCCTCGGGCGCGCCGCTGGACACCTTGCCGAGGGAGATCGTGATGAGCGCGCCGGATGCGGTCGACGCGGCCCTGTCGGGCCTCGACCAGGGCGAACTCATCACCCTGCCATCCCTCCCGGACGTCGGCGACTGGCAGGCCTACGAGGCGGCCCGCCAGGCGTTATTCCCCAACCTCTCGCGGTCCGAGCCGGCCGCTCGCTACCGGGTCCAGGAGTCGGCGGCGCCCCAGCCCCAGCACGACTTTGGTATCGCCGCTGCCTAGGTCCAATGGCCCGGCGGCGCACGATCCGATCTCATCGGGGCGTCAATCCGACACCGCAACGAACCGGCATGCCCACCATGCGCACCTTCCTCCTCCCGTGCGGGTTCGCCGCGCTCATGGCCGCCGCGCTGGCCGAGGCCGGACCCGGCGCCCTGCCGTCGACCTCGGTGACAACCACCTACCGCCGGGCGCTGGTCGATGGCGTTGGGGTCTTCTACCGCGAGGCGGGGCCCTCGGACGCGCCGACGATCGTCATGCTGCACGGCTATGCTCATCGTCGCGCATGTACGACGGTCTGATCCCGCTTCTGGCCGGCGGTACCATGTCATCGCGCCCGACTATCCGGGCTTCGGGCAGAGCGATGCGCCGGCGCCGGCGCACTACGCCTATACCTTCGACCACCTTGGAGAGACCATGCGGGCCTGCTCGTCCAGCTCGGCGTGCAGCGCTGCGTCTTCGAGCTGGACGCCGTCACTTCGCCCTCGATGAGCGGCTCGACGAGGCGGCCGCGCTGATCCTACAGTTCCTGGAAAGCGCCCCGCCCTGAGACTCGGCCCACCACGGGCTCCGGATTGCGGGCGCCGGGCGCCGCAACCACATAAGACGACCGACCGCCAGAGGAGACCCCTATGCCGACCACCGAACGCGCCATCCTCGCCGGCGGCTGCTTCTGGGGCATGCAGCAGCTGATCCGCCGCCAACCCGGCGTCCTCTCGACCCGGGTCGGCTATTCCGGCGGCGATGTCCCCAACGCGACCTACCGCAACCACGGCACGCACGCCGAAGCGATCGAGATCGTCTTCGATCCGGCCGCGACCAGCTATCGCGACGTTCTGGCGTTCTTCTTCCAGATCCACGACCCGACCACGCTCAACCGCCAGGGCAATGACGTCGGACTGAGCTACCGCTCCGCGATCTTCTATACGAGCGAGGACCAGAAGCGGGTCGCCGAAGAGACCATCGCCGACGTCGAGGCCTCCGGTCTCTGGCCCGGCCGTGTGGTGACCGCGGTGGAGCCAGCGGGCGACTTCTGGGAGGCCGAGCCCGAGCACCAGGATTATCTCGAGCGTATCCCGCACGGCTACATGTGCCACTTCCCGCGCGCCGGCTGGACGCTGCCGCGACGCACTGTGGCGTCGCCCGCCCGGTGACACGGCGCGGCCGTCGCGCCGGATGAGACTTTGGTGTCGGCGACACCTAAGTCCAATTCCGGAGCGGGGCCGCCGGTCCAATTCTCTCCTCAGGCCAGGGCGGCGCAGCGTCGCCGCGCCATGACAGGAGAGCGACCGTGTCGACCCCACGCGCGTACCGGACGACGAGACAATTCGGCCAGGTCATCGGCGCCGCCGCGCTCGTGGCGGTCCTGATCGGCGCACCGGCGCGGGCGGGGTCCCCGCCCGGGCAGCCAGGCGCGCCCTACGCGAACATGCCCACGCTCGCACCGATCGGGGTGCGCCCCGACCGCTACCTACCGGTCTCCGCAGACAACACGCCCCCGGCCATCGACCCGGCCAAGGGCTACCGCACGCAGAAGCTGGGCGACGGGCTCTGGATGGTCACCGAGAACGCCTACCAGTCGATGTTCCTGGTCTACGAGACCGGCGTGGTGGTGGTGGACGCGCCCCCCACCTACTCGGCCCACATCCGGCGGGCGATTGCCGAGGTTACCGACAAGCCGATCACCCACGTGATCTACAGCCACTCCCACGCCGACCACATCGCCGGCGTGAATGACCTGGGCCGCGTGCCGGTCGTCATCGCCCAGGAGGAGACCAAGCGGCTGCTGCTCCGCGATGCTGACCCGAAGCGGCCGCCGCCGACCGTGACCTTCAAGGACCGCTACACGCTGAAGGTCGGCAGCCAGGTCCTGGAGCTCAGCTACCACGGCGACGCCCACGTGCCCGGCAACATCTTCATCTACGCGCCGCGGCAGAAGACCCTGATGGTGGTGGACGTGATCTTCCCGGGCTGGATGCCGTGGCGGCGGTTCGCGGTCGCGCACGACGTGCAGGGCGTCTTCGAGCAGGTGGCCCTGATCGACAAGCTGCCCTTCGAGACGATCGTCGGCGGCCATGTCAGCCGGACCGGAACCCACGCCGACGTGCGCACGCAGCTGGAGTTCATGAACGACCTGAAGGCGGCGGCGGGGCAGGCGCTGCAGACCACCGCCATCGGCGAGGAGCTCGCTGCCGAGGACAAGACCAACCCCTGGGCGGTGTTCGACAACTACATCGACCGCGTGGTCGTGAAATGCGTGAACACGGTGACGCCCAAGTGGCAGGACCGACTCTCGGGCTTCGACGTCTACATCTGGGACCAGTGCTTCGCGATGGAGCAGAGCCTGCGCATCGACTGACCGTCGGTCCCCGCACCCCGCGCCCGCTTCCCGTCCACTTCCCTCCGCCCTCCCACTGACTCCGAGAGATCTTTGCGATGTCCGATCCGCTCAACGTCGTCGTGCTCGTCGGAAGCCTGCGCAAGGCCTCCTACACCCGGCGGATCGCCCGTGCGTTGATCGCGCTGGCCCCGCCCACCCTCGCCTGTCGTATCGTCGAGATCGGCGACCTGCCGCTCTACACCGAGGATCTCGACGCCACGCCGCCGGCGGCCTGGACGCGCTTCCGCGACGAGATCAGGGCGGCGGACGCGGTGCTGATCACCACGCCGGAGTACAACCGCTCGGTCCCCGGCGCCCTGAAGAACGCCATCGATGTCGGCTCCCGTCCCGACTACCCGAGTCCGTGGGACGGGTTGCCGGCGGCGGTGGTGAGCGTCTCGCCCTACAAGCTGGGCGGTTTCGGCGCGAACCATCACATCCGCCAGAGCATGGTCTTCCTGAACATGCCGGTCATGCAGCAGCCCGAGGCGTACATCGGCGAGGCCGCGGCGATGTTCGATGGCTCGGGTGAGGTGCTGACGCCGAACGGCCGGGCCTTCCTGGAGCGGGTGATCACCGGCTTCGCCGACTGGGCGGCCCTGACCAGCCGCGACGCGCGCAGGCGCGCATAGTCCTCCACGCCCGCCGAGCCGCCACCATGCCCCTTCGAACGATCGGCTGCGCCGCGACCGCGGCCCGCGCCGAGACTCCCAGCCTGCCGGACGGCGTACGCCTCTCGCCAGGCCTGGTCTGGAAGGACCTGGGAGGCCCTGGTCACCTGGGACCGCGCCGGCGAGCCGGTGCTGGGCCACGGTTTCATCGCCGAGTACACGAGCGGACCGGGTCGATCTGGCCGCCGCGTTCTATCTCGACGGCCGGCCGGCGGGGGGCTGCGGCCTTACCGCAGTCGCCCGCGAGCTGCCGCGGGGCTGCATCGCCGCCTACTATCGCGAGGCCAATGTGCCGAGGACCACGATCGCCGCAGCGGCGCCCCGGCCTACAAGTCCGCGCCGGTCCGGCTGTCGCTCGCCCGAGTCACGACGCCGGAGACGCAGGATGGGCCTTGATCGACTGTCCGCGTTCGAGAACGACTTGGGGCGGGGCCTGGTGGGGGTTGCACAAGCCGTGAATCGTCACGGGTCTGGGCCGTCAGGGCCACGCCCAACGGCGCGCCAGTAAGCGGCGAGCCCAACGCGCTCGGCCAAATCGGGGAAACGCGGGTCGCGGCGCATGGCGGCCGCCACCGGCGTGAAGAGCATATGAGTTTTGCGACGTCGCTGATCGCTAACCAGCACTTGGCCCGGGCGCCAACGCACGCTGGCCATCAGGGGTCCCTCCTCCAACAGGTAGGCGCGGGCCACCTCGAAGGCGCGGTCGACCTCGCCCAAACCGTTGAGGATCAGGAGGGCGTTAACCGACGCCGAGGGGCTGCGGCCCACCTCGGACAGCAAGCGGTCGGCGGCGAGGGTCACGTCGGCCGGCCGGCCCGTGATCAGAGCGGTGACGGCGGTGCGCAAGGTCTGCATCATCCAGGGTGGCAGGTCGGGGCGAGCCGCAGCGTCATCGAGATGGCTCAAGGCGCGCTCGGCGCGGCCGGTGAAGGCCAGCACCCACAGCCGCGCGAACCACGCGCCGGGATGGCGCGGCCAGAGCTGGAGCGCACGTTCGGCGGCGCGGTCGGCCTCGGTGACCTGGCCTATGATCCAGTGGGCGTAGATCAGGCGGTAGAGCAGGACGGCGTTTAGCGGCTCGCGCGAGGCGATGGCCAGGCGCTCCGCCATGTTCTCGCGGACCCGGCCCACCGAGACATAGAGGAAGCCACGGGCGTCGCGGGTCGCCACGTGGCTGGGCGCGACCTTCAGGACGGCGTCCATCCGGCGCTCGGCGGCCTGCCAATCGCCGAAGTAGGGCGGCAGGATCGCGCCCGCGGCCAGCGCGTCGGGCTGGCGCGGATCTAGCGCCAGGGCGCGGCGGGCCGCCTGCTGGACCTGCTCGGTGAGGGCGGCAACGCGGTCTGGCGCGGTCTCGTCGGCGAGCGCGCTGCGGACGAGGGCGAGCTTGCCCCACGCAGCAGCGCTGGCGGGGTCGAGCCGGACGGCCTGTTCGAGAGCTTGCGCGGCGCGGACATGGCCATCGGACATCCCGGTCTGGCGAGCTTGCTCGGCGTCATCCACCAGCGCGGCGGCGCGGGCGCGGGCAGGATCGGGGCGGAGGGCCCACCAGGCGGCGCCGGCGGCGGCGATCGCGGCCGCCCCACCGCCGGCGAGGAGCAGCCGGCGCCGCGCGGCCGACGGGGCTGGGCCAGGCGCGGCTTCGCCCGCGAGAATGAGGCGATAGCCAGTGCGCGGGACCGTTTGGATGGCGACGAGGTCGCCGACGGCGGCGCGCATATCCCGGCGGACGTCGGCGACGGCGCGGTTGAGGCTGTCATCGCCCACCACCGCGTCGCCCCAGCAACGGCGAAACAGGGCGTCGCGGGTGACGACGGCGCCGACCGCGTCGCTGAGCGCAACCAGCACCTGCATGGCGCGCGGCTCGAGACTGGCCTCGCCGGCCGGGCCGCGGACCAACCGAGTCGAGGGGCTGATGCGGACCGGCCCGAACTCGATATCGGGCCGTCGCGCGAGCCCGGCCAGCGTGAGCATTCCGCCCGGCGCATCCACCCGCAACCTCCCCCAGGGTCGAAGACCCTCAGAAGTTCCTCAGGCCTTCATCATGGCCCAGGCGGCGCAGCCCTCACAAGGTCGCAGCCTTCCGCCCCGCAAGCTCGCGGCCGCCGCCAAGCAAGGGAGTCCATTTCGATGTCCAAGCCGCTTCTCTCCGTGGCGCTCGCGTGCGCCTTGTCGATCGCTGCCACGCCGGCGCTGGCCGTGACGGACCCCGCGGACGACTTCCTGGCCACCTACACCGGCCCGCAGGCGGCCGACCTGGACATCCTCAGCGCCAGTGCGACCTATGACGGCGCCAACTTCCATCTCTCCGCGACGCTGGCGGGAACGCCCGGCACGACAGTGGG
>NZ_CADEGK010000001.1:50824-86544 GCF_902826855.1 uncultured Phenylobacterium sp. | reverse complement strand
CTTCTCCGGCGGCCGCTCGAGCTCGGTGTACGTCGTCGACAGCTCGACCCTGCTGCCGCCGTAGAGCTTCACCGCGAACTTCAGGAACACCGGTGAATTGCAGGATTCGCAGCGGTAGACCAGACCGACGTGCGCGGGCTTGTGCAGCGTGACCTGGTTGAAGTCCGGTACCGACACCGGTGAGATACGCGCCAGCACCTGGCAGTGCGGGCAGTTGAGCGCCATGTTCTGCGACTGGTCGTGATGCAGCCGGCCGCTGGAATCGATGAACATCGACATCGCGTGATCCTGCCTCCGCGCGCGGCCGCAATCCCCTTCGCGGTCCGGCGCGAGTCTTGAGTTTAGCCGAACCGCGCCGCAGGCACAGCCGTTACGGCGCCGCGCGTCAGCCGGCGAGCGGTTTGAAGCGCAGCCGGTGCGGCTGGTCGGCGTCGGCGCCCTTGCGGCGGCGCAGGTCCTCGACGTACTCGGCGTAGTTGCCCTCGAACCAGACCACCTCGCTGTTGCCCTCGAAGGCGAGGATGTGGGTCGCGATGCGATCGAGGAACCAGCGGTCGTGGGAGATCACCACGGCGCAGCCGGGGAAGCTCAACAGCGCCTCTTCCAGCGCCCGCAGTGTCTCGACGTCGAGGTCGTTGGTCGGCTCGTCGAGCAACAGCAGATTGCCACCGCTCTTCAAGAGCTTGGCGAGATGCACACGGTTGCGCTCGCCGCCCGACAGGTCGCGGATGTGTTGCTGCTGCTGGTTGCCGCGGAAGTTGAAGCGCCCCACGTAGCCGCGCGAGGCGGTCTCGTAGTTGCCCACGCGGATCATGTCGAGGCCGCCCGAGATCTCCTCCCAGACGGTCTTGTCCCCGTTCAGCGTGTCGCGCGACTGGTCGACGTGGGCGATCTGGACCGACGGTCCGACCTTGATCGAGCCGCCATCCGGCTGCTCGAGACCCGCCATCATGCGGAACAGCGTGGTCTTGCCGGCGCCGTTCGGGCCGATGATGCCGACGATGCCGCCGCGCGGCAGGCTGAAGCTCAGGTTGTCGATCAGCAGCCGGTCGCCGTAGCCCTTGCGCAACTTGTCGGCCTCGATGACCTGGTCGCCGAGCCGCGGCCCCGGCGGGATGTAGATCTCGTTGGTCTCGTTGCGCTTCTGGAATTCCTGCGACGACAGCTCCTCGAACTGGCGGATGCGCGCCTTGCTCTTGGCCTGGCGCGCCTTCGGGTTCTGCCGCACCCACTCGAGCTCGCGCTCCAGTGTCTTGCGCAGCGCCTCCTGCTGTTTCTCTTCCTGCGCGAGGCGGCGTTCCTTCTGCTCCAGCCAGGACGAGTAGTTGCCCTGCCACGGGATGCCGTGGCCGCGGTCGAGCTCGAGGATCCAGCCGGCGACGTTGTCGAGGAAGTAGCGATCGTGGGTCACGCAGACCACGGTCGAGGGGTACTCTTCGAGGTAGCGCTCCAGCCAGGCCACCGACTCGGCGTCGAGGTGGTTGGTGGGCTCGTCCAGCAGCAGCATGTCGGGCTTCGACAGCAGCAGCCGGGCCAGCGCGATGCGGCGCTTCTCACCGCCCGAGAGCTTGTCCACCTTCCAGTCGTTCGGCGGACAGCGCAGTGCGTCCGTCGCCATCTCGATCTTGGAGTCGATGTCCCAGAGGTCACCGGCGTCCAGCTTCTCCTGGAGCGCGGTCATCTCCTCCATGAGTTCGTCGGTGTAGTTCTCACCCATCTCGGTGGCGACGGCGTTGTAGCGGTCGAAAATCTTCTTCTCTTCGCACCACGAGATCACGTTGCCCCAGACGTCGAGGCTCTCGTCCAGATGCGGCTCCTGCTCCAGGTAGCCCATCTTGACGCCGTCGGCGGCCTTGGCCTCGCCAGAGAACTCCTTGTCGCGCCCCGCAATGATCTTCAGCAGGGTCGACTTGCCCGAGCCGTTGACGCCGACCACGCCGATCTTGGCGTCGGAGTAGAAGCTCAGCCAGATGTTCTCGAAGAGCTTCTTCGGGCTGCCGGGAAAGCCCTTGGTCAGGCCCTGCATCTGGAAAATGTATTGCTGCGCCATGGGGCGTCCGCGCTCGCTGATCGGAGTGTGGGGAAGTTGAGGCGGGGAGATAGCGGCCAGAGGCCTTCGGCGCAACGCACCGGCCCAAAAGCCCTGGGAGGAGCGGCGCGCCATCCCAGGGTCTGGCGACTGGAAACCTAAGGGCGAAGACCCTAGTTCGCAGCCACCGCTTGGGCCGGCGCCGCGCGATTGCAGGCCTTAAGCTGGCCCTTGTCTGCCACGTATGCGCCGGACTTGTAGCTGGCCACCGGGCCTACGACCGCAGCAACCTTCCTGCATTCGCGGACGAGGCCATCGAGGTTGGCCTTGCGGAGCGCCACGCCCACGCAGGCATCACCTTCGCAGCGCCAATCGACCCCGGCGATGACGGCTTCGCGCGGCGCGGAGGCCGGCGTGACGAGCTTGGCCTCGCCCCTGAACCCGGGGGCTTGAGCCAAAGCCGCGCCTGACACGAGCACCGCGCCTGCGGCGATCGCGCTCAACATCTTGAAACTTTGCATTCTCGTGATCCTTCCAGTAGAAAAGAGCACGACCGGTCGCTAAAAACGAAAGAGCACGATCGGTCACTTTGTGTCAAGCAGGGAGGCTTGGCTGTTGAAAAAGGGCGAGGCTACGAAGTCGCGTATCGTCGACGAGGCCGTGCGCCAGGCGGCGCTGCGCGGCCTCGCCGGAGTGAGCCTCTCGGACGTGGCCGAGGCCGTCGGTCTCTCCAAGAGCGGTCTCTTCAAGCATTTCGAGTCCAAGGAAGACATGCACCGCGCCGTCGTGGAGGCGGCGCTGGACCACTTCCGTGAGACGGTCTGGGCGCCGGCTGCCGCGTTGCCGCCAGGGCGCGCGAGGGTGGAGGAGGTGTTCCGGCGCTGGCTCCACTGGGGCGAGACCCGGTGGTCCGCCAGCGGCTGTCCGATCATGGCGCTGAGCGTCGAGCTGGACGACCAGCCCGGGCCTCTGAAGGACTATCTTCAGCAGCGGCTGCAGCGCTTCCGCACCAACGTGACGAACGAGATTCGGCTGCTGCGCGACCCGCCTCTCGCGGATGCAGAGGCTCAGGCCGCTTACTTCCAGATGAAGAGCTTCATCCTCGGCCACGCGGATGCGCGCCGCATGATGGGTGACACCGACGCCGAGCGCTCGGCCGCCGCCGCCTTTGAGGCCCTGCTCGAACGCACATCGAAGGTCGCCGCCTAGGAACCTTGTCGGGTCCTCCGCGCTGTCAACGCTGATGGGGCCACCCACAGTAACCGCAGAGGATGAGTGACATGCACAAGGACGAGGCCAAGGGCGCGGCCAAGGACATCAAGGGCTCGGTGAAGGAAGCCGCCGGCAAGGCGACGGGCAACGAGCGCCTCGAAGCCGAAGGGACCGCCGAGCGTGTGGCCGGCAAGGTCCAGAAGGGCGTCGGCGCCCTGAAGGACGCGGCCCGCGACGCTCTGAAGAACTAGCAAGCTCCGGTCCGTAGGGCACACCCGACGGAGCGGCGATCGGCGTCCCCAACGGCGCAGGATCATATCGCCCCTTCCGGATGTGTGGACCGAGAGGCCAAGGGCCGCGCTGCGAAGCGCGGCCCTTGCTGTGTCCGGCTCAGGCTTCGGCGTCGATCTCGGCGAACGTCTTGCCGCGGGTCTCCCGCGCCAGCAGGGCGGCGACCCCGCTGATCAGCGAGGCCCCGGCCACATAGATCGCCACGGGCGTACCGGAGCCGGTCGCCGCCAGCAGGGCCGCGGCGATCAGCGGGGCCAGCGAGCCGGCGAAGATCGAGGTCACCTGATAGGACAGCGAGACCCCCGAGTAGCGGAACCGCGTGGGGAACATCTCCGCCAGGAACGCCGCCTGCGGCCCGTACATGGCGGCATGGAACACAAGCGCCACCACGCTGGCCAGGATGATCAGGGTGGGATCGGCGGTCTCCAGCAGGCGGAAGAAGACGAACGTCCAGCCCATCATGCCGAAGGCGCCGAAGGCGTAGACCGGCCGCCGTCCGATCCGGTCCGAGAGCCAGCCGAAGAACGGTATGGCGCAGCAGTGGACCGCAGAGGCGATCAGGATCGCGTTCAGCGCCACCTGTCGCGAAAGTCCGACCGCCTGGGTGACGTAGGTGATCAGGAAGACGCTGACGATGTAGTAGCTGATGTTCTCGGCGACCCTGAGGCCGCCGCCGATGAGAAGCTGCCTTGGCCGGCGACGGATCGCCTCGAGCGCCGGAGCCTTCTCCAGCGCCGCCACATCGCGGGCCACCGCCTGGAAGGTGGGGCTTTCCTCCACGGTGGCGCGGATCCACCACCCGACGCCAATCAGCACGGCCGAGAGCAGGAACGGCACGCGCCAGCCCCAGCTGAGGAAATCCGCCTCGCTCTGCAGGGTGGCCATCAGCGCCAGCATGCCCGATGCCAGCAGGCTGCCAGCCGCCACGCCGGCCTGGGGCCAACTGGTCCAAAAGCCGCGGCCCTTGGCGTCGCCGTGCTCGGCTACGATCAGCACCGCCCCGCCCCACTCGCCGCCCACTGCGAAGCCTTGCACCAGCCGTAGAAGGATCAACAGGATCGGAGCCAGGATCCCCACCTGCCCATGGGTCGGCAGGCAGCCGATCAGGACAGTCGCCACGCCCATCAGGATCAAGCTGAGCATGAGCAGGCGCTTGCGCCCGATCCGGTCGCCGAAGTGGCCGAAGACGATGCCGCCCAGCGGCCGGGCCGCGAACCCCAGCGCATAGGTCCCGAACGCGAGCATGGTGCCGACCAGCGGCTCGGAGGCGGGAAAGAACAGCTTGTTGAACACCAGCGCCGCGGCGGTGCCGTACAGGAAGAAGTCGTACCACTCGATGGTGGTGCCGATCATCGCGGCGGCGATGACCTTGCGCAGGCCGGTTGGGCCGGTGGCCATGTGGACGATCTCCCCCACGGCCTCTGGCGGGCCGCTGGCTCGGACTGTCCGGGGCTGCGTTCGCAAAGGCAAGGGGCGGCCTCTGGTCGCACCCGAGGCCACGTAGGGTTGACGTTAACGATTCACCCGCCAGATTGCCGGCTTCCCCACGACGGCCTGGAAGCACGCACATGCTCAACCTCGTCCGCCGCAGGGACCTCCTCCGAATGGGGGCAGGTCTCGGCCTAACCGCTGTCACGACTCCGGCCTGGGGGAAGACCCTCGATGTCTGGGGGCCGCGGCGCGCGATCCTGGACAACCTGCACACCGGCGAGAAGTTCAACGCGGTCTATTACGCCAACGGCAGCTATCTGCCGGACGCTCTGGCGGAAGCCACGCGCGTGATGCGTGACTGGCGGACCGGTGATGAGCACTTCATCGACCCCGCGCTGTTCGACGCGCTCTCTGCGATTCGCAGCCGGGTGGAGACCAACGCCCCCTTCCAGATCATCTCCGGCTACCGCTCGCCGCGCACCAACGCGATGCTGCGTGGCAAGAGCCACGGCGTCGCCGAAACCAGCCAGCACATCCTGGGCAAGGCCATCGACGTGCGGCTGCCGGGGGTGCAGTTGGTCCATCTGAAGGACGCCGCCCTGAACGTCGGCGCCGGCGGCGTCGGCTACTACCCTACGTCCAACTTCGTCCACGTCGACACCGGCCGCGTGCGCCAGTGGCGCGGGGCGTAAAGGCCGACCCGCCAGGTCCGAACTGAGCGCATCCGAATCAGGTCGGCGGCCCCGGGGGAGGCTCGTCGCTCTCCATCGTGGTCATTCCCGTGGCGGCCGCGTCGTCCTCCACCTGCTGCTCTTCAGGCGTCGGCGGCGGCGGGGGTGACGGAGGTTCGGGCGCGACGACCGGTGCGGCGACCGCGGCGGGCTTGGCGGCGACGGGCGCGGCGGGCGCGGCGGGCGCCTCGAGGGCCTTCGGCGGCGGGCGGTCGAAGTTCAGGCTTCGGCTCACCGCCAGGGCGATAAGCACGGCCACGCAGGCGGCGGCGATCCACAGGACGGTCTTGAACATCAACGAGGCCCCTCAGCCCAAATCCATCAGGTCTTGGCCGCCACCTGGACCTTGGCCAGCACCCCTACCCGCCGCAGCAGGTCGCGGTCCCAGTCGTAGGGATCTGAGCGGAACCGCATCTGGCCGTCGGACCCAACGAAGGCCGTCCAGTAGAAAATGAACACAGGCACGCTCTCGGGCAATGGCGCGCGCACGGTCTTGTCGCCTTCGAGCTGGGCGTCGATCGCCTCGGGAGTCCACTTCGTGTCCCCCGCCAGCAAGGCCTCGGCCAGCAGCCGCGGCTTCTCCAGCCGCACACAGCCGTGGCTGGCCTGGCGCGCAAAGCGGTCGAAGCCGCCCTTGGACGGCGTGTCGTGCAGGTAGACGGCGAAGGGGTTGTCGAAGTCGAACTTGAAGCGGCCCAGGGCGCTCTCGTCGCCAGAGGCCTGCTGCAGCCTGGGCTGGCCGCCTTCGACCGGGATAATCCGGTAACCGTTGCGCGCCAGATAGCCGGGGTTGGCCTTCTCCTTCGGCCACAGCTCCTTGGCCGCGATGCTCGCCGGCACGTTCCAGGGTGGATTGATGACCACGCTGTGGATCGACGACATGAGCATCGGGGTCTCGTCCCCGCGCCGGCCCGACACCGCCTTCATCGACAGCACCGCCTTGTCGTCCTGGAACAGGGTGACGATGGCCGCGCCCGAGTTCACCTGGACGCGTGTGGCCGGCATCGAAGGCGGCACCCAGCGCCAGCGCTCCATATTGGCGATGATCTGCAGGACCCTCTGGCCCACCGGCTGGTTCAGTGAGGCCAGGACGTCCTTGCCGGCCACGCCGTCGGGACGAAGCCCCAGGCGGCCCTGCGCGCGCTGCACCGCCGCCTCCAGCGGCTTGTCGAAGGTCGCGCCGCCAGCCGTGGGCACGCCGGCGTCCTCGGCCGCCAGCCGAGCGCGGAGCGCCGCCACGCGCGGGCCCTTGTCGCCCAGCCGCAGGGGCTCGCCTTCCGGCACGGGGGACCAGCCGCCCTTGCCGGCGATCTCGCGGTAGCGGGCCAAGCCGCGCTTCAGGGCGGCGTAGCCGGAATAGCGGGGCGGCAGGCTGTCCAGCCAGGACTGCAGCCGGCCCTCGCCCAGCGCCGTGGCAAGGTCCGCCGAGGGATCGTAGGGCGCGGGGCGCACCGCCCAGAAATCCGGGAAGGCCTCAGGGGCCATCCGCCCGATCCTCACATCGCGCGCGTAGCGCACAAGCCCGTCGGCGAGCGCCGCCTGCTGCTCGGCGGTGAGCGGACCAGCCTCGGCAACCCCCTCGGGAATGTAGGCCTTGGGCTGCAGCCCGTGCAGATCTGCGGCCCGCAGGACCGCCAGCGCGGTCTGCGCCTGGGCCGGACTGAGCGGGGGGATCACCACCGGAGCCGCTGGCGACGGGACCAGCATGTCGGCCGACGGAGGGATGCTCAGGACGGGGGGCGCGGGCGGCGCCTTCGGCTGCGCCACAGCGAAACTGGCGAACGCCATGGGCGCCAGCGCGGCCAATGCCAGGCGCCGCCTCATGCGTTCGCCCCGCGAGCCTTGCCTGACCATACCTATACCCAGCCCTCACTGTTGCATCCGGCGCAGGCCGGACCGCGCAGGTATCTACGCAACCTGCTGACCTGGAGATGAACGCTCAAGTGGCGATTTCGCCTAGCGGGTTCGAGGTCCCGCCCTGCGGTGACAGTCCCACTGTCACCCGGACGCCACAGCCCATGTCTCAGCCAGGCGGGTAAGCGTGGCTTTTTCCTTGCGGATCAGTGACCTGCCCGTCGCCGAAATAGCATGGCCCCACGGGGGACTTGCCGTGGCCGCCGGGGATGTCGAGCACATAGGTCGGCTGGCACATGCCCGAGACGCGACCGCGCAGGTCCGCCATCAGCGCCTGGCCCGCGCCGAGGGTGGTGCGGAAGTGGCCCGTGCCCGGCGCCAGATCGGCGTGGTGCAAGTAGTAGGGCTTGATCCGCAGTTCCACGAACCGGCGCATCAGCGTCTCCAGCGTGGCCGGATCATCGTTGACGCCCTTCAGCAGCACGCTCTGACTGACCATCGGGATGCCGGCGTCGAGGATGCGGGCGCAGGCGGCTTCGACCGCGGGCGTCAGCTCCTCGGGATGGTTGGCATGCAGGCCAACCCAGGTGGTTTTGCCCGGGGCCTTCAGGGCGGCGACCAGCTCCGGCGTGATCCGCGCCGGGTCGACAGCCGGGACTCGGGTGTGGAAGCGCACCACCTTCACGTGCTCGATCCGCCCCAGCCGGACCATCAGGTCGCGCAGCCGCCGCGGCGAGAGGATCAACGGATCGCCGCCTGTGACGATCACCTCCCAGATCGCCGTATCGCCGGCGATGTACGCCATCGCCGCGTCCAGCTGTTTCGCGCCCAGCGGGCGCACGCCGTCCGGCCCCACCATCTCGCGCCGGAAGCAGAACCGGCAGTACACCGCGCAGGCGTGGTTGGCCTTCAGCAGCACCCGGTCGGCATAGCGGTGCACGATGCCTTCCACCGGACTGTGGGCGTCATCTCCGATCGGATCGGCGGACTCCTCCGGCGATTGGACAAGCTCGGCGGCGGTGGGCACGAACTGACGCCCGATCGGCCCCTCCGGATCGCCGATCGCCTCCGCCACCGCCGGCGTGATCGCCACGGCGTAGCGGGCGGCCACCCGTTCCAGCACCGCCAGGTCTTCGCGGGCGACCAGGCCGGCACGGGCCAGTTCGTCGGCGGTCTTGAGAGTTCGAGCGGCTGTCATCGCGCGCTGCCTTACCCCAGCGTTCGCGCGTTTTCATCCGTCATCCCGTGGCGTGCGTGCTCAGGGGTTCGCGTCGAGGAACGTCCTCACGAGCGCCGTGGTCGCCTCCGGGTTCTCCTCCATGATCCAGTGGCCCGAGTCCGGCACGACTTCACCCTTCACATTGCTGGCGGCGAACCCCATCACCTGGGCCATCGTCAGCCCGAAGGATTTCTCGCCGCCCAGCGCCAGCACGGGCATCGAGAGCTTGCCCTGCGCCACGAACCCCTTGTTGTCGGCCGCATCCTGGTCGAAGGCGTGGAATTGCTCGAAGCCGGCATGCATCGCCCCCGGCCGGGCATAGAGGGCGGCGTAGTGCCGGCGCGAAGCCTCGTCGAACCGAGCCGGGTTGGCCGAGAACTCGTTCCAGAAGCGGTCCAGGTAGATGCGCTCACGACCCGCCACCAGCCGCTCCATGTCCGGCCCACCGAACCGGAAGTGCCACAGCAGCGGATTCCGAAGGATTTCCTCCCAGGGGCCCACGCCTGGCAGCGGCGCGTCGATCAGCACGAACTTCGTGACCCGATCGCGGTGCATAGCGGCGAACGCGTAGCCCACCATGTTGCCGATATCGTGCGTGACCAGGTCGGCTTTGGCGATCTTCAATGCGTCCAGCACGCCGGCCACGTCGCCGGCCTGGGTCTTCTTGTCGTATCCGCCCGCAGGCTTGGAAGAGAGGCCCAGGCCGCGCAGGTCGGGGACGACGACGGTGTGGTCCCGGGCCAGGTCCGCGGCCAGCGGCGCCCACATGTCGCCGGTCTCGCCATAGCCGTGCAGCAGCACGACCGCGGGGCCTTTACCGCCCACGCGGACGTGGATCGTGGCTCCGTTAGTGGTGATCTCCTGGGTACGAAACCCTGCGGGGAACGGGACCATGGCGGCGCATGCCGGGGTGGCGAGCAGCAGCGCGCCCAAGGCGACTGCGAGGATGCGGAACATCAGGACGTCTCCGAGCCGAACGGTAGCGTGACCTTAGGCCGGTCGGATCGAGTGTCTCAAGCCACCGGCGTCCAAAGCACCTGCTCGATGCGGCTTGCGCCCGTCGCCAGCATGACCAGCCGATCGAAGCCCAGGGCGCCGCCGCTGGCCGTGGGCATCAGGGCCAGGGCTGCCAGGAAATCCTCGTCGATGGGATAGCGCTCGCCGTAGAGTCGCGCCTTTTCCGCCATCTCGTGCTCGAAGCGGCGGCGCTGTTCGGTGGCGTCGGTAAGCTCGCCGAAGCAGTTGGCCAGCTCAACGCCGCAGGCATAGAGCTCGAACCGCTCCGCCACCCGCGGGTCGGCGGCCTTGGGGCGGGCGAGCGCCGCCTGCGAGGCGGGGTATTCGCAGAGGATGGTCGCCCGTCCGTGGCCCAGGTTCGGCTCCACCTTCTCCACCATGATGCGGCTGAAAACATCGCCCCAGGTGTCGTCCGCCGCGATCCGGATGCCCTTCGCCGCCGCCTGCGCCGGCAGGTCGCCGAACAGGTCGATGCCGGCGTGGCGCTCGAACGCCTCGGCCACGGTCGTCCGCTCGGGTGGGGCGAACGGATCGACCTCGATGCCCCGGAACGTGAGCTTGCGTGTTCGCGCCGCTTCCGCCGCCGTGCCCAGCAGCGCCGCGCAGTCGACCATCAGGGTCTCGTAGCTCGCGCCCGCCCGATACCACTCGAGCATCGTGAATTCCGGATGATGCAGCGGCCCGCGCTCGCGGTTGCGCCACACCCTGGCCAGGGTGAAGATCGCGGGCTCGCCCGAGGCCAACAGCTTCTTGCAGGCGAACTCTGGCGAGGTGTGCAGGTAGAACGGCGCGCGTGTGCCGTCGGGTCCGATCGCCTCGGTGGCGAAGGCGTGCAGGTGCGTCTCATTGCCGGGGGATACCTGCAGGGACGCGGTCTCGACCTCGACGATGTCCTGGTGCTCGAACCAATCGCGCACGGCCCGCAGGATACGGTTGCGTGCGGCCAGGAACGGCGCACGATCAGGACGCTTCTGCGGCGACCACCAAGGGGTCTCTGTAGGCTCGGACATGGACTGCGACGCGTTGGGGGGCTGGAGATTTCGGCGCCAATCGC
The DNA here is from genome assembly GCF_902826855.1 of uncultured Phenylobacterium sp. Lineage (GTDB taxonomy): Bacteria > Pseudomonadota > Alphaproteobacteria > Caulobacterales > Caulobacteraceae > Phenylobacterium. Next base: position 75,706 of record NZ_CADEGK010000001.1, on the reverse strand, counting down.
TATAGGGGCGCCACTGGAAATTTCATCAGCGGAATCGCAAGCGGCCCTGCCGCGCGCTCCGCCGCATCGCCGAGGTCATCCCGTGAAGGTCATCGCCAGCTCGCTCCGCAAGGGCTCCGTCGTCGACATGGACGGCAAGCTGTACGTCGTGCTCACCGCCGAGAACATCCATCCTGGCAAGGGCACCCCGGTCACTCAGCTGAACATGCGCCGCATCTCCGACGGCGTGAAGGTTTCGGAGCGCTGGCGCACCACCGAGCAGGTCGAACGCGCCATCGTCGACGACCGGCAGTACACCTTCCTCTATCAGGACGCCGAAGGGTTCCACTTCATGAACCCGGAGACCTACGACCAACTGATCGCCTCCGAGGACATCATCGGCGATGCGGCGCCCTATCTCACCGACGGCTGCACGGTGACGCTGTCCACCCACGACGATGTGGCGATCGCCATCGAGCTGCCCCGGCTGGCGACCTTCGAGGTGGTGGAGACCGAACCCTCGGTGAAGGGCCAGACGGCCTCGTCCTCCTACAAGCCGGCGATCCTCTCGAACGGCCTGCGCACGATGATCCCGCCCTATATCGGCCCTGGCACCAAGATCGTGATCCTGACGGAAGACGGCTCGTATCAGGAGCGGGCGAAGGACTAAACCCGGCCCGCCCGCGCCGAGTCGCTGGGCCCGCGACGCCATTTCAATTCAGAAACATTGTTCGACGACCACGTTCTGCGAACGCCGTGTATCGCCCGGGGTTCGCAGCTTTTCTGGCGCCGGGCCCGCAGCTTCTACGCTGGACGGGGGCCATGGCTGAGCCGTAACAGGGCCGCGCAATGACAGCAGATTTCTGGCTCTACGCGGCCGTCGGTTTCCTCGCCCAGATCATCGACGGCGCCCTGGGCATGGCCTACGGCGTCATCTCGACCACCGTTCTGCTGAGCTTCGGTGTCAGCCCGGCCAACGCCTCTGCCGCCGTGCATGCGGCCAAGGTGTTCACCGGCGCCGCTTCCGGGGCCTCGCACATCTACCATCGAAACGTAGATTTCCGCCTGCTGGGCCTGCTGGCCGCCGGGGGTGTGATCGGCGGCGTGCTGGGCGCCTACGTCCTGACCTCGATCGACGGCAAGGTCGTCAAACCGTATGTGGTGGGCTGGCTGTTCCTGATGGGCCTGGTGATCCTGCATCGCGCCTGGCGCCAGGCGCCCCCGAGGGTGTTCTCCTGGCGCATGCCGTTCCCGCTGGGCCTGATCGGCGGCTTCATGGACGCCATCGGCGGTGGCGGATGGGGCCCCGTGGTGACCAGCTCGCTGATGGGCGCTGGAGCCGAGCCCCGCAAGGCCATCGGATCGACCAACGCCGCCGAGGTGTTCATGGCCGCAGCCACCTCGGCCGCCTTCCTGGTCGCCCTGCTCAGTGGACACTGGGAGACACAGGGCCTACGCGGCCTCGCCTGGTCGCTGGCCGGACTTATCGGCGGCGGGATCATCGCCGCGCCCGTTGCGGGGTACGTGACCAAGGTTCTGCCGTTACGCGCGCTGACCTGGGTGGTGGGCGTCCTGGTGACGGCGCTGGCCACTTGGCAGGCGGTCGACCTGCTGACCTAGCCCTGGGTCGGTCGCCTCCCGAGCACGTGACCATCGATCGCCCAGACCGCAACGCTAGGCGGCGGCCTCGCGGACAAACTGCATGCCGCGCCTGCGGGCGGCCTCCGTCGCTCGCGCTTCCAGCAGCTCGCCGCCGAGCCGCAAGAGGGCGGACACGCTGAGCGGCTTCCGCAGGGCCGCGTCGGCGCCCAGCACAGTGGCTGCGTTCAAGAGGTCCGGCGCGCACCCGCGGCCGCTTTCGGACATTGCAATGATCGCCGGGACACGAGCTTGCCGCCGCAGCGCCATGATCACCTCGATGCCGTCCATCCGCGGCATATAGATATCCGTGATGACGAGGTCGGCGGGTTCGGTCGCGAAGAGCGCCAGTCCGGCGGCGCCGTCTTCGCCGACACGCGTCCTGTAGCCCATTCTCGTGAAGGTCGAGGCTATGACCGCGCGCAGGCTGGCGTCATCCTCGATGATCAGGACAGTTGGCATCTGATGGCCCCCCTTTAGACCCGGCCGCCGTTGTGGAGCGGTCGATCAGTCCCCACGGATGTCACCAGCCCGCAGGCCCAGCGTCACCTTGGGGTCAGTACGTACGCACGATCCCCGAGAACCGGCTCAGTCGCGCCACAGGGCCTTGAGCGCATGCGCCAGCCGGTCGCTCAGGATCGGCTTCTCCAAAACCATGACCCCAGCCTGCGCGGCGCGGGCGCCCAGGCGGCGCGTCGGTTGGCTGGTGAGCAGGATGGCCGGCGCCCTGACGTCACGCCGGCGCAATGCCTCCAGCGCCTCGATCCCCGACAGACCCGGCAGATTCAGATCAGTGACGATGGCGAACGGTTCCTCGGGCAGCGTCCGTTCCAGCAGGGCCTCGGCGTGGCCCATGAGCTCGACGCGATAGCCTTCAACCTGGAGCGAGAACTGCAGGGCGGGGCCCAGGGCCGCATCATCTTCCACAAGGAGGATCACGGGCCGTCCATACTTGCCGTCTGCCGGGTGACGCATCACTCAACCCTTACGGTCACGGAAGTGTCGCAATCACGCGGCTCAGACTGGCGGGGCCGCACACGTCTATGCATGAGGGGGCGACAGCGCCTACCCTTCGGAAACCCTAACGGCAGAGGCTGCTTTCCAGTACTTCGTACTGTAACGTAGGTAGAAATACGTACGCCCGGCGGCCGCTGTATTCGTGCACACGAATAGGCGACCACTCTACCTATAATTGCGCAGTTTGGCCGAGCGACGTCTTGGGCATCGGACCAGGCGGGGAACCGTCCGCAACGACGACAACGATTCCCGACCTGAATACCTACCCGGCCGCTAAAAAATGTCCTACGACTCGGCCTGTCGGGGTGTCGGATCCGACAACCCAGGCGAGAAGATGAAGGCTAGGCCGTTGCCACGCCGCCATGACAAGTCCGGCACGCATAGCACTGCACCAAGGCGGGCAAGTTGGGCGCGCGTCGTCGTCGCCCTTGGCGTTGCGACCGCCCTGCTGGCGACGGCGGCGGCAGGGCTTTTGAGTCTGGCCGCCCGGGACCGAGCCACCGAGGCGCGCGTCGGGCGCGCGCTCGCCCGGATCGGCGCCGCAGACGGCGTCGTGCTCGCCATGAACGAACTGGAACGGCACAGACGGACGCTAGGCCCGCAGAGCGACGCCACGGCTTCCGAGCCGCTCCGCGCCCCCTTGCGGGACGTCGATACGCGGCTCGCCGACTGGGTGGCCCTGGCGAGCGCGACCGGCGGCGGGACCGCCCCTATCCGCCGGATCGAAGGCCTGGTTCGGCGTTATGTCGCCGACAGACAGGATCTCGACGCGCTCGACCAGGCACGGCTGCAGATGATCGCCTTCCGGTCCGCCGAGCGTCAAAGCATGATGGCGTATCGGGCCGCGGCCGAGGCCAACCGGCAGGCCTCGCTGCTCCTCGCGATGGGCGCTGTGATGTTGGGCTTCCTATCGGGCGCTCTGGTCGTGGCGACGGTCGTATGGCGGCGGCGCTCGATAGAGGCGGCGCTGGCGGAAGCGACGCAGACGCTGTCCCAGTTCGAAGCCGAGGTCCGCCGCGCATCCTCCCTCCTGGAAGGCATCGGCGCGGCGTCTCCGGATGCGATCTACGCCAAGGATCTGGAGGGCCGCTTCGTCTACGTCAACCCGGCTGCGGCGCGCCTGATCGGACGACCGTGGGAGGAGATCGTCGGTCGGCGCAACGAAGACCTTGCAGAGCGCTCTCACGTCGTCGAAGCGACCATCGCTTCCGACCACCATGTCCTGGCGACCGGCGAGCCCCAGACCCTGGAACTGGATTACACGACGCCGGACGGCGTCTCGCGCCACTTCCGTACGACGAAGTTTCCCCTGCGCGACGCCGCTGGCGCCATCGTCGGACTCGGCGGGCTGACCACCGAGGCGACCGATGCCTACGCGACGCGTCAGGCCCTCGCCGAGTCGATCGCCGACCTGAAGGCGCGCGAAGCCCACCTCCAGTCGATCCTCGACTCCGTGCCCGACGCCATGATCGTCATCGACGAGCGGGGCAGCATCCAGTCGTTCAGCGCCGCGGCGCAGATGCAGTTCGGCTGGGACGCCCACGAGGTTATTGGCCGAAACGTCAACGTGCTGATGCCAAATCCGTACCGGGACGGCCACGATGGCTACCTGACCCGCTATCTGAGGACCGGCGAGCGGCGGATCATCGGCATCGGCCGCGTCGTGGTGGGAGAACGCAAGGACGGTTCGACCTTCCCGATGGAGCTCTCGGTCGGCGAGATGCGCACCGGCGACCGCCGCTTCTTCACCGGCTTCGTGCGCGATCTGACCGAGCGTCAGGATGCCGAGCGGCGTTTTCAGGGTGTCCAGTCGGAGCTGGCCCATGTCTCGCGCCTCTCCGCCATGGGCGAGATGGCCTCGGCGCTGGCCCATGAACTGAACCAGCCGCTGTCGGCCACCGCCAACTATGTGCAGGGCTCCCTGCGACTGCTCGACCACACGCCGATCGACGTTCCCATGATCAAGGATGCCCTGGCCGTCGCGGGCGAGCAGATGTTCCGCGCTGGCGACATCATCCGCCGTCTGCGCGACTTCGTCTCCAAGGGGGAGACCGAGCGGCGGATCGAAAGCCTGCCCCAGTTGCTCGAGGAAGCCGGGGCGCTGGCGATGGTCGGCGCCAAGGATCGAGGCATCAGGCTGCGCTACGACATCGCGCCCTCCGTCGACATGGTCCTCGTCGACAAGGTGCAGATCCAGCAGGTGGCGCTCAATCTCATGCGCAACGCCGTCGAGGCCATGGCGGACCGTCCAAAGCGCGAGTTGCTGGTGGCGGCGCGAAACGTCCTGGACGACATGGTCGAGATCTCGATCGCCGACACCGGCTCCGGGATCAGCAAAGAGGTCGCTTCGCGCCTGTTTCAGCCGTTCGTGACCACCAAGCACGAGGGCATGGGCGTCGGCCTGTCGATCTCCCGCACCATCGTGGAGGCTCACGGCGGCCGCATTTCCGCGGAACCGAATCCGGGCGGCGGCACGATCTTCCGCTTCACCCTTCGCGCGGTTCCCGTTCATGAACTGGAGGGCGACCTTGCCTGAGGTCTATGTCATCGACGACGATGAGGCGATCCGCAAGTCGCTGACCTTCCTGCTGCGGACAGCGGGCATGCTGGTGCGCACCTATGAGAGCGGCCAGGAGTTCCTGCGTGAGGCCGGTCAGCTCCCGCCGGGCTGCGTGATCACCGACGTTCGAATGCCGGACATGGATGGATTGGAACTGGTCCGCCGCGTGAAGGACTCGGGCTTCCCGATGAGCCCGATCGTCATCACGGGTCACGGCGACATCGCGCTGGCGGTGGAGGCGATGAAGATCGGTGCGACCGACTTCCTCGAGAAGCCTTTTCGCGACGACCTGCTGCTCGAAGCCGTTGCCCGGGCCTTGCAGGCTGCGGCCACCGCTCCAGACGCCGCGCCGCAGGACGAACCGGGCGATCCCCGCTACCTGGAGGTGTTCGTGACACTGTCGCCGCGCGAGCGCGAGGTGCTGAGCGCGGTCGTCCTGGGCAAGACCAACAAGATGATCGCCCGCGACTTCGCGATCAGCCCCCGCACCGTCGAGGTCCACCGAGCCAATGTGATGATGAAGACCGGCGCTCGCACGCTATCAGACCTCGTGCGGATGGCGCTTCTCGCAAAGCTCTAAGGCCCACCGCTTGCGTCGAGTCCGAGCGAACTCTACCATTGCGCGCATTGCACACTTTACGGGTGAGTCTTGGCGCCAGAGTTCAGCGGTCACGTCCTCATTATCGAGGACGAGCCAGTCATCGCCCTTGAGCTGGAGATTCTCCTGGGGGACCTCGGCTTCCGCAGTTTCGACGTCGCCGACTGCCCGCAGGACGCCTTGGCCTGCGCGAAGGCCCATCGTCCCCAACTGATCACGGCCGACTATCGCATCTTCTCCGGCACCGGCGTCGAGGCCGTGCAATTGATCACTGCCGAGGTGGGCGAAATCCCGGTGGTCTATGTTACCGGGAACCCCGACATGCTGCCCGATGGCGCCGCCAGCGCCGTCGTCGACAAGCCCATCTCACCCACCGCCCTGGCCGCTGCCTGCGTGCGCGCCGGCAAACGCGGCCAACTGGACGGTTAAGTCAGCTCCGGTACGGCCCGTAGTGGTCCCGGAGGCCCTACGCCCTTTCGATCGATACCCTGTTCACGATGCGCCTGGTGTCTCCTTGCGGCGCTCAAGGCAGCGCCGCATCCTGTTCCGACGGTGGGTCGGGGGTGGCAGCATGTCGAGGATGATCGCAGCGGTGGTCGCGGCCGTGGCCGCGGCCGCGGGTGGCGCGAACGCCCAGACGCTCAGCCCTTACGCCTCGGCCGGCGAGCAGCAGGCGGCCATGACCGACGGCCGGGTAACCTCCGAACAGCTGGTCGCTGCATACCTGCAGCGCATCGAGCGCATCGACCGGGCCGGGCCGAAGCTGAATTCGGTCATCGTACTGAACCGCCACGCCCTGGCTGACGCCAGGAAGCTCGACGCCGAGCGTAGGGCCGGGAAGATCCGCGGGCCGCTGCATGGCGTCACGATACTGCTCAAGGACAATATCGAGACCACCGACGGCGGCGCCACCACCGCCGGGTCCCTGGCGCTGGCCGCCAATGTGCCCCAGCGCGACGCTCCCCTCGTGACACGCCTGACCGACGCCGGAGCGGTCGTCCTGGGCAAGGCCAACCTCTCCGAATGGGCCAATTTCCGCTCGACCCGCTCGATCAGCGGCTGGAGCGCGGTCGGCGGGCTGGTGCGCAATCCCTATGGGTTGGACCGAACGGCCTGCGGCTCCTCGGCGGGCTCCGGCGCCGCAGTGGCTGCCGGACTGGCGGCCCTGGCGATCGGCACCGAGACCAACGGCTCGATCGCCTGTCCGGCCGCGATCAACGGCGTGGTCGGCCTCAAGCCCACGGTGGGCCTGGTCTCGCGCACCCACATCGTACCCCTTTCGCCGGAACAGGACACTGCCGGGCCCATGACCCGCACGGTCGCCGACGCGGCGGCCGTGCTCTCCGTCATCGCCGGAACCGATCCGTTCGACCCGGCCACACGCGACGCCGACACCCACAAGTCCAACTACCTGGCCGCGCTCGACCGCGGCGCGCTGAAGGGCGCGCGCATCGGGGTCTGGGCTCCCAACAAGGGCCGATCGCCGCCGGCCGACGCCGTCTTCGAGGCCGCGCTGCAAGCCCTCCGGACCCAGGGCGCCGTTCTGATCGACGTCCACGGTCCGGACGCAGCGACGATGGCCCGGATCAGCGCCCTCGAGAGCGACTGTCTTCGGACCGAATTCAAGGCCGCGCTGAACGCCTATCTGGCCACGACGCCGGCGGTTGTGAGGGCAAGGACGCTCGACGAGCTAATCGCCTTCAACAAGGCCGAGCCGCGCGAGCTGGCGCTGTTCGGCCAGGAGATCTTCGAGGAGGCGGCCAGGCATCCTCCGATCACCGACGCCGGCTATCTGGCCAAGCGGAACGAGGCGCGCAAACTGGCCCGCGGCGCCCTGGACAAGATGCTGGGCGAGAACCGGCTGGACTCCATCGTGGTCACCGGGAATGCCCCGGCCGCGATCGTCGACCCGGTCTACGGCGCCCGCTTCTTCGGCCCCTCCACCACGCTGCCCGCCGTCTCCGGCTATCCGCACCTGGTGGTTCCGGCAGGCAACGTCTCGGGCCTTCCGATGGCGATCTCGTTCTACGGGTCGGCGTGGTCGGAGGCGAAACTCCTGGCCTACGGCTACGCCTTCGAGCAGGCGACCATGGCGCGGCGGGAGCCGGAGTTCCTTCCGAACGTCGCCGCCCGGCCCGAGTTCGCCCGCGCCTACGACCCACGTTGAGCGGCGCAACCTTGACCGCGCCCGCGGGTTACCGCTCGAACTAGGTCGTTGTCCGGAGAGCGTCATGAGAATCGGCGAGTCTTGCGCAGCTGGTTCGTCGTGGTCTTGAAAGCGCCGCCTTAGACCCCGACATCCCCGCAACGGCCGTCCTGACGGCCACGTTCTACGGACTGTACAGCTCAGCGAACGGAGACCGGGCCCCTCGTGTTCGACGCCAACGCCCCCATCCACGACAACACCATCCGCCTCGATGCGGCGACCACGTCGGCCCTGGCCACGCCCCGCGAGGCTTTCCACCTGATCGACACCACCATGATGTGGGCGCCTCAGTCCGGCGGGGTGAAGCGCTACCTGTCCGCCAAGCGGGCGTGGCTGGCCAAGCGGCGTCCCGACGTGCGCCATACCCTAGTGGTCCCAGGCGCGCGCACCCGCGTCGATGGGGACGGCGTGGTCACGGTCTCGGCGACCCGCCTGCCCTTCGGCAACGGCTACCGCATGCCCGCCAGTCCGGCGAAATGGGAGACGGTGCTGCGGCTTCTGGAGCCCGACATCATCGAGGCCGGCGACATCTTCGTGCCCGGCCATGCGGCCCTCGAGGCCGGTGAGGCCGCCGGCGTCCCGGTGGTGGGCTTCTGCCATACCGACGCCGCGGCGCTGGCGGCCCTGCACTTCGGCGAGTGGGCCCAGGCGCCGACCTTCAGCTTCTGGGCCCAGGCCTACAAGCGTTTCGACCACGTGGTGGCCCCCAGCCGGCACATGGCTGCGCGTCTCGCGGACGCCGGCGTCCACCGCCTCTCCATCCAGCAGTTGGGCGTCGACACCCAGCTTTTCCGCCCCGATCGCGGCGACCGCGACCGGCTGATCAGGAAGCTGGGCGTGCCTACCGACACCCGTCTACTGGTCTTCGCCGGGCGCCCCGCGCGCGAGAAGAACATCGACTCCATGGTCGCCGCCGTCGAGCGGCTCGGAGCGCCCTACAAGCTGTTGCTGGTCGGCGCCGGCAAGGATCAGATCTGGTCGCCCAATGTCATCAGCCTGGACTTCGAGCGGGACCCTGTCCGCCTGGCCGCGCTCCTGGCCTCCTGCGACGCGGCCCTGCACGCGAATGAGAACGAGATCTTCGGGCTGTTCGTCCTGGAGGCCATGGCCGCCGGCCTGCCGGTGATCGGCTCACGCCGTGGCGGCGTCGGAGAACTGATCGACGCCTCGGTGGGCCAGCCCGCCGACAACGTCGAACCCGGCGGGCTCGCCGAGGCTATCGAGGCGCTGTTCGACCGCGACGTCGCCGCCCTGTCGCAAGCGGCGCGCCGGCGCGCCGAGACCCGCCATGGCTGGGACGCCACCTTCGAGGCGCTGACCCGCCTCTACGGCCAGCTGGTCGCCGGGCGCGCCCACCCGCAACTGGCGCTGAGCGCCTGAACGGCGGGCGTTCGGGTTAGACCGCCAAGGCGGCGCGCCGGCGGCGGAGCACCGCCCCGACGGCGCCGAAGCCGAGGATCAACATCGTCCACACTCCGGGTTCCGGAACGGCGTTTTGCACACTCTCCGCCGCACTGATGGCGGGACGCAGCAGCGCGCCCTGGTAGCCCCCGCCCGAGAAACTCATGGCGCCCTTGAAGTCGCCGACGATCAGGTCGCCGCCGATGGTTCCGCCGTTGACCCCTGTAAAGGTCGCGTTCGGCGCGAGGATTGAGCCACTGAGTGAAAGGCTGCCGGCGGTGATCGTGGTCGCCTGGGAGAAGTTCCAGAGGATGTTGGGCGCGTCGTAGAAGTTCAGGCCGCCATGCAGGTTGACCTCGTCGCCGGTGACGTTGATCAGCACCTGCGAGCCGGACGCGATACTGGTGGAGCCGAACGAGCGCGCGGATGACAGCGTCGCCGCGCTGATCGTGAAGACATTCAGGCCGCTATCCAGCCCCGTCAGCCTGAGGCTATTCCCCTGCACCTGAACCGTACCGTTTGCGGTCAGGCCGGCGAGCGTGGCGCTGAGGTTGGTGAGGCGCAGGTTCTCGACGTCGAAGTCGACCGGCAGCGACGACACCCCGGTCGTTATCGGAAGGTACGCCGGCGCGGTCTTGGTCCCGCCCACCAGAGCGCCGCCGTTGATCGACCCGCCGTTCAGGTAGATGAGATCGCCGCCCACCACTAGGCTGCCCGGCAGGTCTGCCGTGGCGCCGCCTATGCTGGTGCTGGTGAAGGTCGCATTGCCCCCCACCGCGACGCGCCGGCTGATGTTGTTGCCGTTCAGATCAAGGTCGCGCAGCACGTAGAGCTGGAAATCCTCGGCCGTCTGAGCCGCGACGGCCGGCGCGGCGCTCGCCGCCAGTATCCCGATGGCGGCAAGGACCAAGAACGGACGCATACTGAGTCTCCTGACGCGCAGCCGACCAGCACCGACCGACAGTCGAATACGGCCAAGCTCACGCGAGGGATGCGCATAGGGCAGGCGCGGACGCGAAGCGCCTACCCATATCGTCGCACCCCGGGGTTGAGCGTCCTGCGCCGGACGCAACCGACCCGTTCGTCAGCCAGCGCACGAGGTCTGGCGACGCTGGAGCATTCTAACGCCCGGTCGGCAGGTCCTTGAAGGCCACGTCCTTGTCGACGCGGATATCGCCCGGCAGGCCCAGGACCCGCTCGGCGATGATGTTCTTCAGGATCTCGTCGGTGCCCCCGGCGATCCGCAGGCCCGGCGAGCTCATCAGCGCGGCGTGGAAAGCGCCTTTCAGAGGGGAGAGGGCCGGGTCGCTGATGATCCCGTACTGGTCCAGCATCTCGACTGCGGTGTTGCCCACGTCCTGCAGCAGAAGCGCCGACACCACCTTGCCGATCGAGCTCTCGGGCCCGGGCGTCTGGCCGCGGCTAAGGGCGGTCATGGTGCGGTTGCGGGTGTGCTTCAGGCCCTCGGTCTGCACGTACCAGTCGGCGAGCTTCTCGCGGATCACCTGGTCCTTCAGCACCGGTGCGCCGTCGGGGCCGGCGATGCTGCGCGCCGCCTCCAGGAACTCCGCCCAGCCCGCGCCGGAGGGGCCACCCACGGCCAGGCGTTCGTTCATCAGGGTCACGAGGCTGACCTTCCAACCGTCGTTGATCGCGCCCAGTCGCTGGCTGTCGGGGACGCGGACGTTGGTGAAGAACACCTCGTTGAAGCCGGACCCGCCCGACATCTGGTGGATCGGTCGCACCTCAATCCCCGGGTCGCTCATGTCGACCCAGAACATCGTCAGGCCCTTGTGCTTGGGCGCGTCGGGCTCGGTGCGGCAGATGACGATGCCGAAGCTCGAGAACTGCGCCCCCGTCGTCCACACCTTCTGGCCCGAGATGATCCAGTCGCCGGAACCGTCGTCGGCCCGCACCGCCTTGGTCCGCGCCGCCGCCACGTCCGACCCGCCCGAGGGCTCGGAGAACAGCTGGCACCAGATCTCCTCGCCGCGCAGGGCGGGACCCACAAAGCGCTTCTTGGTCTCGTCGTCGGCGAAGGCCATCACCGTCGGCACGCACATCCCCAGGCCGATGGCGAAGGGGTTCGGCGGGACGGGGAACTTCCCTTCCTCGGCGTTGAAGATCACCTGCTGCACGGGCGTGCCGCCGGCGCCGCCCCATTCCTTGGGCCAGGTGATCTGGGCGTAGCCGGCGGCCGCCTTCTCGGCCTGCCAGGCCTTCGAGGCGGCCATGGTGTCCTTGGTGCCGCCTTCCAGGTCGTCGCCGCCGACGCTCTCACGCGGCGCGTTCTGCTCCAGCCAGGCGCGGGCCTTGGCGCGGTAGGCGGCTTCTTCGGGGGTGTCGTTGAAGTCCATCAGGCTGCATTCCTGCGTTCGAGGTGGCTCACGAGCCGTTCCTTCCAGACCCGCGGGGCGCCGGCCACCAGGGCCAGCTGCCGCGAGCGGCGGTAGAAGAGGTGGGCGTCGACCTCCCAGGTGAAACCGATGCCGCCGTGGGTCTGGATGTTCTCCTTGGCGGCGAACCAGTAGGCCTCGCTGGCCGCGATGCGCGCCGCCGAGGCCGCCACCGGCAGCTCCGGCGCATTGGTGTTGAGCGCCCAGGCCCCGTAATAGGCATTGGACCGGGCCAGCTCGTTCTTGACGTAGATGTCGGCCAGCTTGTGCTTGATCGCTTGGTAGGAGGCGATGACGCGGCCGAAGGCGTAGCGCTCGAGGGCATAGGCCTTGGCCATCTCCAGGCAGCGGTCGGCGCCGCCAGTCTGCTCGAAGGCCAGCAGCACCGCGGCCCGGTCGGTGACCTGCTCCAGGAGTGCGAAGCCCTCGCCCGCCGCGCCCAGCCGCTCGGCGCTGGCGCCGGAGAAGGTCAGGCGTGCGGCGTCGCGGGTCGGGTCGAGCGTCTGCAGCGGCTCACGCTTCACCCCGCCGCCCAGTTCGACCAGGAACAGGCCCGGCTGGCCGTTCTCCTTGGCCAGCACCAGGGCGTGGGTGGCGATGTCGCCATCGGTCACGGGCAGCTTGGTCCCCGTCAGCTTCCCGCCGGACACGCTGGCCTGCAGGTTCGCGGCGCTCACCGTGCCGGGGCCCTCGGAGGTGGCGACGCAGCCGACCACCTCGCCGGCTGCGATCTTCGGCAGCAGCGCCGCCTTCTGTGCATCGCTGCCGGCCAGCATCACCGCCTCGGCCAGGAAGTAGACCGTCGAGGCGAACGGGATCGGCGCCACCGCCCGGCCCAGCTCCTCGGCGATCACGCAGAGCTCAAGGTGGCCCAGGCCCAGGCCGCCGTGCTCCTCGGGGATCGCCGCGCCCAGCCAGCCCTGCTCGGCCACGGCCTTCCACAGCTTCTCGTCGAACGCCTTCTTGTCGTCGTCCAGCACCTTGCGCACGGCGGCGGTGGAGCAGTTGGCCTCGAGGAACCTACGGGCCTCGCCCGCCAGGTGCTTCTGGTCGTCGGAGAAGTCGAAATTCATGGCCCATGCCGGCGTCAGCGCCGGTCCCGCGTTTCACTCGCCCTCACCATGGCGCGGCGACGCAGCGGAAGGAAAGCCGGACCTCGCGTGGGTGCGCCTCCGGTGCGGCTGCACCTAGACGCCGTTCAATCTGCGGCTTTCACCCCCGCGGCGTTCGGCAGAGCAAACACCATCACCGCGGGTTCGCCCTTGGGAACCTCGACCGTCACGCCGCGCGCCTTGCGGAACGCCTGGTAGCGACGGGTCATGTCGTTGATGTGGAAATTCCGCATCCCGACGACCACGGCCACATACTGCGTCTTGCCGACGCTGTAGCTGATGACGCTGGAGCTGGCGTAGTTGTCCAGCGGCGCACGCCACAGCACCTTGCCGTCGCGGTCGTCGAAGGCGACCAGCGCAGGGTCCACGTCGCCGGCGAAGAGGACGCCGCCGGCCGTGGCCAGCACGGAGGTGGAGATCGGCGCCACCAGATCCTGGCGCCAGCCCAGCTTGCCGCCCTTCAGGTCCATGGCCTGCAGGCGGCCCATCTTGCCGCTCGCCGCGGCGTCCGGATGGTCGGCAGGGGTCAGCCCTACGCCGGAGCTGAGGAGCGCGAAGCCACCGGAGGGCGGACCGAAGTTCAGGCACCACATGGTCAGCGGCGCATAGAGCTGCTCGGTCCGCGGATTGACGCTGGTCGACGGCCAGTTTCGCGCGCCCGTCGCATTGGGGCAGATCAGCGTCGACTTCGTCTTGTCCGGCCACCGCTGCGGATCGGTGGTCTTGGCCCCGGTCTTCGGGTCGATGGCTGAGATTACGTTCTGCGACCCCGGATCGATCGAGAACAGATAGGCGCCAGTTGCCGCGTCCAGCGCTTCGAGGATGCCCATCTTGCCGATGTTCATCACCACGCGGCGGGGCCGGCCGCCCACCTTGAGCGTCGCCAGCTGCCGCTCGAACACCCAGTCGAGGTCCCACTGGTCATTGGCCAGGTGCTGGTAGTGCCAGACCAGCTTACCGGTGTCGGGGTTCAGCGCGATGGTGCTGTCGGTGTAGAGCGCATCGCTGGTGACGCCCGCCGCGCCCGACGGCTTCATGAGCGGGGCGGTGTCGTAGGTCTGACCCACACCGTAATAGACCAGGTTCAGGTCGCGGTCGTAGGTGCCTTGCTGCCAGACCGAACCGCCGCTGCGCTTCTCCAGCGGCATGCCGTTCCAGCTGTTACCGCCAGGCTCGGTCGGGCGGGCGATGGTGTGGAACCGCCACAGTTCGCGACCCGTGGCCATGTCGAGGCCAACGATGAAGCCGCCCCCGGGCGCGCCACTGCCGACGACGCCCTGGATCACCTTGTCACCCACGACCAGGGGCGCGCTGCGCAGGTTGAAGGGTCTGCGGTTGGGCGCGGGAGGGCCGATCGCGATTTCGTGGTTCCAGACCTGCTCGCCGGTCTTCGCGTCAAGGGCGATGACGTGCAGGTCGGAGGTGGGCACGAACACCCGCCCGCCGGCGATCGCGAGCCCCATCTTCTGGCTCGACGGGACGGATGGCTTGTAGGCGCGCCGCCACAGGACCCTTCCGGTCGTCGCGTCCAGCGCCAGCAACGTGTCGGGGCTGGTCTGCAGGAACATCACGCCGTCGTGGACCAGCGGCGTGGGCATGCTGGGGCCGCCCTGGATCGGGCGGCGCCACGCCGGCGCCAGGGATTTCACATTGCCGCGGTCGATGCGCGTCAGCGGGCTGAAGTTCTGTCCGTCGTATGTGCGGCCCCAGTGCAGCCAGTCACCCGGAGGCGGGTCCCTCAGCATGGCTGTCGACACCGGCCGGCTCTTGGCGAGTAGCGCCGCCGCAGCTGGATCAGGCTTCTCGTCGGGAGCGGCGGGCGCGGCCGCAGCCATGCGCAGGCCACCCTCCCCGATCGGCGCGGCGCGGCCCGTGAGGAAACTGGCGAGGTCGACGATCTGGGCCGGAGTCAAGCTGGCGGCCATCGGTTTCATGACCCCGCTGGTCAGGGACGCGACGATCTCCTGGTTGCTCATGGCCCGCAGCTCCGCGCGGCCGGGCGCGCGCGGGATCGCCGGCTCGTGGCAGGCCTTGCAGTTGGCCGCGAACAGCGCCTCGCCATGGCCCGTCGGCTGGGCCAGGGCACTTCCGGAAACCCCGATCGCCAGCAGGAAGCCCGCGACTGCGGCGACCACCGTCTCGTGCAGTTTCATGATCAGTCCCCCCGGCTGTCCGTGCGTACGCGGCGCGCGGCGTGATTTTTCACCGTACACAAACAAGGAAATGTTGGCGCCGTATTGCAAGGCTGTCGCCACGGCAGCGGCCTTGGCGCCGCCCCACTCCGGGCCTAGATGGCGGCATGCGAACCGAGACCCCCCAGCCGATCCGGCTCTCCGAATATCGCCCGCCCGCATTCCTGATCGATGAGGTCCACCTAACCTTCCTGCTCGAGCCCAACACCACACGGGTGAAAGCGAGGCTGGCGGTCCGCCGCAACGGCGAGCACACGGACCCATTGGTGTTCAACGGCGAGCGCCTGAAACCGATCTCGGTGGCCATCGACGGCCGGACATTGAGCGAGGCCGAACGCGTCATCGACGGCGAGTTCCTGACACTCCCCGACTGTCCCGACACCTTCTCGCTGGAGACCGAGGTCGAGATCGACCCCGCGAACAACAAGGCCCTGGAAGGGCTCTACATGTCCGGCGGCCGGTTCTGCACCCAGTGCGAGGCCGAGGGTTTCCGCCGCATCACCTACTGGCCGGACAGGCCGGACGTGCTCTCGCGTTTCACGGTGCGCGTCGAAGCGGCCAAGGCGTTCCGCCACCTGCTGGCCAACGGCAACCTGATCGAGACGGGCGACCTGCCCGGCGGTCGCCACTTCGCTGTCTGGAACGACCCCTTCCCGACGCCCTGCTACCTGTTTGCGCTCGTGGCCGGTGAGCTGGACGTCCTGGCCGACACATTCACGACCATGAGCGGCCGGGTCGTCGACCTGAAGATCTACGTCGACCCCGGCATGGCTGCCCGCGCCAGCTACGCCATGGACGCGCTCAAGCGTTCGATGAAGTGGGACGAGGAGGCCTATGGCCGCGAATACGACCTCGACCTGTTCATGATCGTCGCCGTGCGCGACTTCAACTTCGGAGCCATGGAGAACAAGGGGCTGAACGTCTTCAACTCTTCGCTCCTGCTGGCCGACCCGGCCACCGCCACCGACGTGGACTACGAGCGCATCGAGGCTGTCATCGCCCACGAGTATTTCCACAACTGGACCGGCAACCGCATCACCTGCCGCGACTGGTTCCAGCTGTGCCTGAAGGAGGGCCTGACGGTGTTCCGCGAGCAGGGCTTCTGCGCCGACATGCGCGGGGCCGCCGTGGCGCGAATCAAGGCGGTGAAGGCGCTGCGCATGCGGCAATTCGCCGAGGACCAGGGCCCGCTGGCTCATCCGGTGCGGCCCGGCAGCTTCGTGAAGATCGAGAACTTCTACACCGCCACGATCTACGAGAAGGGCTCCGAGGTCATCGGCATGCTCAAGACCCTGATCGGGCCCGAGGCCTTCCGGGCGGGCATGGATCTCTACTTCGACCGCCACGACGGCGAGGCCACCACCGTCGAGGCCTTCATCCAGTGCTTTGCGGAGGCTTCGGGCAAGGACCTGACGCAGTTCTTCGCCTGGTACGAACAGGCCGGCACGCCGCGCGTCGGCCTGAGCGGTCTCTATGACGAGGCGGGCCGCACCCTCGAACTGACCCTGACCCAGTCCAACCCGCCCACCAATGGCCAGGCCGAGAATCGCCCGGTGCCCATCCCTATCACGGTCGGTCTGCTGGACCCCGAGGGTCGAACCCTGGCCTTCGAACGCGATGGGACGGCGGTGGACGAGACCGTGGTCGTCCTCGACGCTGCTGAGACCAAGGTCACCCTGACCGGCGTCGACGCCCCGCCGGTCATCTCCGCCCTGCGTGGCTTCTCCGCTCCCGTGGTGCTCACAACCGACGCCGAACCCAAGGACCGCTACCTGCAGCTGGCGTCCGACCCTGACCTTTTCAACCGGTGGGAGTCCGGCCAGGAACTGGCCGCCGACCTGATCCTCGCCCGAGCCGCAGGCCGGCCCAACGAGGTGGGCGAGGAGCGCTATGCCGAGGCGGTCGGACGCGCGCTGAACGACCAGGCCTCCGACAACGCCTTCAAGGCGCTGCTACTGGCCTTGCCGGCCGAGACCGACCTCGCCCTGCTTCGCAGCCCCGTCGACCCCGCCGCCCTGCACGCAGCCCGCGACGCGCTGCGCCTGCGCCTGGCCCTGCACCTGAACGCCGAGCTGCGCCGGCTGCATACCGGCCTGCAGGACCTGGGCGAGTTCTCGCCGGACGCCGCCGGAGCGGGGCGCCGCGCCCTGCGCAACGCCGCCCTTGAGCTGATGGCCGCCAACCCCCGCCAGGACGTCGCCGACATCGCGCTGGGCCACTTCAACGCCGCAGCCAATATGACCGACGCCATCGGCGGCCTGACCGCGCTGATGCTGATCGGAGGCTCGGCTTACGATGACGCCCTGGCCGACTTCTACGACCGCTGGAAAGACGAGCCGCTGGTGGTCGACAAGTGGTTCTCCCTACAGGCGCGCGACGCCTCGGAGGAGGCTCTGGGGCGGGTCATGGCGCTCACCGCCCACCCCGCCTTCGACGTGCAGAACCCCAACCGCCTGCGCGCCGTCGTCTCCAGTTTCGCCAATTTCAACCCCGCGCGCTTCCATGACGAAAGTGGCGCCGGCTACCGCTTCCTGGCCGACCAGATCATCGCTGTGGACCGCTTCAATCCCATGACCGCAGCCAGGCTGGTGGACCCTCTGGGCGGCTGGCGGCGCCTCAGGCCGGAACTGGGCGCCCTGATGCGGGCAGAGTTGGAGCGTATTGTCGCGATCGAGGGTCTCTCGAAGAACGTTTACGAATTGGCGACCCGCGCGCTCTCCTGATGCGTCCATTAACCCACGCGACGATGTGGGCCGGATCAGCTTAGACTCCGCGTTGGACCGGGAATCCGGCGTGGGGGGTGAAGGAGCGGCGGCCTTGGCCGAACGCGGGGGACGAGGTGTGTCGGGCGTGACGCCGGAGCGGCGTAGCCGCGACCGCTTGCCTGCGACTCCGCGCCAGTCCCGGCACGGCATCCTCGCCGTTCTCGTCCTCCTGGGCCTTTTCGCCGTGCTGGGCATGGCCCGCCTCAGCCAGGTGCCCGGCGGCTCCGAACTGGCCCTCTGGGTCATCGTCCCGGTAATCGCGGCGTTCTCGCTCGGCGCGCTGCTACTCCTGGAGATGCGTCGGGTCGATCGGGTGCAGGCGGCCCGCTCGGATTCCGAACAGCGCTTCCGTACCGCCGTCGAGGCGGCGCGCTGCGGCATCTGGGAATGGGACCTCGCCGCCGACAAGATCTTCATGTCCGAGGTCACCGCCTCGCTGTTCGGCTGGCGCGCCGGCGAGGTGGAGGGCCAGCAGGTGCTCGATCGTGTCGCCGCCGGCCACCGCGACGACATGCGCGAGGCGCTTTCCACCGCCGCCATCTACGGTGACTTCGACGTCTCCTTCCGGGTGCCGCCGCTGGCCGGCGCGCGGCCGGTGTGGATCGACTTCCGCGGCCGCGGCTTCGGCGAGGCGCCGGAGGGCGGCTTCGCCCGGATCATCGGCGTGGCGCTCGACGTCACTGAGGAACGCCTCGCCCAGGCTCGCGCCCAATCCGCGGAGAGCCGGCTGCGCGACGCCATCGAGAGCACCTCCGAGGCCTTCATCCTGTGGGACCGCAACGGCCGCATGGTGATGTGCAACAAGAACTTCCGCAGCTACTTCCAGCTCGACGCGGAACTTCTGAAGGCCGGCGTCGGCCGCGAGCAGGTGGAACGCGCCGCTCGCCTGGCGATCCGCCAGGAGTACCCCGCCCCCGGCGGCCGCCGCGGCGTGCGCGAGGCGGAGCTTTCCGACGGCCGCTGGGTGCAGATCTCGGAGCGCCCGACCGCCGAGGCCGGCCTCGTGGTCACGGCCGCCGATATCACGGTGCTGAAGACCCAGGAGGAAGCCCGCCGGATCAAGGAGGAGGAACTCCGCCGCGCTGTGGGCAACCTGGAACAGAGCCAGGAGCAGCTGTCGGAACTGGCCCGCAAGTACGAGGCAGAGAAGATCCGCGCCGAGGGCGCAAGCCAGGCCAAGAGCGAGTTCCTGGCCAACATGAGCCACGAGCTGCGCACCCCCCTCAACGCCATCAACGGCTTCTCCGAGATCATGGCCGCCGAGATGTACGGCCCCGTCGGCGACGCGCGCTATCGCGACTACGCCCAGGACATCCTCTCGTCAGGCCAGCACCTCCTGAACCTGATCAACGACATCCTCGACATGTCCAAGATCGAGGCTGGCAAGATGCAGATGCGCTTCGAACCCGTGTGCCTGGAGGAGATTGCCGAGGAGGCCCTGCGCCTCGTCCGCAACCGAGCCGAATCCGCGGGGCTGGCGCTGATCCTCGACTTCACCGACCTGCCGGAGGTTGAGGCAGACCACCGGGCGGTGAAGCAGGTGCTGCTGAACCTGCTGTCCAACGCCATCAAGTTCACCCCTCGGGGCGGCCGGGTCAGCGTCCGGGCGGAGCGGCGCGACGATCAACTGGGCGAGCGGGTTCGGATCAGCGTGGTCGACACCGGTATCGGTATTTCGGCCCAGGATCTCGAGCGGCTGGCGCGGCCGTTCGAGCAGGTCGAGAGCCAGCACTCCAAGACCACCCAGGGCTCAGGCCTCGGGCTCGCGCTGACCAAGTCCCTGGTGGAAATGCATGGCGGCCTCCTGGACCTGAAGAGCGCGCCCGGCCAGGGCACCACCGCCAGCTTCGCCCTGCCGGTGCGCCAGAGCGCGCCGGTAGCCGTCTCGGGAGCGGCCGCCGCCTAGGCCCTGGAGGTTCGCCGCTTCGTCTCGGGGACGCCCACGGGCATGGGTGTGCTTCAAGGCCTGCACGGCGCGCGCCGAAGTCCGTCGCACCCGCGGCGACCTCCGCTCAGCCCTTCACCACCGTCGCATACGCCGCACGGGCCGCGGCCTGCACCTCCGCCAGCCGGGCCTTGAGGGCCTTGAACGTCTTCACCCCTCCGGCGCGCGCCAGCAACGCCTGGAAGGCCTTGGGCTCCTGCTCAGGTTCGGGTGCGTCGCCCAGGGCCACCTTCAGCAGCTGGGTCAGGTCCTGCTGCAATCGCCAGGCGTCCGAAAGCGCGGCCAACGGCTCCGGGGCGGCCAGCTTCGCGTCGCCCAGTGAGGCAAGCGCTTCGGCGGTGTTGGGCCGCAGCGGTCCGCCCTCGGCGGCGTGGGCCAGTTGCAGGAACTGCGCGGCAAATTCCACGTCCACAAGGCCCCCGGGCGACAGCTTCAGGTCCCACGCTCCCTTCGGCGGCCGTTCCTCCTCCAGGAGCTGGCGCATCTCGCGCACGTCCTTGGCGGTGGCCTTGCGATTGCGCGGCCGGCGCAGCGCCACCTCGATGCCCGCCGTTGCGTCCCGAGCGAAGCGCTCTGACGTGGCCCATACGATGCGCGCGCGGGTGAGCGCCAGGAGCTCCCAGGTCTCCGCCTCGCCCTGGTAGTAGTGGTCGAAGGCCGGAAAGCTCACCGCGACCGGCCCCTTGGTGCCGGACGGGCGCAGCTGCATGTCCACCTCGTAGAGCTGGCCCTCGGCGGTGGGGCTCGACAGCGCCGCGATCAGCCGCTGGGTGAAGCGTCCGTAGAAGGTCGAGGCGTCCCAGCCCTTCAGCTCGGAAACAGATCCATCGCCGGCGCGGTACAGGGTCATCAGGTCCAGGTCCGACGTGGCGCTCATCTCCCGCGAGCCGCACTTGCCCAGCGCCACCACCGCCACGTCGCCCGCGAAGGCCCCGCCCAGCCGCTCGGCCTCGGCCAGGGCCGCCGGCGCGAGCACCTCGATGCAGAGATCGGCCAGGTCGGCGAAGGCCCGCCCGGCCACCTCGGCGCTGGCGCCGCCGCTCATCACCTGCACGCCCACCCGGAAGGCCTGTTCGCGGTGCAGACGGCGCACCACGTCCATGGCCGCCTCGAAGCCATCGGCCCTGGCCACCGCGCGCGCCATGTCGGCGCGCTCCAGGGAGATCTCGATGGGAGAGAAGAAGTGCGGGTCCAGCATGGCGTCGATCGCCTCGGGACGCCGCCCCAGCGTGGCGGCCAGGTGTGGGGCGAACGCCAGCACCTGCACCACCAGTTCGAACAGCTTCGGCTGCGCCAGGAACAGCGACTGCAGCTGCACCCCGCCGGACAACCCCCCGAAGAAGTCGGTGAAGCGGCTGAAGGCGGTTTCCGGCGCGCCGGTGGCCTGGGCCGCCTCCAGAAGGCGCGGCGCCAGGCGGGTGAACAGCTCGCGGCCTCGCTCCGTGCGGGTTGCGGCCACGTGGCCGTGGTGCCAGCCGCGGATCGCCTGGGAAACACGCTGCGGGTTCGAGAACCCCATCCGTACGAGGGTGGCCAGGGTTTCCGGATCGTCGTCGACGCCGGTGAACACCAGGCTCCCGAACCGCGACGACAGCGGCTCCTCCTCGGCGAAGAGCTCGCCGTAGCGGGCGTTCACGGCCTTCAGCGTGCTGGTGATCGCCGCGTCGAAACTGCGCAGTGGGGCGTGGCCACAGAGCGCGGCCACACGCCTACGGTCCGCATCTGCCTCTGGCAGCCGATGGGTCTGCTCGTCGTCCAGCATCTGGATGCGGTGCTCGACGCCACGCAGGAACACATAGGCCCGCGCGAGTTCGGCGGCGGTGGCGTGCGCCACGTGACCGGCCGCGGCCAGGGCCTGCAGGGCGTCCAGGGTCCGGTTGCTGCGCAGCTCCGGATGGCGGCCGCCCAGGATCAGTTGCTGGGTCTGCACGTAGAACTCGATCTCGCGGATCCCGCCGCGGCCCAGCTTCAGGTCGACCCCCTTGGCCGAGACCCGCTCGTCGACCTTGTGGGCGTGGATCTGGCGCTTGATCGAGTGGATGTCGGCAATCGCGGCGAAGTCGAGGTTCTTGCGCCAGATGTAGGGCTGCAGTTCGCCCAGGAAGTCCTGGGCGCGCGTCAGGTCGCCGGCGCAGGCGCGGGCCTTGATGAAAGCCGCCCGTTCCCAGTTCTGGCCGACGCTCTCGTAGTACTCGAGCGCCGCCGCCACGGGGATGGCCGGCGGCGTCGACGAAGGGTCCGGCCGCAGCCGCAGGTCCATGCGGAAGACATAGCCATCGGCGGTCTTCAGCTGCATCAGCTCCGACACCCGCTGAGTCAGCCGCACCGCGAAGGCCAGGGGCTCCACCCCCTCGGCCACGGGCAGGGCGTCGGGTTCGAAGAACACCGAGACATCGATGTCGCTGGAATAGTTCAGCTCGAAGGCGCCCTGCTTGCCCATGGCGATACAGAACCAGCCGGGGACCGGCCCTGCATCGCCTTCGCCCAGGCCGATGAGGCGGCCCGCCTCGAGTTCGCCCCGGGCCGCAGCGCACAGCGCCGCCTGCAGCGCCGCGTCGGCGAAGCGGGTGAGCGCGCCAGTGACCTGGTCCAGGTCCCAGACCCCGCCCAGGTCGGCCAGCGCCGTGAGCAGGTGCAGCTCCTGCTTCAGCAGTCGAAGGGGCGCCTCCGCCGCATCCGGCAACAGGGCCGCCACTGCCGCCGTGCGCGCGAGGATCTCCTCCAGCCGAGTCTCCGGCTCAGCCTCCAGCAGCTCCGCCAGCCGCCGCGGATCGCGCCGCGCCAGGCTGGCCAGATAGGGCGAAGCCCCAAACACCGGCGCCAGCGCCGGCCAGGCGGTCTCCAGCGCGGGCGTCCACACCGCCTCTGAAACCACCCGGCGCAGTCGCTCCGCCGCCTTGGCGTCGAGGACCGGGCCACAAGGCGACAGGCGCACGGCGATTACCGACATTTAAGCCGACCCACCCCGGCAGATCCTCCCATGATCGCACCAGACGTCGGAGGGCGCATGGGGATCGCGCGGCTGGCCAGGCTCGATCCCACGGCGCGGGGCGCCGACGCCGCCGTGCTCGCGACCCGCCCGGCTATCGGCGGCTTCCTCGTCTGGGGCGTCTGGGACAACATCACCAGCGCCGAGCATATGCGAAAGTTCGCGACCTTCCTGAAGCAAGTTGGCTTTTCGCACCCCGAAGTGCTCGCGTCGCTCGACGTCGGCGTCCAGTTGGTCTGCGGCGTGCGGCGGGGCTAGGGCCGCGGCAGGATGAACGCCACGCGCAACCCGGGCCCCATTTCGCCGACCTTGCCCGGTCCCTCGGACAGCTCCAGGCGCCCGCCGTGCGCCTCGGCCACCGCCGCCACCAGCGAGAGCCCCAGGCCTGCGCCAGGCTCGTTGCGGCTGTTCTCGAGGCGCACGAAGCGCTGGATGACACGCTCGCGATCTTCCTCAGGCACGCCGGGGCCGGTGTCGGTGACCGAGTACTCCACCTCGCCGGACGAGCGGCGACGCACCCGCAGCATGATGGCGCCGCCGCTGGGCGTGTATTTCACGGCGTTGTCGAGGAGGTTCGCCACGGCCTGTGCCAAGAACTCGCGGTTTCCGCGGACGCTCAGGTCCCTGGTTATCTCGGCGGAGAAATCGATCTCCTTGTCCTCGCAGACCGGCTCGTAGAGCTCGGCCATGTCCTCGCCCAGCTCGGCGGGGTCGAACACGACAGGATTGGGCGCCTCGCCCGCCGCCTGCAGGCGGGCGATGGACAGCACCGCGCCGAAGGTCTTCAGCACCCCGTCGGTGTCGACGATCGCCTGGGCCAGCGCCTCCTCGGCGTCGCCCTTGCCGGCTTCGACGTCGATGTAGGCGGCCTCCAGCCGGGCGCGCAGGCGCGTCAGCGGGGAGCGCAGGTCATGGGCGATGGCGTCGCCGGCGTGCTTGTGGCCGGCCATGGAGCGTTCCAGCCGGTCCAGCATGTCGTTGACCCCCTGGGCCAGCTCGTCGAACTCGTCTCGGGCGCCACGGACCCGCGCGCGCACGCCCTGCTCGCCGTTCCTGACCCGCTCCACCACGTCGATCAGGTTGACCATGGTGCGCGAGACGTTGCGGCTGACCAGCACCCCGCCGCCCAGCCCCAGCAGCACCACCAGGAGGCCCGCGGCCTGGAGAGCTCGGACAATCTGGGCCACGTAGGCCTCGTCCTCCCCGGCATCGGCGCCGACGAACAGGATCTCGCCGCCGGAGAGCTGAACCTGGCGGCCGCGAGCCGGGTGCTTGACCTCTCTGCCCATGGCGTCGACGTCGGTGACCTGGAAGGTGGCCTCCTTGGGCTGACCGGTGAAGTTCTCCACCGGGCTCTCCTCGATGGAGCCCGAAATGCGCCGCCCGTCCTTGGTCAGGAGGAGGTAGAGGAACGGCTTCTCGCTGGCCGCCCGCTCGATCAGGGACTGGTTCACCGCGTCGATCCCGGCGCGGCTGTAGACGTCCACCAGGCTGCGCATCTCTCGCCGGATTTCCTGGTCCGTCCGCCGCGTCGCCTCGCCGGCGGTGGCGATGTAGATGTAGGCGAGGAATGCCGAAGCGGCGCTGGCGAACAGCGCCAGGAACAACAACGTCAGCCGGAACGGCGTAGTGCGGAGAATGCGCGGCAGGCGCATGGCCATGCCCGCGGCCCCTTAGGCGTCGAGCCGGTAGCCCGCGCCGCGCACGGTCTGCAGCATCGGGCGGTCGAACCCCTTGTCGATCTTCGAGCGCAGGCGCGAGATGTGCACGTCGATGACGTTGGTCTGCGGATCGAAGTGGTAGTGCCAGACCTTCTCCAGCAGCATGGTCCGGGTTACCGACTGGCCGGCGTGGCGCATCATGAATTCCAGCAGCTGGAACTCGCGCGGCTGCAGGTCGATGTCCTTGCCCGCGCGATGGACCGTGCGGGCGATGAGGTCCATTTCCAGCTCGCCGACCTTCAGCAGCGTCTGCACCGAGCCGGTCTCGCGCCGCCGCGCCAGGGCCTCGATGCGGGCGATCAGCTCGGCGAAGGCGTAGGGCTTGACCAGGTAGTCGGCAGCGCCGGCCTGCAGGCCGTCGAC
>NZ_CADEGK010000001.1:13394-50814 GCF_902826855.1 uncultured Phenylobacterium sp. | reverse complement strand
GGACAGGAACAGCACCGGTGTGCGGTCGCCCTCGCGGCGGAGGGTCTCCACCAGCCGGACGCCATCCATCTTGGGCATCATACGGTCGACGACCATCACGTCGAATCCGCCCCCCCGCGCGGCCGCGAGGCCCTCTTCCCCGTCAGCGCCGCGGAGGCAATCGTGGCCCGCCTCGCTGAGGCCCCGCGCCATCGCCTCGGCCGCCTCAAGGTCGTCCTCGACGATCAGGATCCGCATGTGTTTCCCGCCCTCTTCAGGATCGGAAGCCTACCCCGAAACCTTCAGCGGCAGGAAGGCGGTGCGGCCGTTGCGATAGACCCACACCACCACGTTGGTGCGGCCGGCCTTCTTGGCGGCGTCGACGGCGGCCGCCACGTCGGCCGGAGCGGCCACGGTGCGATCATTGGTGCGGGTGATCACGTCGCCACGACGCACGCCCTTGGTTCCGGCGTCGGAGGCGAGATCAACCTGCTCGACCAGGGCGCCTCGCACCTCGGGTGGCAGGTTCAGCCGGGTGCGCGTCGGCTCGTCGATCGCCCCGCGCGACATTCCGAGCACGGGCGCCTTGGCCGGCGCCACCACGCCTGGCGGGGTGCGGCCCGCGGCGCCGGGGGTGTTGTCGTTGGCCGCCAGCTCGCGCTCCGACGGGCGCACGCCCGAACGGATCTCGACCACGCGCGGCTTGCCGTCGCGGATGACGCTGAGGCGCAGCAGCTCGCCTGCCCGCACGCGGGCCACCTGACGGGTCAGCTCCGACGAGCTCTTGATGCTGGTCCCGTTCACCGAGGTGACCACGTCACCCACCTGCAGCCCTGCGCGTTGCGAGGGCCCGCCGGCCGAGATGTCGGCTACGATGGCGCCCTTCTGGTCGCCCAGGCCCTGGGCCTCCGCCATCTCGGCGGTAAAGTTCTGGATGGTCGCGCCAATGTAGCCGCGCTCGACCTTCCCGCCATTGATCAGCTGCTTGGTCGTAGCGTCCGCGACCTCCGCGGGGATCGCGAACCCGATGCCCACCGAGCCGCCGGACGGCGAGAAGATCGCGGTGTTGACCCCGATCACGCGCCCGTAGACGTCGAAGGTCGGACCCCCGGAGTTGCCGCGGTTGATGGGCGCGTCGATCTGGATGTAGTCGACAAAGGTCTCGCCGATGTCGCGGCCATACGCAGAGACGATGCCGGCCGTGGCCGTGCCGCCCAGGCCGAAGGGGTTGCCGACGGTGATCACCCAGTCGCCGACCCGCGGCTTGCCGGCGCCTTCGAAGTTCACGAACGGGAACGGACCGCGCCGGCCCTTCACCTTCAGCACCGCCAGGTCCGTGGCCTCGTCGCGCCCGACGACTTCGGCCTCCAGTTCGCTCTCGTCCTTCAGCACCACCTTGATGCTCTCGGCGTTCTCCACGACGTGGTTGTTGGTGACGACATAGCCGTCGGCGGAGATGAAGAAGCCCGAGCCGGACGAACGTTGCGTCGGCAGCCGCGGCTGGCCCTGCTCGGTGCGGCCGCCCTCGTCCTCGCCACCGCCGTCGGGTCCGAGCTGCGGGCCGCGCGGGATGATCCCGAAGCCCGGGATCTGGCGCAGGGCGGCCGGGTCGACCCGGCTGGTCACGTTGATGGAGACCACCGCCGGCGAGACGCGCTCGAAGATGTCGGCGAAGGACAGCGGTGCGCCCGGGGGCGGAGCGAAGATGGGCGCGGTCGAGGCCTTGATCAGCCCGGGCGCGAGCTCCGCATGGGCTGCGGGCAGCCGCATCCCCGCGCCCGCCACGGCGGCGGCCATCACGCCGGCGCCGGCGATGGCGCCCAGGAGGTAACCGGTCTTCTTCGTCGTCATCAGTCTTTCAGGTCCCTGCGCCGGCCGGGAAACACGCCGCGCTCGTTCAAACTAGGGCGGATGCGCCGAAGTGCAACGCCCCTCAAGTTACGTTTAGGTCACCCTAGGCATGCCTTCACGTCCAATCTGGGGCAGGAAGGTGTCAGCTGGCTTCGTCCCGGCTGAGCGCGCGCAAGCGTTCGGCTTCCAGGGGCGTGAGCTCGGCGTCAGGCGCTCGGCTCCGCAGGCGCAGGAACAACAGCACAGCCCCCGCCAGCACCACGAGGAAGGGGCCGCTCCAGAGCAGGAGATTGCTGGCCGAGAAGCTGGGGGTCATCAGCACGAACTCGCCGTAGCGCTCGGTGAGGAAGGCCTTGATCTCTCCTTCGCTTCGGCCGGCCTTCACCTGCTCGCGGACGATCAGGCGCAGGTCCCGGGCGAGGTCGGCCTCGCTGTCGTCGATGGACTCGTTCTGGCACACTAGGCAGCGCACATCGCGGAAGATTTCCCGCGCCCTGGCCTCCTGGGCGGGGTCGGCCAGGCGCTCGGCCGGATCGGAGGCCGCCGCCACGCAGAGTACGCCGGCAAGGGCCGCCAGGAGGGCCCGGACCCTCACGCTGCCCGCTCCCGCCGCCGCCCCACGGCCAGGCGCAGCCGCCGGTCGCTGAGCGAGACAACGCCGCCCAGGGCCATGATCGCGGGCCCGAGGAAGATGAGGCTGGCCCAGGGGTTCCAGTAGGCGCGCACCAGCCACGCCGCTCCCACGCCCGGACGCCGTTCGCCCAGCACGACGTAGATGTGGCTGGCCCCGCGGTAGCACAGGCCGACTTCCGAGGTGGTCTGGCCGTCCACGGTGAATTGCCGTCGCTCGGGATGGACCCGGCAGACCGCCCTGCCGTCCTTGGTAACCGAGATTTCCGCGCGATCGGCGTCGTAGTTCGGCCCCGTGACAGGGCGCACGCCGTCCAGGCGGACGTGGTAGGCGCCTATGTCGAGCGCCCCCCCCACCTGCAGCGCCTCGGCCGCCTCCACCTTCCACGCCGTCTCGAACACCGCACCCATGACGAAGACGCCGAGGCCCAGGTGCGCGAGGGTCATGCCCCAGGCCCCGCGCGGGAGGCCGGTGAGCCTGCGCCAGCTCTCCGCCGCAGGGACGCGGAAGGCGCGCGTGCGCTCAACGATCTCGGTGAGGGCACCAACCACCAACCAGCCGCCGAGGCCCACGCCCGCAGCGCCGAGCACCTTGCGCGGAGCCACGAGCAGGGCCGTCAGCAGGGCCACCGCCGCAAAGGCCAGCAACGCCACCCACAGTCGCTGCACCACACCCCGCGCGTCGCCGCGCTTCCAGGCCAGCAGCGGGCCGGCGGGCACGAGGATTAGCAGAGCCACCATCAGCGGCGTGAACGTCAGCCCGAAATAGGGCGGCCCCACCGAGATCGCCTCGCCGGTCATGGCCTCGCGGATCAGCGGATAGAGGGTGCCCAGCAGGACCGTCATCGTCGCCGCCGCCAGGAGGATGTTGTTGAGCACCAGCGCGCTCTCACGGCTGATCGGGGCGAACAGGCCGCCCTTCGCGAAGCTCGGCGCACGCCATGCGAACAGCGTGAAGCCCAGGCCGGCGGTGACCCCCAGGATGATCAGCAGGAGCACGCCCCGGGTCGGGTCCACCGCGAAGGCATGCACGCTGGTCAGCACGCCCGAGCGCACCAGGAAGGCGCCCAGCATGGAGAACGTGAAGGACGCCAGCGCCAGGAACACCGTCCAGCCGGCCAACGCCCCACGCTTCTCGGTGACAACCGCCGAGTGGAGCAATGCGGTGGCGATCAGCCAGGGCATGAAGCTGGCATTCTCCACCGGATCCCAGAACCACCAGCCGCCCCAGCCCAGTTCGTAGTAGGCCCAGAAGGCCCCGAGCGTGATGCCGACGGTCAGGCAGCTCCAGGCCGCGAGTGTCCAGGGCCGGACCCACCTGGACCAGGCGGCGTCGACCCGTCCCTCGATCAGCGCCGCGACCGCGAACGAGAACACCACCGACATGCCCACGTAGCCCGCGTAGAGGAACGGGGGGTGCACGGCGAGCGCCGGATCCTGCAACAGTGGGTTCAGCGAACGGCCCTCCACCGGCGGCGTCAGCACGCGGGCCAGCGGATTGGAGGCGAACACCGTGTAGGCCAGGAACACTGTTCCCAAGAGGCCCTGGGTGGCCACGGTCAGCGCACGCAGGCCCCGTGGCAGGCCGCCGCCCAGGCCCGCCGCAGCTGCGCCGAACCCGGTCAAGGCCAAGCACCACAACAGCATCGAGCCTTCGTGGCTGCCCCAGGTCCCGGCCACCCGGTAGATCAGCGGCTTCTCGGTGTGCGAGTTCATTGCAACGTTGGCCACCGAGAAGTCCGAGACCACAAAGGCGTGCATCAGGGCCGCGAAGGCCAGCGCAACCGCTCCGAACGCCGCCAGCGCTGCGCCTTCACCGGCCCCGGCCAGCGGCGCGGAGCGGCGCACGCGGCCGGCGAGCGACAGCCCGACCTGGGCGATCGAGAGCGCCAGCGCCAGGATCAGCGCGAAGGCGCCGGCTTCGGCGATCACGTCGGGCCGCGCCCCGTCTTGTCGCCGTAGGCCGGTGGCCCATATGCGGGCGGGGGGGCGCCCTTGCCGCGCCACTCGCCCTGTTCCTTCAGCGCGTCGGCGACTTCCTTGGGCATGTAGGTCTCGTCGTGCTTAGCCAGCACGCGCTTGGCCTCGAACACCCCGTCGGCGCGGTAGGCTCCCTCGGCGACGATCCCCTGCCCCTCGCGGAACAGGTCCGGCAGGTCGCCCTGGAAGACCACCCGGTCGGCGGAGATGTTGTCGCGCACGGTGAACTCCACGCGCCCGTCCGGGTGTTTGACCACCGAACCCTCGGTGACCAGCCCGCCCAGTTGGATAGCCCGTCCCGGCTCCGGCTTGGCCGCGGCGGCCTGGGAGGGTGTGTAGAAGAACGAAATCGAGTCCCGCATCCCGAAGAGGGCCAGGCCCACGGCCACGGCGACGACCGGGGCGATGATCGACAGCAGCAGCAGGCGCGTGCGCGCCTTGCGGGATTTCGGCAGGAAGCTCATCGGTTCACGTCCGCGCGCGCGGCCTCATCCAATTGTTCAAGCACCTTGGGCGCCTTGGCGTAGCGGGCGCGAGCCGAAGCATAGGCTGCGTCCCGCTTGCCGGTGTCGCCCATCACAGCATAGGCGCGCACCAGACGCACCCAACCTTCCGCGTCATCCGGATTGGCCGCAAGGCGAGCGGCCAGCCCCGAGACCATCCCCTCGATCATCGCCAACTGCTGCGGATCGACGCCCAGCGTCGGCTTGCCCTCGAGCCGGGCGATCTGCGCGCGGACCTGCTGGCGCGGCTCGCCGTCCGGAAGGTCGCTGGCCAGCGCCGTCAGGTCGGCTATGGCCTCGCCCGTGCGGCCGGCGTCGGCCTTGGCGCCGGCCAGGAAGAACCGTGCGGTCGGGTCCCCGGGCGCCAGGGCCAGCCGGCGCTCGAAGGCGGCCTGCGCACCGGCATTGACCTTGCCGCCGGCCGCCGCGACCTCGGCCTGACCCAGCATCAGCCAGACTTCGGGACGCTCCGGCGCCAGCGCCGCGGCGCTGCGCAGGGCGCGAACCGCCGCGATCGGATTGTTCGCCGCGTTCTCCGCAAGGCCCAGCAGCCGGAAGCCCTCGGCCTCGCCCGGCCGCTTGGCGACCGCCTGGCGCAGGACCGCGGCGATCTCCGGCGCGGTCAGGGTGTTGAGGTCAGCCCCCTGCCAACGGGCCAGGCGTTCAGCGTACGGCTGGTCGGCCGTCCCCGGCGAGCCCAGCGAAAGATAGAGCGCAAGGGCAAGCGCGGGGGCCGCCGCGGCGGCCAACAGCGCCACCCGCCGCGCGCCGGGATCCGCGCCCCAGGACTGGACCGGCGCATCGGTGGCCGCCAGCAGCCGGCGCCCGGCCTCGGCATGCGCCGCCGAACGCTCCGCCTCGCCCATCAGGCCGCGTTCCGCCAGGTCGTCGATCTCCGACAGCTGGCGGCGGTAGAGTGCGGGCGCAGGATCGAGCGCGCCGGCCTCTCGCGAAGCTCCGGCGGATCGCAACAGGATCAGACCCGCAGCGACCGCGGCGAGCACGCCGGCCACACACCAGAACAGCAACATAGCCGCGCGTGTAGCCGAAACCTCGCCGCCGCGCGAGGGGGCCGTCGGCGGCTGAGCCGTCCACGCTGTTCACTCGTCGGGAAGGCGTCCTACGCCTGGGCTTCCATGTGTGCTTCAGGGTGGATCGCCGCGTGGGCTCGGCGACGCACAAGTTCGGCGGCCTTGTCTCCCGCGAGCAGCTCGCTGAACTCGGCGGCCACCTCCAGGAAGGCGGCAGCGTTCTCGATCGGCTCCGCCTCCCCGGTATGGATCAAGTCCAGCACCTCTTCCACGTAGTGGTGGACATGCTCGGTCAGCTTCTCCACCAGCTTGGCGCGGGTGGACGAGAAACCCCCGTAGTTGGCCGTGGTGCGCAGCTCGTCGGAGAAGGACAGCAGAGTGATGGCGCGCGCCACCAGCCGTGTCTCGGGCGGCGCCGAGACCTTGGGCGCGGCGCGGCGGACGCGGGCATTTCGGGCGGGCTGCATGGGCAGGGCCTCGATGGCGGCCTTGTCGGCCTCCCTAAGCCGACCTTCGACCACGCTGGCCAGGCTGGCGCGCTGCTTCACGATCCGCAGGCCCCATCCCTGGTCGCGCTGCAGGTCCATGCAGGTCTCGAGCTCGAGGATCTGCTGGACGATAAGTTCGGCCCGCTTGGCGGCGGCGCGGCCGGCGGCAGGCCCTTCGTCGGCGTTGAGGCCGCCGATTTCCACCAGCGCCTTGTCGATGTCCTCAAGCACCCCTTCGCCGAAGCTGGAGAGCTCGGAGTCTCGCAGGTAGCGCTCGGTGGGCTTGTCCATCACCGCCGAGATGACCCGCAGGACCATCCACGGCTGGGCCATCTGGGCCGCCAGCATGTGGAAGAAGCGTGGGCCGGCGTCCTCGGCGATTTCGACGGCGTCCTTGTAGGCCAGGCGCGAGGCCGCGGAGGTCTCGCCGCCGGGATGAGTGACCCACTCCGCCAGGCGTTGGTTGGCCTTGCGCACGACGGAGGCGATGTCGAGGCAGCTGGCCAGCACCTCCGCCGAACCGGGCCTGCGGGCCTCGCAGAGCTCGGCCGCCGTCCGGAACTCCGGAACCTCGCGTTCGCGCAGGCCCTTGGCGGCGATGGCCGCGAGCTTGTCCTGGACCGCGAGGATCGCCTGGGCGACGCCGCCCTCCGGTGGATTGGCTGCGAGTTCGATCAGGTCGGGCTCGATGCGGCGCAGGCCCCGCCAGATCAGGGCGAAGGCAAGCGGCGGGAAGCTCATCACCCGCGGATCGCTGCTCGCCATGCACATCGGGGCGACTGGCCCCAGCACGGTATTGCGGAGGGTGCGGTCCTGGAACTCGAGTTCCACCAGCCGGCGCACACCGCCCAGGACGCTGTCGTCGGAGGTCTTGGCCAGGGCCTGTTGAAGATTGCCCACGACCTTGTCCGGCGCGGTTTCCACCAGCGTCCGAACAATCTCGATCTTGCGCTCGGAAAGCGCGCCCATGGACGTGTCGGCTCCAAAGGACTCTACAGGCCCATGGACCATGCCTTCTTGCCGGTTAAGGCTTTCCGAAGGTTGGCCTTTTCAGGTTTCTGCGCGCGGCAGGTCAACGGTGACGCGCAGGCCGCCCAGGCTGGAGTCCCCGAGTTGCAACACGCCGCGGTAGGCGCGCGCCAGCTCGTCGATGATCGACAGCCCCAACCCCGAGCCCGGCGCGTTCTCGTCGAGGCGAGCGCCCCGGCGCACCACCTCCTCGCGCTGATCGGCGGTCAGCCCCGGCCCGTCGTCCTCCACGGTCAGGCGCAGGCTCTCCGGGCCCAGCGGTGCGGCGCGTACCCGCACCTTGGCGCGGCCGAACTTGCCGGCGTTCTCCATGGCGTTGCCGGCGATCTCCATGAAGTCCTGCCGCTCGCCCTGGAACCAGAGGTCCTCGGGGGCGTCCCAGTCGATGGCGACGCCCTTGTCGCGGAAGATCCGCGCCAGGGTGCGGGCCAGCTCGTCCAGCACCTCCGGCACGGACGTGCGTTCGCCCTGCCCTTGGCTGCGGGCGGCGGCGCGGGCGCGGCGCAGGTGGTGGTCGACCTGCTGGCGCATGATGTCGGCCTGCCGAGTGACCACCTCGGCCAAGGGGCCCGGCCGCTGGCTGGATTCGGTCATCATCACCGAGATCGGGGTCTTCAGGGCATGCGCCAGATTGCCCACATGGGTGCGCTGGCGCTCTACGGTCTCCTGGTTGTGGGCCACGAGCGCGTTCAGCTCATCGGAAAGCGGCTTGAGTTCGGACGGGTAGTCAGCCTCCAGGCGCTCGGCCTTGCCGCGGCGCACCTCGGCCACCTCCTGGCGCAGGGCGAACAGCGGCCGCAGGCCCACCCGCACCTGCACGACGACGGCGATGATCAGTCCGCCGCCCAGCAACAAAAACGCGATGGCCGTCGCGGCGACGAAGTTGCGCACTTCCCGGTCGATGGGGCCGCGGTCCTCGGCGGCCATGTAGACCACCGGCGCCTCGCGCCCGTAGAAGCGGGTCCAGCGGGCCACCACGCGGATCCGTTCACCCGCCTGCGGGCCGGCGGTCTCGAAGGCGATGGCCTTGCGGGGATTGGCGCGCAGGCGCTGGACCAGGTCCGGTGGCGTGGGGATCTCGGCGTCGAACAACGAGCGCGAGGTCAGACCCTCAATGGCCCTGAGCCGTCCATCCGGCCCCGGCTCGGCGATCTCCCAGTAGCGCCCGGAATAGGCCCTGAGCGCCCGTAGGTCGGTGAGGGCCGGGGCGATCACCTGCCCCTCCTCGATGGTGGTGCCTGTGATCAGGTTGTCGATCAGGTCGGACAGGGTGGCGTCGAACCGGCGCAGCGCGGCCTGCTGGAACAGCAGCGCCAGCACCAACGCCGAGATCACCAGGGCCGCGAAGCTCCAGCCGACGGCCAGGATCACCAGCCTGCGCGCGAGCGAGGGGGTTCGCAGCCGCTGGAGCGTGCCCCCCCAGAAACTCACGCGGGCCGGCTCACGTCTTGGCGGCTTCGGCGTCCACCTCGTCGGCGGGGCAGACCAGGCGATAGCCCAGGCCGCGCACCGTCTCGATGCGGTCGGCGCCGATCTTCTTGCGCACCCGGCCGATGAACACCTCGATGGTGTTCGAGTCGCGATCGAAGTCCTGGTCGTACAGATGTTCCACCAGCTCTGTGCGGCTGATCACCCGGCCCTGGTGCATCATGATGTAGTGCAGCAGCCGGTATTCCAGCGACGTGAGCCGCAGCGGTTCGCCGTTCACGCTGGCCCGGGCAGCGCGCGGATCCAGGCGCAGTCCGCCGCAACTGAGGCTGGGCGAGGCGTGCCCGGCGGTGCGGCGCAACAGGGCGCGTAGGCGGGCCAGCAGTTCCTCGGTGTGGAACGGCTTGGTCAGGTAGTCGTCGGCCCCGGCGTCGAACCCGGCCACCTTCTCGCTCCAGGCCCCTCGGGCGGTAAGGATCAGGACCGGCGTGGCCATGTTCTCGCGCCGCCAGCGCTCCAGCACGGAGACCCCGTCAACCTTGGGCAGCCCCAGGTCCAGAATCACCGCGTCATAGGGTTCCGTCTCGCCCAGGAACTGGGCTTCCTCTCCGTCGGGGGCGTGGTCGACCGCATAGCCGGCGTCGGCCAGCGCCAGCTTGAGCTGCCGCGACAGGTCCGGATCGTCTTCAACAAGCAGGATGCGCACGGGGCGTTTCCTCTCCTTCGGATTTCAATACGTCAGCCGCCCTGGCGGCCGATCACCTGGCCGCTCTCGGCGTCGACGACAAACACGACCACCCGCCCGTCAGCCATCTGCCACTGGACGAAATAGGCGCCCCGGCCGCCCTGCGCACCCATGCTGGTGTTCAAGTGACGGCCCGGATAGCGCGCACGCAGCATGTCCAGAACGCGCGACAGCGGGACCTGGCGCCCGGACTTGGCGCCCTCGCGGGCCTGGGCCTGGTCCCCGCGCCCGGCGCCAAGCACCGGACGGCCTTCCTGCGCCGCCGCGGCCATCGGGCCGGCGACGGTTGCGATCAGCGCGGCGATGGCGAGAACGCGTCTCATGCGACCCCAGTTACGCGAGCGGTACTGAACCCCCGCTGAACGCTGATCTAACCGGACGTTAGCCTGAAGCCTAGCCGTTGGCCCGTACACAGTGCGTCAGCGTCGCGCAAAAGACGACGCGCGCGCCTTGGGTGGCAGGACTTGGCGGGGGCGCTGAAGATCGTCGAGATCATCGCAGACGCCTTCCGCCCGGATTGGGTCTGCCAACGGCTTCGTTCCGTCGAGCGAGCCAGGCAAAGACCGCTTCCGGCCGTCGATCGCGTGGGCCCAGGTCGGCGACGTCCCATCCCGCTGGCTCGGCGCTGCCGAGCCGCCAGCAGAGGTTCGTCGCTCCTTCGGCGGCAAGCCTTCGGATCTGGCTCTGATCGACCTCTCTACCGCCGTTTCGGCGTGTACGGTCGCTTCGCCTTCATCTCCGCGGCGAAGGTTTCCAGCGTGGCGTCCGGCGGGTCCGGCAGCGTTACCACCAGGCGGGCGTAGAAGTCGCCGCGGTGGCCTTTGGCGTCGGGCATGCCCCGGCCCTTGAGCCGCAGGCGCGCGCCGGTGTTGGTCCCCTTGGGTACGGTCAGCGTCACCGGGCCGTCCGGCGTCGGCGCCTCGACCTTTCCGCCCAGCACCGCGTCATAGAGGGTGATCGGCAGGTCCATCACCAGGCCGTCGTCCTCGCGCCGGTACAGCGGGTGCGGGCTGATGCCGATCTCGATGAAGGCGTCGCCGGCCCCCGCCCGGCCGGGCGAGCCCTGGCCCTTCAGCCGCAGGGTCTGGCCCTCCTGCGCGCCCTTGGGAATGGTCACGTCGATGGTGCGGCCGTCGGAGAAGGCGATCCGCTGCTTGCCGCCGCGGATGGCGTCGACCAGGTCGATGTCGAGCTTGGCGCGGACGTCCGCGCCCCGCTGCGAGAACCCGCCGAACCCACCACCCGCGCCGCCGGGCCGCGCGCCGCCGGCGCGGCCGCCGAACATCTCGCCCAGGATGTCGCCAAGGTCGGCGCCCTCGAAGGTCTCGGTGCGGAACCCGCCTCGGCCACCCGGGCCGCCCTGGCCGAAGCCGCCGCCGGGCTGCGCACCCCACGGCCCACGCGCCCCGCCGAAACCGCCACCGAAGGTCTCGCGCCCGTCGGCGTCGATCTCGCCGGCGTCGAACTTCTTGCGCTTCTCGACGTCGCCGATGATGTCGAAGGCGGCGCTCACCTTCTTGAACCGCTCCTCGGCGGCCTTGTTGCCGGGGTTGGTGTCGGGATGATTCTCCTTGGCGAGCTTGTGGAACGCCTTGCGGATCTCGCCCGCGCTGGCGGTCCGAAGGACGCCCAGCTCCTGATAGGGGTCGCGCGCCAAGCTCGTTAGAATCCCTGAATGACCATGCCGAAGGTGTGAGTACTAGATTGGCTCGCGGGTCCCGTCACGCAAGGCGGTGTGTGATCATTAGGCAACAGGGTTGCCACGCTCCCCAGGTTCTGATTTTGTTCTTTGGGGCGTCATGGAACCGTTGAAGCGACAAATATGGTTCACGGGACGGGTAGCGCGGACGCGTTACGCCGTGACGATGATACTCGTGCTAGCGGGCGGCTGGGCGCTCCACCTGCTCGCGCAGGCCGTAGCGTATGCCATTCCGTTGGTATTTCCCTTCATTGGGGCCACATCGATCGTCGCTGAATTTCTGCTGCTCTGGCTCACGTTCACGCTTTCAGCGCGGCGGTTGCACGACCTGGGGCGATCAGGCTGGTGGCAGCTTGCGCCTTTGGCCGCGACCACGGCTCTCTTGGCGCTGGCAGAGCCGTCCTGGATCCAAGCCCTCGGCCTCAATGAGTATGTAGCGGACGTTGCGATCCTGGCCGCGTTCGCCGTCTACTTCGGCTTTCTCTTCTCACTGGCCCTTGTCCGCAGCGACCCGAATTCCAACCGGTTCGGGCCAGCGCCGGCTTAGTCCTCCCCCCGCTCCACGATCAGGTCCCAGGCCGCGAAGTCCAGCGCGTCCTCCGGGTCGGCCAGCACCTCTTCGCTGATCGTCTGACCGCGGACGGAGATGCCGGCGCGGTGCGTGCTCTCCGGGTCGCCCGTGATCAGCGGATGCCAGTCGGCCAGCTCGCGGCCCTCGTGCAGGCGGCGGTAGGCGCAGCTCTTGGGCATCCACTCCAGCGCCTCGATGTTGTGCGGCGTCAGCTTGATGCAGTCG
Organism: uncultured Phenylobacterium sp.; assembly: GCF_902826855.1. Lineage (GTDB taxonomy): Bacteria > Pseudomonadota > Alphaproteobacteria > Caulobacterales > Caulobacteraceae > Phenylobacterium. Next base: position 38,655 of record NZ_CADEGK010000001.1, on the reverse strand, counting down.
GGCACATGCCGGTGGCGGGCGGCATAGTTCGAACAGCGGCAGGCGTCGGGATCGAACAGCTTGCAGTGCACCCGGGTCGGGAACACCTGGCCGGTGGCCTCGTCCTCGAACCGCACCAGGCAGCAGAGCCCGCAGCCGTCGCACAGGCTCTCCCACTCCTTGGTGGTCATCTGCTCGAGCGTCTTGCGCCGCCAGAAAGGTTCGCCGGACATCGCCGGGGTGTAGGCCCGCAGGCGGCGCGACAGAAGCGCGAACTTGCTTCGCGGCCCGCAACCTCTATGTCAGCGCCCCCATGAGAGCGCCGATCCTCGCCCTTAAGGACGTCCGGCTGGCGGACGGTCCCCTGATGCTGTTCGACGGCGTCGACCTGGCCATCGACGCGCGCGTCCGCGCCTGCCTGGTGGGACGCAACGGGGCCGGCAAGTCGACGCTGCTGCGCATACTGGCGGGCCAGATCGAGCCGGACGGCGGCGAGCGCAACGTCACCGCGGGAACCACCATCGCCTTCGTCCCGCAGGAGCCAGAGATCACTGGCGCCACGCTGCTGGATCACGTGACCGCCGGCGGCGCGCCCGCGCACCGCGGCGAGGCCGCCCTCACCGACTTCGGTCTGGACCCGGCCAAGGCCGCGACCGGCCTCTCTGGCGGCGAGATCCGGCGCACGGCGCTGGCCCGCGCGTTCGCGGAGGAGCCGGACGTCATCCTGCTGGACGAGCCCACCAACCACCTGGATATCCTGGCCATCGAGACCCTCGAGGCAGAGCTCGCGGCCTCCAAGTCCGCCGCCCTGATCGTCAGCCACGACCGGGCTTTCCTGGAGAGGGTGACCAAGCGCTGCTTCTGGCTGGAGTACCGCCAAGTGAAGCGCCTGGACGACGGTTTTGCCGCCTTCGACGAGTGGGCCGAGAAGATCACCGCCGCCGAAGCCGAGGAAGCGCGCCGCCTGGACCGCTACATCGAGCGGGAACAGCACTGGATGGCCCGCGGCGTCACCGGCCGCCGCGCCCGCAACGAAGGCCGTCGCCGCCGGCTCGACAGCCTGCGCCAAGACAAGGTCGACCGGCTGAAGGACACCCGCGCCGAACTGAACATGGGCATCGCCAGCTCCGGCGTGTCCGGCAAGCGCGTCGTCGAGGCCAAGGGCGTCTCCAAGGCGTTCGGCGACAAGGTCCTGCTCAAGGGCTTTTCCACCCGCATCCTGCGCGGCGACCGGGTCGCGGTGGTCGGGCCGAACGGGGCTGGGAAGACCACCCTGGTGAAGGTGCTGCTGGGCGAGATCCCCGCCGACAGCGGCGAGATCAAGCTGGGGACCAACCTGGAAGTGAATTACATCGACCAGGCGCGCGCCACGCTCCAGGCCGACATGACGCTGCGCGACGTCCTGCTCCCCCTGGGCGGCGACCACGTGCTGGTGCGCGGCCAGCCGCGGCACGTGATCTCCTACGCCAAGGACTTCCTGTTCACCGAGGCGCAGCTGCGCCAGCCGGTGAAGAGCCTGTCGGGCGGCGAGCGCAACCGCCTGCTGCTGGCCCGCGCGCTCGCGCACCCCGCCAACGTCATGGTGCTGGACGAGCCCACCAACGACCTCGACATGGACACCCTGGACCTGCTGGAGGATCTCCTGGCCGACTACGACGGCACGCTGATCCTGGTCAGCCACGACCGCGACTTCATCGACCGCCTCGCCACCTCCACCATCGGCCTGGATGGGACAGGACGGGCGGTGGAGACGCCGGGCGGGTGGCAGGACTTCCTGAGCCAGAACCCCGGCTTCTTCGGCGGCCGCGTCGCGCGCGAGCCGGCCCGCGGCGGCGCGGCGAAGCCGACGTCCCCGCCGCCGCCAGCGAAGGCTGCCGCCAAGCTGTCGTTCAAGGACCAGCGCCGGCTGGCCGAGCTCGAGGCCCTGGTCCACGACATGCCCGGCAAGATCGCCGCCCTCGAGACCGCCATGGCCGATCCGGACCTCTACCGCCGCGACCCGGCGGGGTTCGAACGCTACAGCCGCGCCCTGGAAGCCGCCCGCTCCCAACTCGCCGCGGCAGAAACGGAATGGATGGCTCTGGAAGAGCGCCGCGAGGCCCTGGAATCCGGTCGCTGAGGCTCCGCCTCCGTTTCCTGTGGACCAAGTTTTCCCGCTGATTCACAATGGGAATGCGACGCGCCGGCGTCAGTTATCCACCCGTTGATCACCGCATTTCGACACTCGCGACACAGCCGGCCCCGCGGGCTCGCTTGCGTCACAAAAGCTTCGGGCGCACCGTCCTCTTGCCGACAGGAACTGCGGCGCGGCGGACGGAGAAGCTGGCGACAGCCGACCCCAAGCAAGCGAGCGGAGTGTCCGGCCCAAGGCGTTCAACACCGGGGCGACCCGGGACTTGAAACCGGCAGGTTTGGCATCGCGGCCACGGACGAAACGGGGCGACCCGAGACGAAACTGGCCGTTGGCCTAGAGGCGCAGGTCCCCCAACGGATCTGTATAGAGGGCGGAGCCCCGGGCAACCGGAGCGCCGCCCTCTTGCTATGCGGGGTTGCCCCTTGGAACCGCCGCCGCTGCGCCCTACCCTCGACCGCTCATGTCGAGGGGTCCCCATGAAGCTGTTGCGTAACCTCGTGCTGGCCACGGCCGTCGTGCTGGCCGCCTGTTCGCCGAAGACCGAGACCCCCAGGCCGGCCGGCGCGCCCACCGTTATCCGCTTCGCCACCGACTGGAAGGCGCAGGCCGAACTCGGCGGCTTCTACCAGGCGCAGGCCTCAGGCGAGTACGCCCGGCGCGGCCTGGACGTGAAGATCATCCAGGGCGGCCCCGGCGTGAACGTGCCGCAGCTGATGGCCGCCGGCGCCGTCGACATGGGCGTCGGCTCCAACGCCTACATCGTCGCCAATCTGGCCCAGGAGGGCGCCCCGGTGAAAGCGGTGGCCGCCTTCATGCAGAAGAACCCGCAGGTGCTCATCGCCCATCCGGACGCCGGTATCGAGACCGTCGCCGACCTCAAGGGCCACCCGATCCTCCTCTCCGACGCCTCGGTCTCCACCGTCTGGGTCTGGATGAAGGCCAAGTACGGTTTCACCGATGACCAGGTGCGCAAGTACGCCTTCAGCTCCGCGCCCTTCCTGGCCGACAAACGCTCCGCCCAGCAGGGCTATGTCACCAGCGAGCCCTACACGATCGAGAAGGAGACCGGGATGAAGCCCAAGGTCTTCCTGATGGCCGACGAAGGCATGGCCGGCTACGCCACGCTGGCGCTGGCCACCGACAGCCTGATCGCCAAAAACCCCGCCGCCGTGCAGGCTTTTGTCGAGGCCTCCGCCAAGGGCTGGCATGACTACCTGAACGGCGATGCGACCGCGGCCGACGCCCTGATCCGCAAGGACAATCCCGAGATGACCCAGGACGTCCTCGACCAGGCCCGCGCCAAGCTGAAGTCCTACCGGATCGTCGAAGGCGACAAGGGCCAGCCGCTGGGCGCCATGACCGAAGCCGACTGGAAGGCCTTCTTCGACGCCGGCGTCGCCCAGGGCCTCTATCCCAAGACCCTGGACCCGAAGCGGGCCTACACCCTGCAGTTCGCGCCGAAGTGATGGGTGCGCGGGAATCGACCTCCCCGCCTCGCGTGGGAGGCAAGAGGTGACCGTCGCCACCCTCACCGACGTCGAGGTCGACTACGCCCGCGGCCGCGCGCTCGGCCCGGTGTCGCTCAGCATCGCGCCGGGCGAAACGCTGGCGCTCGTCGGCCCCTCAGGCTGCGGCAAGTCCACGGCGCTGCGCCTGCTCGCCGGCCTCGAAGCGCCCTCGCGCGGCGTGGTCACCCGCGCCCCCGGCCGCGGCGAGACGGCGGTGGTGTTTCAGGCGCCGACGCTGGCCCCCTGGCTCGCGGCCCGCGCCAATGTCGCGCTGCCGCTGGAGCTCGCGGGCGTCGACGCCGCCGAGGCGCGCCGCCGCGCCGACGCCGCGTTGGGCCGCGTGGGCCTGGCCGGCGCCGAGGCCGCCCGGCCGGTGACGCTGTCCGGCGGCATGGCCATGCGGGTATCGCTGGCCCGCGCCCTCGTCACCGACCCAAAGCTGCTGCTGCTGGACGAGCCCTTCGCCGCCCTCGACGAGATTACCCGCCGGGCGCTGGCCGACGACGTGCTGGACCTGTGGGCCGCCACCCGCCCAGCCATCGTCTTCGTCACCCACAACGTCGAGGAGGCGGTCTACATGGCATCGCGGGTCGTGGTGCTCAGCAAAGGCCCCGGCCGGATCGTCGGCGACTTCGCCACCTCCGGCGCGATGCCGCGCCCACCCCACTTCCGCACCGAGCCGGGCTTCCGCGCTGCCGTCGAGCAGGTTTCCGCCGCGCTGGCGGAAGGCGTCGCCGCATGAGCCGCCTCGTCGCGCCCCTGCTGCTGACGGCGCTCCTGCTGCTCGTCTGGGAGGTCGCCTGCCGCGCCCTCGACGTCCCTTCTTACTTCCTGCCGCCGCCGTCCGCGGTGGCCATTTCCCTCAAGGAGAACCTCGCGGTCCTCATCGCGGCCGGCTGGCGCACGGTCTCGACCGCGGTGATCGCCCTGGTGCTGGCCAGCCTGATCGCCCAGGCCCTGGCGCTGATCACCGCCCTCAGCCCGCTGCTGGACCGCGCGATCCGGCCTCTGGCCTCGGTGGTGCAGGTGACGCCGGTGATCGCGATCGCGCCGCTGGTGCTGATCTGGGCCGGCCTCGACCATCCGCAGCGGGCGCTGGTGACGCTGGCCGTGCTGGTGGCCTTCTTCCCGATCTTCTCCGGCGCGGTGTCGGGCCTGCGATCCGCCGATCCGGACCTGGAGCGCCTCTTCAGCCTCTATGGCGCGAGCCGCTGGCAGAAGGTTCTGCGCCTGCGGCTACCCTCAGCCGTGCCCTTCCTTCTGGAAGGCCACAAGGTGGGCGCGGGCCTGGCGCTGATCGGCGCGGTGGTGGCGGAGTTCAGCGCGGGCAGCGGCGGCGTGCGCGGCCTCGCCTGGCAGATCCTGGACTCCTCCAACAAGCTGCAGACCGCCCGCATGATCGCCGCCCTGGTGGTGCTGGGCGCGATGGGCGTGGCTCTGCACGCCCTCCTCGAAGCCCTCGAACGCACCGGCCTCAAGTGGTGGCGGGGGCGCTGAGGCGCGCGGTCGCGTCGGTGGCCAGCACCGTCAGTGAGCGCAGCCCGTGGTCGGCGAAGACGTCCGTCGCGGCGTCCAACGCCATCAGGGCGGCGGCGCGGTCCCCGTGATCGGCGCCGGTCATGCCGATGCGGGCCTCGTAGAGCCGGGCCAGATGCAGTTGCGCCAGCGCCCAGCCAACCGGGTCGCGGCGCGGCGAGAGCTTGGCGAGTTCGAGTTTCATGGCCGCCTCGGCGGCGTCCAGCACGGCGCCATCACCGGTGAGTTCGGCCGAACGGGCCAGACACACGGCGCGCGCGCCCGCCGCCTGGCCGCGCAGCGCCAGGGTTGGCGCGTCGCGCAGCACCAGATCGGCGCGCTGATAGCAGCTGACGGCGTGCTCGAACGCGCGCGGATCGGCGGAGGCTTCGCCGAGCGCCTGCAACGCCTGGGCCAGCGCCACCTGTGTGCGGGCCCAATCGAGCGGGCTGTGCTCGCGATTGAGGTTGTCCAGCGCCATAGCCAGCGCGCCTGCGCCAGCGGCCAGCGCGTCGACGTCGCCCACGGCCTCACCCTTCAGGGCCAGGGACTGGCCGTGCATGATCTTGGCGCGGACCCAGGTCAGCGGCTCGTAGGCGTTGTCCAGGCGCTCGCCGGCGGCGGCGGCCTCCGCGGCGGCGGCGTCGATCAGGTCGCCGTCCTTCAGCCGGGCGCCGAACCCGGCCATCAGGTCCGCGCGGATGAGCCGGGCCTCGGCGGCAAGCGCGCGGGCCGCGGTCACCCGCTTGGCAATCAGGTCGAGCGCAGCGATCGGCTGGCTGAAGCGGGCGACCAGGGCCCATGCCTCAGCGGCGTCGGCCTTGTCCATCACGCGCCGACCTTCGATGGCAGTCAGGCCGACGTCGGCCAGGGGCGCGGCCAGGCCGCCCTTCACCACCCCCCGGGCCTCTCGGAAGGCCACCTCGGCGGCCGCGTTCAGGCCAGGATCGCCGAAGATCTCGGCGCCCAGCAGCGCGCAGAAAGCCTGTTCGCAGCGGGCGCGAGCCCAGCCGTCGGTGCGGCGGACGGCCTCGAAGCCGGCGGCGGCCGTCTCGGCGGACGCTGCGGCCTTGCGCAGGGCCACCGGGTCACCGGTGCGACGCGCGACCTCGCGCCAGACGATCGCCGCCTCGAGACGGCGCCGCGGCTTGTCCTTGGCGCTGATGCGGCCAGCGGCCACGTCGCAGGCCTTGGCCTCCTGGGCGAGCAAGCGGCAGTCAAGCAGCTCCAGCAGAGAGGAGTCACCGCCCGTCAGGCCATCGGTCGGCGCCTTCGCCTTCTCGGAAGCGAAGAAGCGCTTCAGCTCGCGGCCCAGTTCGAACATGAACGGCTCCGAGCCCGCTTCCCGCGTCCCACCTTGGAACGCGCCCCACGAGCTTTCTCGAACCTCAGCAAAGCCGGAGCCGAGCCTCTTAACAAGTCCTTAATTCGCTAAGTATGGTTAATTCGGTAAAAAATATTCTCCAGTAAAACAAGATGTTATCCGGAGACATGAGTTAATTTCTGGCACGCTTCTTGCTTGCAGACACTGGTTTCCCTCTCCACTTGCGGCCTGCTGGTGGCTAGCGACCTGGGCGATGGTACGCCGGAGCTTCAGGCGAAGACCGCCGCCTGTTCCTCTACCGTCAGCGCTCGCCAAGCCCCGGGCTCCATCTCGCCGGGCAGGTCCAGACCGCCGATGCGCTCGCGGTGCAAGGCGGTCACATGGTTTCCCACCGCAGCGAACATCCGGCGGACCTGGTGGTAGCGACCCTCCGTGATGATCAGCCGGGCTCTGGTGGGGCCCATCGGCTCCAGAACGGCTGGCGCCAGCGCGTCCCGCTCGCCTTCCAGCACCAGCGTCCCGGCAGCGAACACCTCAGCCTCCGAGCCCTCCAGCGGCCGGTCCAGGGTGGCGACGTAGCTCTTGGCCACCTTGGCCTTGGGCGAGATCACCCGGTGCAGGAACGGCCCGTCGTCGGTGATCAGCAGCAGGCCCGAGGTGTCCTTGTCCAACCGCCCTATGGTCGAGAGCGCCGGCATCCGCGCGCGCCAGCGCCTGGGCAATAGCTCGTAGACGCTACGGCCCTCCTCCCGGTGCGAGCAGACTACGCCCAAGGGCTTGTGCATCAGCACCGTGAGCGGCGCCGGCGGATCCATCGGCTGGCCCACCACCGTCATCCGTGACGGCAGGTCAGCCGTGACGGCGATGCGCGCGCCGGCGTCGCGCAGCTCGGCGCCATCCAGCACCACCTGGCGATGCCGCACCAGATCGGCCACCTCCCGGCGCGAGCCATAGCCCAGGTTGGCCAGCAGCCGGTCGAGGCGGGCCATGGGCGGTTTTGCAGGCCCCTTCACTTGCGCGCCTCGATTACCTTGTAGCCGCCGGCGTCGGCGCGCACCTCGGCGCTCGCGAAGCCCGCGGCCAGCGGCGCCTCGTAGGGCAGGTGCCGGTTGGCCACCAGCCAGCAGACGCCGCCCTTGCGCAGCCTCCCCGCCGCCGCCCCCACGAAGGCCACGCCCAGGGCGCGATCCTCGGCGCCGCCGTCGTGGAACGGCGGGTTCATCACCACGAAGTCGAGGTCGCTGAGCGCCACCCGGCGAACGTCCGCCCACACCACCTCGGCGCGCGGATCATCGAGGTTGCGGCGCGCGCAGTCGGCGGCGCGCCGATCGACGTCGACGCAGGTGAGCGACGTCACCTGCGCGGACGCCAGCACCGCATGGGCCAGGATTCCGACCCCGCACCCGAGGTCTGCACCCCGGCCGGCCAAGGGCGGCAAAAGCTCCTTCAGCCGCGCGCTCCCCGGGTCGACGCGGTCCCAGCTGAACACCCCCGGCTGCGACCACACGCCCAGCGCCGGCACGACGCGCGGGGCGCCCGACGCGATCGCCGCCGCGATTCCGATCAGCGTCGCCGGCCGGACCACGCGGCAGAACCTGTGGTGCCGCCGCGCCGTCTCGCTGACCTCGCACCCGAACCCTTCGAGCGACTTCTTCAGCCGCCCGCCACCCTTGTCCTTCGGCGCGAAGGCCATGAGCGATCCGCCTGGCCTCAGCACCCGCAGCGCCTGGGCGAGCACATGGTCGCGCTCCAGGGTCCCGGCCGGCGCCAGGACCACGCCCTCATCCATGCTGACGTCGATGGCGGCCAGATCCTGCGACCCTGGGATCAGCGGCGAGACCTGCACCGCGCCCGGCGGGACGTCCACGAGACCGGGCGCGGGGGCGCCATAGAGGAAGGCGCCGCCCACGCGGCCCTACGCCCGTTCCTTGGAGCGTTCGAAGCGGATCTTCGGATAGCGATCGACCGCGTAGCCCACGTCCCAGGCGCTCTTGGCCAGGAACACCGGCTGCTCGTCGATGTCGGTCCCCATCGCCGAGCGATGCTTGCTCACGAAGTCCTCCAGGTCGGCCTTTTCGCCCACCAGCCACCGCGCCTCGCCGAACGGGCTGGGCTCGAAGATGACGTCCAGCTGGTATTCCTCCCGCAGGCGATCGGCCATCACCTCGAACTGCAGTTGGCCCACCGCGCCGACGATGAAATCCGCTCCGAGGTCGGGGCGAAACAGCTGCGTCACGCCCTCCTCGGCCAGGCTCTCCAGCGCCTTCTTCAAGTGCTTGGCCTTGAGCGGATCCTTCACCCGCACCCGCTGCAGGATCTCCGGCGCGAAGTTGGGCAGGCCGGCGAACCGCAACGTCCCGCTCTCCGACAGACTGTCGCCCACCCGCAGCACCCCGTGGTTGGGGATGCCGATGACGTCGCCGGCATAGGCGTCCTCGGCCAGTTCCCGGTCCGAGGCGAAGAACATCATCGGCGCATTCACGCTGAGCTGCTTGCCGGTGTTCTGCACCTTCAGCTTCATGCCGCGGACGAACCTGCCCGAGCACAGCTTGAGGAAGGCGATCCGGTCGCGGTGGTTGGGGTCCATGTTGGCCTGGACCTTGAACACGAAGCCGGTCACCTCGCGGTCGCCGGGCGCCACGTGCATGTCCTCGCCGCCCTTCCGCGCGGCCACCGTCTTCGGCGGCGGGGCGTAGGCCCCCAGGCCCTCCAGCAACTGGTCGACGCCGAAGTGGCGCAGCGCCGAGCCGAAGAACACCGGGGTCATGTGGCCTTCCAGGAACGATTGCGGGTCGAAGGCCTTCAGCCCGCCCAGCGCCAGCTCTGCGTTCTCGCTCAGCTCCTCCTGCTCGTCGGGCTCCAGATAGCTCACCACCGCATTGCCCTTGAAGGCGATCGGGGCGGGGTGCCCGTCCTCGTCCTCCTTGGGGCCGCCGCCCTTCTTCATGAACGGCAGGAACTGCTGACGGCGCAGGTCCAGCATGCCCTTGAAGCGGCCGCCGGAACCGGCCGGCCAGTAGAGCGGCGCCGGATCCAGCTGCAGCTTCGAGGCTACCTCGTCCAGGAGCTCGAACGGGTCCTGCGCCTCGCGGTCCATCTTGTTGATGAAGGTGATGATCGGGATGTCGCGCATCCGGCAGACTTCGAACAGCTTCAAGGTCTGCGGCTCGATACCCTTGGCTGCGTCCAGCACCATCACCGCAGCGTCTGCAGCCGTCAGGGTGCGGTAGGTATCCTCCGAGAAGTCCTCGTGGCCGGGCGTGTCCAGCAGGTTGAACATCAGCCCGGCGTGGTCGAACGTCATCACGCTGGCCGAGACGGAGATGCCGCGCTCGCGCTCGATCTTCATCCAGTCCGACCGGGTGCGCCGGTTCTCCCCGCGCGCCCGCACCGCTCCGGCCGCCCGGATCGCGCCGCCGGCCAGCAGCAGGTTCTCCGTCAGCGTCGTCTTGCCGGCGTCCGGGTGCGAGATGATCGCGAAGGTGCGCCGGCGGGCGGCCTCGGCGGCGGGAGAGGTGGTCATGGCGCGCGCACCTAGCGCGCGGCGCCGGCCTTAGCAATTGCGGCGGCGAGCGTCGCCGGCGCGGCCACGGCGCGAATCTGCTCGAATGTGCACTGCTCCGGCGCCTTGTCCGGCCGCCAGCGGACCAGCTTCGTCCCGTGCCGGAAACGATCGCCGGTGACATGGTCGTACCGGACCTCCACCACCAGCTTGGGCTTCAGCGGCGTCCACTCCCCCGTGCGCTCGGTGCTCCACCGGCTGGGACCGCCAGGCGCATCGCCGGTGAAGCCGGAGCCGCCCACAAGCGCCTCGAGCCGCCGGGTCAGCGCGGGCCGCTCGGCGTCGGTGATGGTGGAGGTGTAGCCGACGTGATCGAGCTTGCCCTCGGCGTTGAAGAGCCCGAGCAGCAGCGAACCGACCTGCCGGCTATCGCGCTCGTAGCGGTAGCCGCCCACGACGCAGTCGGCCGTGCGGATGCGCTTGATCTTCAGCATCGCCCGCTCGCCGGCGAGGTACGGCCCATCCGCCCGCTTGGCGACCACGCCGTCGAGGGCCGGACCCACCTCCTCCAACCATTCGCAGGCCTCGGCGCGATCTTCGGTCCCGGGCGACAGCCGCACCGTCGCCGTCCTGCCGAACCGCTTCACCACCGCCTCCAGCGCCCTGCGCCGCATGCGCAGCGGCGCGTCGGCCAGCGCGTCGCCGTCCGCGTCCATCAGGCAGTCGAACAGGACCAGCGCGGCCGGCTGTTCGGCCGCCAGCTTCGCCACGCGGCTGGCCGCTGGATGGAGCCGCATCTGCAGGGCCTCGAAAGAGAGTCCGCCGTCCACCGCGATGGTCAGCTCCCCATCCACGACGAACCGGTCCACCGGCAACGCCAGCAGGGCGGCGGCCACATCGGGGAAGAAGCGGTTCAGCGACTTGCCGGACCTGGCCTTCAGCAGCACCTCGCCGCCTGATCGATAGGCCAGACAGCGGAAGCCGTCCCACTTCGGCTCGAACCGCCAGCCGGCCTCCGACGGAAGCTCATCGACGAGCTTGGCCTCCATCGGCGCGAGATCGAGCGGCACGGGCAGGTCGCGGAGCATCGCCGTTGGAAGGCGCCGGCGCCGTCCCGGTTCCAGAAGACCTCGCGCGCGGCGCGGCTTTCGCGTGTCCGCCTGCGAGCGTGGCGTCCGGCATTTCGATGTCGATTTCCAGCGTCGAGACCTGGTCGCCGCGGTCCAGCTTCACGACCACGCGGTCACGGTCGATGGGGATGTGGCGCGCGATGACCTCGAGGATCTCCTGCTTCAGGACCGCCGCCAGGTCGGCTCCCCCGGCCAGGCCGCGTTCATGGGCGAGCAGCAGCTGGAGGCGATCACGGGCGACGGGCGCCGAGCGGCGTCCGCGGCCGAAGAAGTCGAGGATGCTCATGCCGCCCTCCGGCCGAACAGGCGGCTCATGAGGCTGGTCTTCCGCTCGCGGGGCGTACGGATTGCGATCGTCTCGCCCATCAGACGACGCGCCGCGTCATCATAGGCGCGGGCGGCTGGCGATGTCGGATTGTGCAGCGTCACCGGGCAGCCGAGGTTGGACGCCGTCAGGACGTCCGGGCTTTCCTGCACGATCCCGAGCAGCGGGATCGCCAGGATCTCCAGAACGTCATCGACGCTCATCATCTCGCCGCGGGCCGCCCGGGCGGGGTCGAAGCGGGTCAGGAGCAGCTGCTTGTCGATCCGTTCGCCGGCCTCGGCGCGCCGGGTCTTGGAGTCCAGCATGCCGATGATGCGGTCGGAGTCGCGCACCGAGGAAACCTCGGCGTTCGTCACCACGACTGCCGTGTCGGCGAACCGCATGGCCATCATGGCGCCCTTCTCGATGCCGGCCGGGCTGTCGCAGATGATCCAGTCGAAGCTCTCGCGCAGCTCTTCGATCACCCTGCCGACGCCCTCTTCGGTGAGCGCGTCCTTGTCTCGGGTCTGGGACGCAGGCAGCAACGACAGGTTCTCCAGCCGCTTGTCGCGGATCAGCGCCTGCGGGAGCTTGGCGTCGCCCTGCACCACGTTGACCAGGTCAAAGACCACCCGCCGCTCGGCGCCCATCACCAGGTCGAGGTTGCGCAGGCCCACGTCGAAGTCGACCACCACCACCTTGTTGCCGGCCCTGGCCAGCGAGGCCCCGAGCGACGCGGAGGATGTGGTCTTGCCCACCCCGCCTTTTCCGGAGGTGACGACGACGACGTTGGACATGAGGTTTCCTTCCCGCGGGTGTTAGTCGAAGGCCGAGAGGCGCAGCGCGCCGCGGTCGCAGCGCACTTGGACGGGCCGGCCGTGCAGGTCCGGGCCCCAGTTCTCGGCCGTGCGGTAGAGAGCGTCGACGCCGACCATCTCGGCCTCGAGCCTGCGGCAGAAGATGCGCGAGCCGGCCGTCTTCAGGCCGGCGATGGCCCGGCCGCGCAGAGGCCCATAGACGTGCACCGAACCGCCGGCGATCACCTCGGCGCCCGACGCCACAGAGCCCACGACGATGACGTCGCCTTCCTCGAACACGATCGATTGGCCGGAGCGGACGGGTTGATCGATCAGCAGCGATGCGGACGGCGCGGCCGCCGGCGCAGGCGCGGGCTCACCGGCGGGGCGGCCGGGCCTGGGCTCCAGGGCGACGTCGCGCCCGTGCAGGTTGGTGGCCAGATCGGCCCAGCGCGTGCCGGACAGCCGCCCGGCGGGAATGCCCTCAACGCCGACGATCCGCATCCCCCGCGTCGCCAGCCCGTCCAGGGCGACCGGCAGGGCGTCAGGGCCCACGGCCTCGGCGACCGCGGAGAGGTCGACCACCACCGGGCGCTCCGCGAAGAACCCGGGCGCGCCGCCGAGCTGCCGGTCGAGCGCAGCGAACCAGTCGCTGAACGGCGGCGCCGGGGTCAGCACCATCGCCATGAAGCTGCGCCCCCGAATCCGGATCCAGGGGAGCGAGAGCGTTTCGCCGTCCATGGCCGCCTCCGTCCGAGGGTGTCTCGGGAAAGGGGCGGACGCCGCGAACGCCCCTCGAGGTCTGCTCCATGATTCGTAAGGCAATCCCGCGGCTTGACCACGCCGTATTACCGCCATGATACGGCGACGCTTGGATCTGCCGACTAGCTCTTCTCGACCGGCTCCACCAGGAAGTGGCGTCCCTCGCGATCCTCGATCTCCACCACCCAGAGGTCGGGGTCGATGCGCACGGCGCGCTCGATGTAGCGGTCCAGCTCGGGCTCCTCTCGCGACGCAGCAGGCTCCATCCAGACCCGGTCCCCATCGCCGCGGGTAGCCTCCGCCAGGAGCCGCGCCGAGCCGTCGCGACGGTTCAACACCTTGACCAGCACCGCCCCGGCGCGCGGGTCGCCCTTGCGCGCCACCACGGCGAAGCCACCGCCGATCTCGACGCGGCGGATCAGGGCGCCAACCCAGATGTCGGTGGAAAGCAGCATCGGCGTTGGTTAGCGCGGCCATGCCCGGTTAACCACCCGCGTGAACGAGACCTGAAGGTTCCTACGCCTACACCGCGGACTGAGACGGCCTCAAAGGCCGCGTTTCGATGGTGGAAGAATGACCAGCACGCGCAGAAGCGCGAGGCCGGCGGCTCCATGGATAGGTCTGGTCGGGGCGGCTCTAATGCCGCTGCCCCTCGTGCTCCTGCCGGGCGCCGCCCGCGCGCAGCCGGCGGACCTGTTCTACGAGCGTACGGTGATGAGCGCGGCGGACTCGCGCTGCAGCCTGTTCACGCCCGAAGTGTCGGCGGCGCTCGCCGCGGCGGCGGCTCAGGCGCGCGGCGCGGCGCTCCGCGCCGGAACCGATCCACTGCACCTCAAGGCGCTGAAGGCCACCGCCCAGCGGCGGGCCGCTGCGGTGGACTGCGGCAGCCCCGACGTCGCCGCCCCTGCCGCGCGGGTCCGGGCCGCTTTTTCCGGCTACCAGCGGATCCTGCGGATGAACTACCCGGGTGACGTGGCCCTGTGGAGCGCCGACCGCGGCCTTGGCAAGACCCCGCGCTGGCGGCTGGCCCAGAGCGCCGACTTCGGCTCCAACCGGATGATCTTCGGGCTGGCGGGTCGCGATGGGCCGAGCGCCCTGGTGGCCGTAGCTGACTTCGCCGACAACGCCTCGCCCTACGCCGCGCGACTGGTGTTCCGCGACTACACGCGCACCCTCGGTCCCTACCTCAGTGGCGGACCCAGGCAGCCGCTCGCCACCAAGCTCCCGCCGCGGGCGTCAACGCGGATGTTCCTGGCGGAGGCGCGCGGGGCAGCCGAGGCGGAGCTGCTGCCCAAGGGCTCGGCCGAAGCGTGGGCCTTCCGCTTCCCCACAGCGGCGGTGGCGGCGCTCAGCGAGCTCGACCCGCGCGAGGCGGTGGCGATCGAATATCTGTTCGCCGGCGACCGGGTGCGCACGGCCTATGTCGAGGTCGGCGACTTCGCCGCCGGCCGCGCCTTCCTCCACCTGGCGGCGCGCTAAGCGCTCCCTTCTTTGGCGCAGGACTAACCCTGGCGCCGGGCCGGCGCTTCGGCAGCGACCACGACAGGAGTCAGGACGGGCAGGCGAATGGTGACCGAGGTCCCCTCGCCCACCGAGCTCTCCACCGTCATCTCGCCATTGTGCAGCCGCGCAAACGCACGAACCAGCGACAGGCCCAGACCTGACCCCGCGGCGCGCTGCTCGGCGTCGCCAGCTTGTTCAAAGGGCCGCCCCAGGCGATCCAGGTCGTCCTGGGCGATGCCGACGCCGGTATCGGCGACCACGATCTCCAGGACATCCCCTGAGGCCTGGACTGTCACCGTCACGGAGCCGCCAGTGGGCGTGAACTTGAGCGCGTTCGAGATCAGGTTCAGCGCGATCTGCTTCAGCGCCCGGCGATCGGCCTCGGCCATCAGGGGCGCGATCGGCAGCACGCCGCGCAGGTGCACGCCGGCCCGGTCAGCCTGCCCACGCATCAGCCGCAGCACCGCCTGCACGGCCTCGCGGGCATCGAAACACTCGATGGACAACTCGAATCGTTCGGCCTCGATCTTCGACATGTCGAGCACGTCGTTGATCAGTTCCAGGAGATGAGTGCCCGACTCATGGATCAGCTCAGCGTACTCGGCGTAGCGGTCGCCGATCGGGCCGAACAGCCGCTGCCGCATGATGTCGGAGAAGCCCATGATCGCGTTCAGCGGCGTGCGCAGCTCATGGCTCATATTGGCCAGGAAGCGGGACTTGCCGGCGTTCTGCTGTTCGGCCGAGAGGCGCGCGGCCTCGAGGCGCCGTTCGCGGAGCAGTTGGTCGCGGGCGTCGCGCACTGAGGCGACCAGCAGGTCGCCGTCGCTGGCGCGCAAGCTCACATCCAGACAGCCGTCGTCGGGCGTCGCCACATAGACCTGGGCCTGGCCGTCGCGGCCTGCGGCGTGCAGCACCGCGGCCAGCGCAGCCAGGTCCGCCTCGGCGACCAGATGGCCCAGGCTGCGCCCCTCCAGCTCGGTCGGCGTGAAGCCGCCCATGGGCGCTCCCGCCGCGGATCGGATGCGACCGCTGCGGTCGAGGGTCGCGAAGAGCAGCGGCTGATGGTCGAGGATATGGAGCAGCGCTTCGGCGCGGGCCTTGCGGCGGCCGTCACGCCGCACGGCGCCCTGGAAGCCGATCAGGCCGGCGGCGAAGCCGACGGTGACGGTGGCGAGCGCCAGCAGGCTGAGCCACGGCGCCGCGTCTGCGCTGGCAGTCGGCAGGGAGAACAGGGCGCCGTCCAGGGCCGTGACCGCCGCCGCCGCCAGCGCCGCCGCCGCACCCAGCGCCAGCAGATCGCGGCCCTTGAATACGGTCGCGGCGGCGGCCGGCAGCAGGCACCACGCGGCAAGCGGTCCGGCCGTTCCCCCGGTCAGGTGGCAGGCCACCGCGCCCGCCACGGCCCAGACCAGCACTGCGATGGCGCGGCCGGCGCCGCCGCTCGCTAAGGAAAGCAGCGCCCCCAGGATCGCTGCGGCGCCCGCCGAAGCCAGGGCCAGCATCTCCGGGCCTAGCGCCGCCACGCCCTGCCAAGCCAGCCCCCCCAGGCTTGCGGCCACGGCCACGGCGAAGGCGCCATGCCAGGCGAGCGCCGACGCCGTATCGCTGCGGCGGCGCGCCACCGGCGATGTCGGGCGGGCCTCAGTCATGGCGAATCGATGAGCCCCATTGCGAGGTGCGTGCGCAGACTACCCACGAAGCCCGACGCGCGCGAGGCATGGACGTCGCCCGCGCGCCGAAACGCTTTCGTAAGCGCCATGCCGCACCTTGCGGGTCCTGACCCTGCGGGCGTATCGCCGATCCATGGCTCACGAGGCCGACCCCATGACCGGCGCGAACGCCCGCGCACAGGCCCGCCTGGACGCGGCGTCTGATGAGCAGAAGCGCTCGTTCCTGCGCATGGTCAGCCATGAGCTGCGAACCCCCCTGAACTCGATTCTCGGCTTCTCCGAGATTCTCAATGCGGAACTGTACGGACCCCTTGGAGCTCCTCAGTACAAGGAATATGCCGCGATCATCCACGGCAGCGGCCAGAAGCTGCTGAAACTTGTGAATCAAGTGCTGGAGATCGCCCGGCTCGAGGGCCGGACCATGGAATTCGAGCTGCGCAGCGAGCCGGTGGAACTGGCGCTGGAGGACGCGCTGACAACCCTGAAGCCCGACCTGGCCGCCCGCGATGTCACCGTCAGCATCACCGGCCGCGGGACGCTGCCGGCGGTGATGGCCGACCCGCGCGGCCTGCGCTCGCTGCTGTTCCACCTGCTGCACAACGCCGTGGCGTTTTCGCCGGAGGGCGAGACGGTCCGGGTCGGCGTGGACGTCCATGGCGGCCTGGCCGATATTGTGATCCGCAACGTCGGCGACGGCGTCGATCCCGACGACATCCCGCGCCTCATGACGCCCTTCGAGCAGGGCGGAAACGCGCTCACCCGCAAGGCCGAGGGCGCGGGCCTGGGCCTGCCGATCGCCGACCTGACGGCCAGGGGGATGGGCGGACGCCTGAAGCTGACCTCGGCGCCGGGCGACGGGCTCACCGCCACGGTGCGGCTTCCCATCGGCTGAGGTTGCTAAGGGGCTCCCGCCCCCCTAAGTCGCGGACGCCATGGCCGCCATCGACGACGCGCTGACCGAGCTCAAGGACGAGTTCGACTTCCTGGGCGACTGGGAGGAGCGCTATCGCTACGTCATCGAGATGGGCAGGGGGTTGGCCCCGCTCAGCGCGGCTGAGCAGACCGAGCCCTACAAGGTCCGCGGCTGCGCGAGCCAGGTTTGGCTGGTCACCGAGGCGGGCCCCGACGGGACGCTTACGTTCCGTGGCGACTCAGACGCCCACATCGTGCGCGGCCTGATCGCCATCCTGCTCCGCCTCTACTCCGGCCGGACGCCAGCCGAGATCCTGTCGTTCGACGCCAAGGCCGCCTTCGAGGCCCTGGGACTGACCGGGGCGCTGTCCTCTCAGCGTTCCAACGGACTCGCCTCGATGGTCGGCCGCATACGCCGCGACGCCCAGGCGGTGGCTTAGTAGGCGAACCAGCCGCCGATCACGCAGCTGGCCTGGCCGCGCCGCACGGTGACGGTCGCGGGTCGCCCGACGCCGGGTTCGAACACCGTCGCCCGGCCGCCCGCGCGAACCACCACCGCGCCCGGGTTGTTGAATCGACAGACGCGATAGTTCTTGCTGGGCCAGATCGAACTCTCCGGCACGGAGCCGCAGCTGGCGCCGCCGAACGAGCGGGTGAAGGTGGCTTCGTGGTAGGCGAACGTCGTCGGCGGCTTGTGGCGCCGGGTCGCCATAGGGGAAGGCCGCGCGACGACCGGGCACGGAGGTCCCTCGATCGACCACTCCGCCTTCAGTGACGTAGCCTCCAGCCAGGTCTTGAACACCACGAACCCCGGGACGGCGCACAACGCGGGCGCGAGGGCCACGACGACGCCGCCGCTCTTGAGCCACGCCGTGACCCGCCGACCAAGGCGCCGGCGTTCCCTCAGGCGGCGGGCCGTATGCCGCTGGCCATCGCACTCATGCCGATGACCGCGTCGTAGCCCAGGATCACGTCGACCTCGGCGCCCTTGGTGGAAAGCGGCAGGCGGATCCAGACCAGCGAGAGGTGCGACGCGCCGCGCCAGGCCATGCTGTGCACGCCCACACCCGGGCGGCGATCGCGCACAATCCGGCCAAGCTCCTCCCGCCAGTAGTCGGCGGCGGTCGAGTTGTAGACCTCGCCCAGGCGCCTTCCCGTGATCTCGCGCCCATAGACGCCGTAGAGCGCGGTGCCCGCCAGGCGGATTCGGAAGTCCATCGCATCACCAGGCAGCACCTCGGTGAGGCTGACGGTGGGCAGCAGCCGGGTGATGTTTCGCGGGTCCAGATGTTTGCGGGCGGGCGTTGGGCCCTCGCCACGCAGCGAGGCCCAATAGCCGAACAGCTCCTCGTGCGCGCGGATCGCGGCTTCAGGCTTGCCGATCTGCGTCATCTGATGAGTCTGGGGTAACGGCTTGGATTCATGACGAATGACGTTGTCGCCTGATCCGCGGAGGTGGGGAATCCCCAAAACGCAAGACGCCCGCCGGAAACCGGCGGGCGCCTGCAAATTCGACGATCCGTGCGCGTCTAGCGCTTCTTCCTGGGCGCCTGGCGGCCGCCCTGGCCCAGGCCCATCTGCTTGGCCAGGTCCGAGCGCGCCTTCGCGTAGTTGGGCGCGACCATCGGATAGTCCTTCGGCAGGCCCCACTTGGCGCGGTATTCCTCCGGGCTCATGTTGTACTTGGTGCGCAGGTGCCGCTTCAGCGACTTGAACTTGCGCCCGTCCTCCAGGCAGACCAGGTGGTCGGGGGTGATGGAGCGGCGAACCGGCACCGCCGGCTCCTTGGGCGCGGCCTCCACTGCCTCCGCGCCGGAGGAAACGCCTGCGAGAGCCCGATGGACGCTCTGGATCAGGCTCGGCAGATCCGCGGCGGCCACAGTGTTGTTGCCCACATAGGCGGAAACAATGTCCGCCGTCATCTCGATCACTTCCGACTTCTCGTCCATGTTCTCTGGTTTCCGAAAGCTTCGCGTCGAGGCTGACGCAGCGGGAATCACTAGTTCGTGGGGCCGTCATTATCTGGAACGATACGATCAGACAACGGGGAATAGAGCAACGCAACACTCTCCTGTCGCGAGAACAGAAGATGCGCATGCGCAAACAAATGGCTGTCCTGAGTCTACCTTGGACGAGTGTGTGCAGTGCAACAGTCGCGGTCGCCCACAAACGAAACGGCGCCCACAAGGGGCGCCGCCGTGCCGCTATTCAGTATGGCTGATCAGCTGAAAGTCGGCGCCGTCCAGTGATCCCAGATATCCGGCAGGTCGCTGGAGACCTTGTCGGGGTAGTTCGGGGCCCGCTTTTCCAGGAACGAGGTGACCCCCTCGCGCGCATCGCCGGACTTGCCGCGAGCCTGGATGCCGCGGCTGTCGGCCTGGTGGGCCTCCATCGGGTGAGCGGCGCCGGCCATGCGCCAGATCAGTTGGCGGGTGATGGCCACCGAGACCGGGGCCGTGTTGTCGGCGATCTCGCGGGCGAGTGCGCGGGCCGCTGGCAGCAGGTCGTCAGGCTCGTGGATCGAGCGCACGAAGCCCTTGTCCAGAGCCTCCTGCGCCGGGAAGATCCGGCCGGTGTAGCACCACTCGAGCGCCGTCTGGACGCCCACCAGCTTCGGCAGGAACCACGACGAGGCCGCTTCCGGATTGAGGCCCCGACGGGCGAAGACGAAGCCATAGCGGGCCTGGGTCGAAGCCAGGCGGATGTCCATGGCGCACTGCATGGTCACGCCGATGCCGACCGCCGGGCCGTTGCAGGCGCTGATCACCGGCTTCAGGCTGTCGTAGATGCGCAGGGTGAGCAGGCCACCGCCGTCGCGGGCGACGCCGCCTACCGCGCCTCGCGCCGCTCGGTCGGCAGGCGCGCGGGCGTCGACGTTGAACGTGTCCCCGCCGCCGGCCAGGTCGGCCCCGGCGCAGAACCCGCGCCCCGCCCCGGTGACGATCACCGCGCGGACGTTGTCGTCGGCGTCGGTCGCGTCGAACGCGGCGATCATGTCCTGCATCATCTGGCCGTTGAACGCATTCAGCCGATCCGGCCGGTTCAGCGTCATCGTCGCGACGCCGTCTTCGACGTCCAGCAGCACGGTTTCGAAAGTGGGCATGTGGCTTGGGTCCTTGATCTGAGGTCGCGCATACCCGCCCGGATGACGGACGGGAGGTCAAGGGGTCGGAAAAGAGACACGCAACACTTTCGAGTCTCGGCCGCTCGGCTCTCGCACCGCTGGGCTGCGCCCGTGATGCCCCGCCCGAACCACACGAGGCTTGGCGCCTCCGGACCCTACCTGCTCTCGCGCCTACCAGCCTTCACTGAGCCCCTCAGCGCTCCTACGCCGCGGTAACGGCGATATCGACCATGATCTCGCCCGAAATCTCCTCGAGCGCCGCCTGCACCGCGTCCGCCCGCAGACCCGCTGGGAGCCGCAACTGCGCCTCCATGTGGAACAGTTGGCCGCCGGAGTGGGGTTCGGCGCTGATCCGGGTCTCGAAGGTCTCGATATTCACGTCGAGGCCGCTCAGGACCGCCGTCACCTGCCGCACGATGCCCGGCCGGTCCTGGCCGACCAGACTGAACTGCAGCGTCTCGCCGACTGCGCCGGGTACCTCCACAGCCGGCGCGACGCGGACCTCGAGGCCCTGAGCGTCCACCGCGCGCACCGCGGCGAGCAGGCGATCGACGCTGTCGGACTCGAGCGCGACCAGCACCGATCCGACGTAGAGGCCGCCGAGCCGGCTCAGATGGCTCTCCAGCCAGTTGCCGCCCGCCGACAGGACCGCGCCGGCCAGCGCTTCCGTCAGGCCGGGCCGGTCACTGCCGATCACGCTCAAGATCACCGAAGAAGCCATCAGGACCCTCAGACGGACAGTTGGCGTCCGCCTCGCCGGTCCCATGGGCGCCGTGTACAGTCAATCCGCATCTGCCGGGATCGGCCGCACAAAACGGGCGCCGCGGAGGTTGCGAGTGCGGCTTCCGGACACAGCCGTCGCGCGCTTGACGCCCTCAACGTCAACCGTCACCCACTGCCCGCTGACGGCGGCGCCAGCAGAGCCCGCCGCACGGGGAGTTCGTATGCATCCGTCGATCCACGCGAAGACCAATCCGGACAAGCCGGCCTACATCATGGCCTACTCCGGCGAGACGGTGACCTACGGCGAGCTGGAGGCGCGGTCGAACCAGGCGGCGCACCTGTTCCGCAGCCTGGGCGCGAACGCCGGGGACTCCGTCGCCTTCTTCATCGAGAACCACCCGCGCTACTACGAGCTCTTGTGGGCGGCGCAGCGGTCGGGACTGCGCTTCACCTGCCTGTCGTCGAAGCTGACCACCGGCGAGGTCGAGTACATCGTCAAGGACTGCGAGGCCAAGGTCTTCGTCGCGTCGCTCGCCCTGGCAGAGACGGCGCTCAGCGTGGCGCCGCTGATCCCGGGCGTAGCGCTGTTCATGGTTGGCGGCGAGGCCGGCCCCTACCGCAGCTACGAGACCGCCCGGGCGGCCTTCCCGACCACCCCGATCGCCGACGAGACCGCCGGGCGGGCCATGCTCTACTCTTCCGGCACCACCGGCCGGCCGAAGGGCGTCAAGCGGGCCGGCGAGGTCGACCCGGCGATCGATGCTCCGAACGGCCTGGCGATGATCGGCCAGGCGCTCTACGGCTGGAACACCGACAGCGTTTACCTGTCGCCGGCGCCGCTCTACCACGCCGCTCCGCTGGGCTGGTCGATGGCGGTCATGGCCATGGGCGGCACCGTGATCATGATGGAGCGCTACGACCCGGAAGACGCGCTCCGGTTTATCGAGAAGTACAAGGTCACCACCGCCCAGTGGGTGCCGACGCACTTCGTGCGCATGCTGAAGCTGCCGCCGGAGGTGCGCACCCGCTACGACCTGTCGTCCCTCACCGCCGTCTTCCACGCTGCCGCACCCTGCCCGGTGCCGGTGAAGGAGCAGATGATCGCCTGGTGGGGCCCGATCGTGAACGAGTACTACGCCGGCACCGAAGGCAACGGCTTCTGCATCATCAACTCCGAGGAGTGGCTGGCCCACAAGGGTTCGGTCGGTCGCGGGATGACCGCTCAGGTCCGCATCTGCGACGACGAGGGCAATCCCCTGCCGCCGCGGGCCGAGGGCCTGGTGTTCTTCGAGGGCGGCGGCGAGTTCGAGTACCACGGCGACCCGGCCAAGACCGCCGAGTCCCGCAACCAGCACGGCTGGACCACGCTGGGCGATGTGGGCTGGGTGGACGAGGAGGGCTTCCTCTACCTGACCGACCGCAAGAGCTTCATGATCATCTCGGGCGGCGTGAACATCTATCCGCAGGAAATCGAGAACCTGCTTATCGGCCACCCCAAGGTCGCCGACGTCGCCGTGGTCGGCGCGCCTGACGAGGAGATGGGCGAGAAGGTCGTGGCGGTGATCCAGCCGATGGACTGGACGGACGCCGGCGACGCACTGCGCACTGAACTCATGGCCTACGCGCGAGCCAACCTCAGCCACGTGAAGGCCCCGCGCCTACTCGACTTCATGGAGGAGTTGCCGCGCCACCAGACCGGCAAGCTCTACAAGCGCCTCATCCGCGACGCCTACTGGGGCAAGACGGGGGCGAAGATCGGGTAGCCTCCACGTGTCCTAAAGGCTCATCTCCATCCGCGGCAGGAAGCGGCCGGGGATCGAGCCCGATGGCGAGTGGCCCACGGTCCTGAACCCCAGGCGGGTGTAGATTCCCTCCGCATTGGGGTCGGCGTCCACCGTCAGCGTGGTCGCGCCGGCCGCGCGGCAGGCCTGGACCAGCGTCGCCATCAGCGCGCGCCCGACGCCGCGGCCCTGGAACGCCGGCTCGACGAAGAAGTCCTCCACCTCCGCGCCGCCATCCAGGCTGAGGGCGACCATTCCGGCGACCTCACCATCCGCTTCGGCGACCCAGACCCGCCAGGCGACGATCCGCTCCGGCGTCACGGTCAGCTCCGCGCGACAGGCGGCCATGAACGCCGCGTCGTAGCCCCAGGAGGCCTTGGCGCGCATGGCCAGTTCGGTCAGGGCCTCCGCCTCTTCCGCTCGCGCCGCCCGAACCGTCACGCTCATGGCTTGTCCGCCTTGCCCTCGTCGGCGCAGGTGTTAGAGGCTCATCATCGAACAATCGAGGGAGAGCGACGCATGGACGCCGTGGAGATCAAGGACCTGCCCGGCCTGGTGGGCCAGGAGGTGGGCGTGTCCGACTGGGTGCTGATCGACCAGGACCGGGTCAACAAGTTCGCCGAGGCCACCGGCGACCATCAGTGGATCCACGTGGACGTCGAGCGCGCCACCAAGGAGATGGGCGGCACCATCGCCCACGGCTACCTGACCCTGTCGCTGATCCCGTTCCTCAGCGCCGGCATGCTGCCGGTGAAGGGCGTCACCCGCGGCCTCAACTACGGCTCCGACAAGGTGCGCTTCATCAACATGGTCAAGGTCGGCAAGCGCGTGCGCATGCGCCAGACGCTGATCGGCGCCGAGCCCAAGGCCGGCGGCATGCAGATGAAGAACCAGTGCACCATCGAGATCGAAGGCGAGGACAAGCCCGCCTGCATCGCCGAGACCATCACGGTGGTCTACGGCTCCTAGTTCCCTACGGCTTCCTCGGCGGACACGGCTTTTTCCTGGCCGTTGGCCGCCTTGGCGCCGGTGAGCTCCGGGGTCTGGGCCACCGTGGACGGAGCCAGCGGGTTCTCCAGGAGCGCGATCGTCTCGTGGATGTACTTGGCGTGGGTGACGATTCCGATCTCAAGGCGCTCGTTGTTCAGCTCGACCTGCTGAGTCAGAAGGCCGGCGATGAAGCCCGCGTCCTGCGCCGGCGCGTCGGCGGTGTTGACCACCGGCTGGGTCTTCGCGCCTCGGCTCATGAACACCGGCCCGCCCGAATTGCCGGGAAACACCGAAAAATCGAGCAGGAAGGTCGGGAAGATCTTCGCCGGCCCCAGCGGATATGAGGCCACGCGCCCGGAACGCAGGATGGGGAACCCGGCGGCGTTTGCCGACAGCCCGCGCGGGAAACCCAGCGCCATCATCTCGTCGCCCGCGTTGACCTTGTAGGTATCGAACGTGTCGTCCGCGGCCAGGTAGGCCTGCGGCAGGGCCGCCTTGGCGAACTCGGGCGGCGCCTTGATGGTGATGGCCGCCACGTCACGGCTGGGGTGTTGGGTCCACAGTTGGCGGCCGCCCTCGCGGATCTTCAGCGCCTGGGGCGAGTAGCTCCACGATCCATCTGCGTTGGAAATCCGGTAGCCGATGCGGGCGCTGGCGCCGGGCATCTTCTGGAAGACGTGATTGGCGGTGATCAGCACGGTGCGCGGCCGGCCATCCGGCCCAGGCGCGGATATGAGGAAGCCGGTGCCGACGGTGCGTGTGCCGTCGCCCAGTGGTTGTTCGAGCTGAACGGTCGCCTGGATCAGTTCCACGGCGAGGTCCATGACCATGGCGGTCCCCGTACTTGAGTAGCCCTTCGCGTCTAAGATGCGCGCTCTCGATTGATACGGAGTGAATCACGCCGCGGGTTCGCCAACAAGTCGCCACAGTTGCGTGAAGCCGCGCCCGAGTGTCGCGCGCGAAATCGCGCAGGGCCATGCGCCGAGACGCTTGAGCCGGGGAGCCGCGCGTCGCATTAGCCGCCCATGACCCTGCCCACCCCGCCTGTCGCCCCGAAGTCGCCGCGCGTGATCGAACAGCTGGGGCGAACGCGCACCGACGATTACGCCTGGATGAAGGACGACAACTGGCAGCAGGTACTGCGCGACCCGAAGGCGCTGAAAGCCGACGTGCGCGCCCACCTCGAGGCCGAGAACGCCTACCTGAAGACGGTCCTGGCCGGGACCGAGGATCTGCAGGCGGCCCTGTTCGCGGAGATGAAGGGACGGATCAAGGAGGACGACTCCTCGGTCCCGTCGCCGGACGGTCCCTGGGACTACTACGTCCGCTACGACTTGGGGGCAGAGCATCCGCTGCATGCGCGGCGGCCAAGAGCCCAGATGGGCGCAGAGCCGGACGCCGACGAGCAGGTCTTGCTGGACGAGCCGGCGCTGGCCAAGGGCAAGGCCTATTTCCATGTGGGCCATGCCAGCCACAGTCCCGACCACGCCCTCTTCGCCTGGGCCGCCGACGAGCAGGGAAGCGAGTACTACACGATCCGGGTCAAGGACCTGGCAAGCGGCGTGGAGGTCGGCGCGCCCATCGAGAGCGCCTACGGCGACTT
>NZ_CADEGK010000001.1:0-13294 GCF_902826855.1 uncultured Phenylobacterium sp. | reverse complement strand
GCGGGCTCACCGACAGCCGAGCCGGTGGTGGCCGAGCCGCGGCGGGTGGGGGTGAAGTACAGCCTCGACCACTGGAGCGATCGCTGGGTGATCCGGACGAACGACGACGGCGCGGTGGACTTCAAGCTCAGCATCTCGACCGCCGCCATCCCGGCCAAGGCGACCTGGACCGACTGGATCGGCCATCAACCGGGCCGCTACATCACCGGCTTCGCGGCCTACGCTGGCCATCTGGTCCGCGCCGAGCGGGTCAATGCGCTGGACCGCCTGGTGGTGACCGCCCGGGATGGGACCGAGCACATCGTCGCCTTCGACGAAGAGGCCTACGCGCTCAACCTGGAGGGCGGCTACGAGTACGAGACGACCCTGTCGCGCTTCGTCTACCAGTCGCCGACGACGCCGCGGCAGACCTTCGACTACGACCTCGCCACCCGGACGCGAACCCTGCGCAAAACCCAGGAGATTCCCTCCGGCCACGATCCCTCACGCTACGTGGCGCGGCGGCTGGAGGCGCGGGCCGCCGACGGCCAGACAGTGCCGATCACGCTGCTGATGCTGAAGGATACGCCGCTGGACGGCTCGGCTCCGGTGCTGCTGTACGGCTATGGCAGCTATGGTCACGCCATGGACGCGGCCTTCTCGATCCGCAACCTCAGCCTCGTGGACCGGGGCTGGATCTGGGCCACCGCTCACATCCGCGGCGGGTCGGACAAGGGCTGGGGCTGGTTCCTGGATGGGCGCAAAGACAAGAAACCGAACACCTTCAGCGACTTCATCGCCTGCGCCGAGCACCTGGTCGCGCAGCGCTATGCGACCAAGGGCCGGATCGCGGCCTACGGCGGCTCGGCTGGCGGCATGTTGATGGGCGCGGTGGCCAACCTGCGGCCAGATCTGTGGGGCGCGATCATCGCGGCGGTGCCCTTCGTCGACGTGCTGAACACCATGAGCGACACCACCCTGCCGCTCACCCCGCCGGAGTGGCCCGAGTGGGGCAATCCCATCGAGGATCCCGCCGCCTACGACCTCATCGCGAGCTACAGCCCCTACGACCGCGTCTGTCCGCAGCCCTACCCGCCGATCCTCGCCACCGGCGGTCTCTCTGACCCGCGCGTGACCTATTGGGAACCTGCGAAATGGGTCGCGAAACTGCGGGAGTTCACCACCGGCGATGCGCCGATCCTGCTCAAGATCAACATGGAGGCGGGCCATGGCGGAGCTTCCGGCCGCTTCGACTTCCTGAAGGAGATCGCGCTCGACTACGCGTTCGCGGTCTGGGCCCTGGATCGGGGCTGGACCCGCGCATGATCATCAGGGCGGCGGAACCCGGTGACGCGGCCGCCCTGGCGGCGATCTACGGCCATGCCGTGTTGGAGGGCTTCGGGACCTTCGAGGAGACCCCGCCGTCACCCGCCGAGATGGAGGCGCGCCGCGCTGCAGTCGCCGCACGGGGACTGCCCTATCTGGTGGCCGAAGCCGACGGCCAGGTGCTTGGCTTCGCCTATGCCGCGCCGTTCCGAACTCGGGAGGCCTACCGCTTCACCCTGGAGGACAGCGTCTACGTCGCTCCCGACGCCGTCGGCCGCGGCGTGGGGCGGGCCGTGCTGCGCGCGGTGGTCGCAGCTTGCGAAGCGCTCGGCGTGCGCCAGCTCGTGGCGGTGATCGGAGACAGCGGTAACGCGGCCTCGATCGGGCTGCATCGCTCACTGGGCTTTGCGCCGGCGGGCGTGGGCCGCAGCTTCGGGTTCAAGCATGGGCGCTGGGTCGATGTCGTCTGGATGCAGAAGTCGATCAACGGCGGAGACGAACATCCGCCCGACGGGCCCGGAGTTGATCTGTCGGGAACATGACCCAGGTGTTCGCCAAGTAGGGGAAAGTTACAGCAAAGATCACCTGCAGGTTGATCGCCCTTCTCCTTATGTAGTTGTACGTAATTGCTTTGCGGGCGTTTTTTCCGCACAACAATGGCGTCGGACGGGACCGACGTGGAATGTTGAATAAATGCCTGGGTTGTGGACGGGGAATCACACAACCGAGCTGGCGACTTCGAACACCGGCTTTCGCCTCTTGCGGGGCCAGTTCATTGCGATCGGCGTCTCGGCGGCCGTGGCGGCTGCCCAGTATCTGTTGCGTCCGGTCTTCGACCACTCGGTCTACCTGCTCGGCGCGATGGCGCTCGTCGCCTGCGCGTTGTTCGGCGGGCCGTGGTCGATCCTGACCGCCTCGGCGCTGCTCACCGCGATCGCGATCGGCGCGGAGAGCCAGCTCAGCTATCCGCTGCCCGAGGTCGCCCTTCGCGCCTTGATCTTCCTTGTCACCGGCGTGGCCCTCGCGGCGTGGATGCGACGCCTGGGACAGCAACGGGACGCGGCGGCGCGGGCTGCGACCGCCCAAGCTGACCGCGAGGCGCTCCTGCAAGCCAGCTTGGCGGTGGTGGCCGACGCCTTGGTGGTGGTTGACGACCTGGGCCAGATCCAGAGCTTCAGCGACGCCGCCGAGCGGCTGTTCGGCTGGACGGCGAGCGAGGTCTTGGGCCGCAATTTCTCCAGCCTGATGCCGCCGGGCGAGGCTGTCGCCCTAGGTGGCGGCGAGGCCGAGGTCGAAGTCAGCGGCTCGTCCCGGCAGGTCATGGGCCTGAACCAGCACGGGGACTCGTTCCCGATGGAACTGCGGATCGGCGAAGCACGCATTGGCGGGCGGCGCTTCCTGACCATCGTCGTGCGCGACCTATCCTCGATCCAGGAGGCGGAGCGGCGCTCGGAGGAGCTGCGCGCCCAGCTCACCCAGCTTTGGAGCCTCAACTCCATGGGCGAGATGGCCTCAGTGCTGGCGCACGAACTCAACCAGCCGTTGTCGGCAGTCACAAACTACCTGCGCGCCGCGCGAAATCTCATCGCCCGAATGGAGCTGGACGATGACGACTTGATCGACGCAGTGGCGCGGGCGGGCGACCAGGCTGTGCGCGCCGGGGAAATCATCCGCACCATGCGCGACCTTGCGACGCGGGGCGGGGCGCTTCAGAAACCGGAGAGCCTCTCGGCCATTATCGGCGAGGTGGACTTCATTGTCTCGATCATGGCGCGGGAAGCGGCCGTCCGCATCGTCTACGACCTCCACAAAGGCGAAGACACGGTGATGGCCGACCGCATTCAGATTCAGCAGCTTGTGGTTAACTTGGCCCGGAACGCCATCGAAGCTGTAACGAAGTACCCGAACCGTCAGGTCAACATTTCGACCAGACCCGATGCTGATAGCGGCATGGTCACGACTGTCGAGGATAGTGGTCCCGGCATAGACCCCAGCGTGGCAGAGCGGCTCTTTCAGCCGTTGGCCAGCACAAAGCCCGAGGGCATGGGGCTAGGCCTCTCCATTTCGAGTGCTATAGTCGAAAATCACAAGGGACGGATTTGGGCTGAACCCAGTCGCCTAGGTGGCGCCGCATTTTGTTTTGTATTGGCGCGGGCAGGTAACAATGGGCACATTGCCAGCGGATCGAACAGTGTTCGTCGTCGACGATGATGCGGCGGCGCTGGATTCGCTCGTCATGCTGCTCAGGTCCGATGGGCTGACGCCCAAGGGCTACATCTCCGCCCACGACTTCATGGCTCAGTTCGATCCCGAGGCGCGCGGCTGCGTGATCACCGATCTGCGCATGCCCAGCATGGACGGGGTGGAGCTTATCAGGGCGCTGAAGGCCGCGGGCTGCATACTACCAGTGATTGTCATTACCGGGCACGCCGACGTCAGCCGGGCCGTAGACGCCATGAAGGCGGGGGCCACCGACTTCCTGGAAAAGCCCTACGAGAGCGAACAGATCCTCCGCGCGGTGCGGGCCGGCCTCGAGCAGAACGACGCCGCGGTCGAGGCCGGAGCCGACCGCGTGCGCCTGCAGCGCCGGATGGAGAGCCTGACGGCCCGCGAGCGCCAGGTGCTGGACCTGATCATGGAGGGGGCCAGCAACAAGCTGATCGCCGCCAAGCTGGCGATCAGCCCGCGCACGGTGGAGATCTACCGCGCCAACGTGATGTCGAAGATGCGCGCCGACAGCCTGTCGGAATTGATCAGAACGACTATCACCGCCGGGGCGGCCTGAGGCGGGCTCAGAGCGCCGGCAGGTAGAGGCGCGCCGTGGTCCCGCGGCCTTCACGCGAAGTCAGCACGAACGCGCCGCCACAGCCCTGGGCGAAGTCGCGCACGCTGGCGAGACCGAGGCCCGTGCCACCACGGTTGCGGCGGGTGGTGAAGAACGGTTCCATGGCCTGCTTCAGGACCTCAGGCGGCATGCCCACGCCGTCGTCGGCCACGGACACCACGACGTAGCGGCCCGCCGGGACCGCCAGCTGGGCGCTCTCCGGCGCGCTGAGCGTCCAGCGCTGGGCGGCCAGCATGATCGTGCCGCCGGCCGGCATGGCGTGGCTGGCGTTGACGCAGAGGTTCAGGAGCGCCGATTCCAGGCCGGCAGCGTCCGCGACGGTGAGCAGCGGGGCGTCTGTCAGGCGCACCTCCACGGTGACATTGCGCGGAGCCGCCAGGCGGGCGCGGCGCGCGGTGGCGGCCACCGCTTCGGCGCAGTCCATCGGCGCGGTGTCGCTGCCCTGCGAAAGGTCCATCAGGCGGGCCACGAGGACCGCGCCCTGTTCGGCCGCGGCCTGGCTCACCTGGATCAGGTCATGACCGGGGTCGCCCTGCGCCAGATCTTCCGCCAGGGCGGCATTGGCGTTGAGGATCACCGTCAGCAAGTTGTTGAAATCATGCACCAGAGCGCCGGCTTGGCGATGCAGCGCCGCGAGGCGCGCCTCCGCGTCCTGAGCCGGCAAAACCTTCGGGTCTGCGCAACCATCGAAAGCCATGGTGTGGCGCCTCCTTGTCGCGCCTGTGGCCAGAATGTGGCCGAGGTAAGCAAGACCATGCGCGGGACCGGGAATCACCCCGAGATAAATACCTACGGGAATCCCGAGCGGCCTCTTGCCGCACTCCTGGAGTACTGCCGACATGACTGCGGCCGCCCTTGCGGACGGCCGCGATCGTTGGCGACTGCAGGGGGGTCAGGCGGCCAGGCGCGGCGTCGCCGGAGAGGCCGCGGCGGGCCGGTTGTCGCGCAGCATGTAGCCGCCGCCCCAGACGGTCTCGATCAGGGCGTCGCCGCCCGAGGCCGCGGAGATCTTCTTGCGGAGCTTGCAGATGAAGACGTCGATGATCTTGATCTCGGGCTCGGAGAGGCCGTTGTAGAGGTGGTTCAGGCACTGTTCCTTGGTCAGGACGGTGTTCTTCCTGAGCGAGAGCAGTTCCAGCATCTTGTACTCACTGGGCGTCAAGTGGATCGCATTGCCGTCGACCTCGACCTGGCGGGTGCTGAGGTTGAGCGCGATCTTGCCGGTGCGGATGATTGATTCCGCCTGGCCGCGGGAACGGCGCACCACCGCGGCGATGCGGGCGACGAGCTCGCCGCGATGGAAGGGCTTGGTGATGTAGTCGTCGGCGCCGGAGCCCAGCGCCTGGATCTTGATTTCAGATTCCGCCTCGCCCGTCAGGATGATCACCGGGGTCGAGAGCTTCTTCATCCGCAGGCTACGCAGCGCCTCCAGGCCCGAGATGTCCTCTAGGTCCAGGTCAAGCACGATGGCGTCGTAGTCATAGAGCCCGGCCAGTTCGACGGCCTCTTCCCCGGAGGCGGTGATCGACACGTTGTGGCCCTCGCGGCCCAGCACCAGCTCCAGTTGCTTGGCGGTGGAGTCGTTGTCTTCGACGAGCAGGATGTGCATGGCGGTTGTCCCTCTATTCGACTGTGGCGGCGGTGATGGAAGCGGGTTTGGACGCGATCACGGACTGTGAAATCTTGAGCAGCTCGGACATCCGGAACGGCTTGGCGAGCACCTCGTCGGCGCCCAGGTGCTTGGCCCAGGTCAGGTAGTCCGTGCCTCGGCCCCTGCCGGCGCCGGAGATGGCGATCACCTTGGGCGGGCGCTTCGCGCCCTTGATCGCGCGGATGGCGCCGATGCCTTCCATGTCCGGCATGACGATGTCGGTGACGACCAGGTCGGGGCGATGGGCGCCGGCCATGCGGATGCCCGCGCGCCCGTTGTCGGCCGCGACCGTGGTGAAGCCAGCGCGCTGGAACGCCATCGACATCAGCCGCAGCAGCGCCACGTCGTCGTCGATGATCAGAACCTTGCCGCCCACTTGGTCCGCTCCCCCTGGAGGCGGTGAAGACCCGTTCTTCAGCCGCCTTCACTATGGTTAACGATCAAGAACCACAGTGATTCGGGGTCTGGAAATCCGGGGCGATTACCTAAGTGGATTCCCGTGTGACGGGCTGTCGCAGCTACCCTGGGTGGAATTCCAGCACTGCCGCCGGTCGATGGTCCGCGCTGGCGCCGCGAAGGACCGTGGCTGGGGAACTAGGACTCGAACCTAGAATGACGGTACCAAAAACCGCAGTGTTACCATTACACCATTCCCCAGCAGGAACGATCCCGACGGAGCCGGGCCCCTCGGAGGCGCGGGAAATAGCGCAGCGGACCGGCCGATGCAACGCCCCCTC
Source organism: uncultured Phenylobacterium sp. (assembly GCF_902826855.1). Classification (GTDB taxonomy): domain Bacteria; phylum Pseudomonadota; class Alphaproteobacteria; order Caulobacterales; family Caulobacteraceae; genus Phenylobacterium. Next base: position 6,756 of record NZ_CADEGK010000001.1, on the reverse strand, counting down.
GACGCGAGGGTGACGCCACTGTCCCAGGGTCCGCTTGCCGGGCCGGGCGCCGTCCTCTATAGAGCCGCTTCCTTGCCGTCGGAGTGTGGCTCAGTCTGGTAGAGCACCGCGTTCGGGACGCGGGGGTCGCAGGTTCAAATCCTGCCACTCCGACCACTCTTTCCCCCCCGACCAGCAGGGGAAAACCCCTTCCCGAGGCGAGGCTCCGGGAACGGTCACAAGCCTCGATCGCTTGAAGCCGAGGGCAGGGATCGGCCAGCTTGGCGAGCACATGTACGAAGAGCCAGTCGACCTGCTGATCGCGGGCGGTGGCGTCAACGGGACCGGCGTTGCCCGCGACGCCGCCGGGCGTGGCGTGTCGGTGGTATTGTGCGAGCAGGACGACCTTGCCGCCTGGACGTCGTCCTCCAGTTCCAAGCTGATCCACGGCGGCCTGCGCTATCTGGAGCACTACGAGTTCCGGCTGGTGCGCGAGGCGCTGGCCGAGCGGGAGGTGCTCCTGCGCTCGGCGCCGCACATCCTGCACCCCTTACGCTTCGTTCTGCCGCACCACGCGGGCCTGCGGCCCGGCTGGATGCTGCGGGCCGGGCTGCTGCTGTACGACCACCTGGGCGGCCGCCGGAGCCTGCCAGGGACCCGGCGGGTCAACCTGGAGACCGATCCGACGGGCGAGGGCCTGAAGCCGCAGTATCGTCGCGGGTTCGAATATTCCGATGCCGCGGTGGACGATTCACGGCTGGTGGCGCTGCTGGCGGTGGACGCTGCGGAGCGCGGGGCGCGCATCCTCACCCGCACGGCGCTCACGCAGGCGCGGCGCGACGCCGGCGTCTGGCGCTGTGTCCTGGAGCGCCGCGGCGGCGAACGCCAGACCGTGACCGCTCGCGCGCTGGTGAACGCCGCGGGCCCGTGGGTGGAGACCGTCCGGGGCCTGACCGGCGTCGCGGCCACAGGCAACTCGGTCAAGCTGGTCAAGGGCAGCCACATCGTCGTGCCGAGGATGTACCCGGGCGAGCAGGCCTACACGCTTCAGGGCGCCGATGGTCGGGTGGTCTTCGCCATTCCCTATCAGGGCCGCTTCACCCTGGTGGGCACCACGGACGTCCCCTACGACGGTGATCCCGCTCACGTCGACGCCTCGGCGGAGGAGATAGGCTACCTCTGCCGCACCCTGGGGGACTACTTCGAGAAGCCGCCGACCCCCGCCGACGTCGCCTGGGCCTACGCCGGGGTCCGGCCGCTGTTCGATGACGGCGAGGATGACGCCTCCGCGGTGACCCGCGACTACGTGCTGGACGTAGACTCTGAGGCCGGCGCGCCGCCGTTGCTGACCATCTACGGCGGCAAGATCACCACATTTCGGCGGCTGGCCGAGCACGCCCTGGAGAAGCTGCAGGGCCCGCTGGGGTTCGAAGCCGGACCCTGGACGGCGGATGCTCGGCTGCCTGGCGGTGACCTGCCTGGCGGCGGCTTCGAACGATTCCGGGGCCAGGCGGCCGATCGCTACCCCTGGCTCGCCGAGCCGACGCTGAGCCGCATGTGCCATGCCTATGGTTCGCGCATCGACGCGGTCCTGGCGGGCGCCACGGCCTGGAGCGATCTCGGAGAGGACCACGGCGCCGGCCTCACCGGGCGCGAAGTGCGTTACCTCGTAGAGCAGGAGTGGGCCCGCGAACCCGAGGACGTCCTCTGGAGACGCACCAAGCTCGGCCTGCACATGAGCCCGGCGGAGCGCGCCGCGTTCATGGCCGCGCCACTTCCGTCGGTAGCGACGGCGTGATCCTGACCGACCGTGAACGCGGGCTGGGGCCTGCCGTCAGCGCCCGACGAACTGCGCCGGGCGCCGCTCGAGGAAGCTCGCCACGCCTTCCTTGTGATCCTCGGAGGCGAAGCACTCGGCCATGGCCTTGAGATGGTGCGTCATGTGCGTGGCCACGTCGCGCTCCAGGCCCTGCCAGACCAGCTCCTTGATACGGGCCACGGCGAAGGGCGAGGTCTTCAGGTACCGTCGCGCCTCGGCGCGGGCCGCCTCCTGCAGCGCCTCGGGCGCCACCACCTCGGCCGCATAGCCGATGGCTAGCGCCTCCTCGGATTCCAGCAGGCCGGCGCTGTAGAGCAGCCGTAGCGCCCGCTGGGGCCCGATCAGTCGCGGCAGCAGCCAGCTCCCCGCCCCCGTGTCGGGCACCAGGCCGCGCTGGGCGAACACCCAGCCGAACTTCGCGCGGTTGGTGATGATCCGCACGTCGCACATGCTGGTGAATTCCGCGCCCATGCCCATCGCGAATCCGTCGATGGCGCCGATCACCGGCTTGGGACAGCGCAGCAGCGGCCAGGGCTCCGGGCGCGCGGTGCTGCCCGCCCCGCCGCGGGAGCCGCGCTCGTCGGTGGGGGTGTCCTGGAGGTCGGACAGGTCGGTGCCGGCGCAGAACGCGCCATCGACGCCGGTCAGGATCACGACACGAGCCACGGGGTCCGTCGCGGCCTTCGCGATGGCCTCGTTGAACGCCCGCAGCATGGCGTAGGTCATGGCGTTGCGTTTCTCGGGCCGGTCGATGGTGATGGTCGCGATGCCCTCGCCGTCCAGCTCGTAGCGGATGTGATGCGCCGTCATGATTTCCTCCGTCCGCGGCCCTTGCCGGCCGTCGCTGTTGTCTTGGGATAAACCGTGCGGCCCGTCACCTGAGCGCCGCCGGCCGCGAGGCCTGTCCGTTGCGGTAGTCGACGTCCGCCCAGGTGATCTTCGACAGCTCTTCCTTGCGGGGACCCATGTAGCCGAAGAGGTAGGCGGCCACCTTGCGCATCTGGATCTCTTCGGTGCCCTCGGTGATCCGGTAGCGGCGGTGGTGGCGGTAGATGTGCTCGAACGCCTTGTGGCGCGAATAGCCGATGCCGCCGTGGATCTGCATCGCCCGGTCCGCCGCCTCGCAGCAGAGCCGGTTCGCCCAGTAATTGCACATCGAGACCTTGTCGGAGAGCACCCGCTCGACCTCAACGTGAGGCATCTGGTCCATTTCCCAGGCGGTCTTGCGGATCAGCAGGCGCAGCATCTCGCATTGGGTGGAAAGCTCGACGATCGGCCACTGGATGGCCTGGTTCTCCGAAAGGGACTTGCCGAACGGCTGCCGGGCGCGGGCGTACTTGATGCTTTCCTCGATGCAGTAGACGGCGGCGCCGAGGGATCCTGCGGCCTGGCGGATACGATTCTCGTGCACGAAGGACTGGGCCAGCGCCAGGCCGCCTTCGGGCGGGCCGAACAGTGCGCTCTCCGGCACCCAGATGTCGGAAAAGCTGACCCGCGGGTGGTCGGTGGGCATGTTGAACGTCCACATCCACTCTTCGATCTTCACCCCCTCGTCGCTCGTGGGGACTAGGAAGCAGGTGATGCCCTTGGCGTCGCCGTCGTTGCCGCTCGTGCGGGCGAAGAGGGCGCAGTGGGTCGCGGTGTGCATGCCGGTCGTCCACATCTTTTCGCCATCGATGCGGAAGCCCGGGACGCCGTTTCGGGCCTCGGGAACGGCGCGGGATTCCATGTGGGTGGCGTCCGAGCCATGGTGCGGTTCGGTGAGCCCGAAGGTCACCCGGCGGGTGAAATCGAGCAGGCCGGGGATGAACTCCTCCTTCTGCGCCTGGGTGCCGAAGTCGCGGAACATCACCACGAAGGGATTGTTGGCGACGATCGAGTGTTCCGTCTGCTGGTCGTAGTGCAGCCCCAGGCCCTTGGCCGCCAGATGCTCGCGGATCACGGTCATCCAGAGGTTGGAGCCATCCTTGCCGCCGAACTCGTTCGGCAGCGCAAACCGCAGGTGGCCCGCCTTGTCGGCCCGGCGCTTGGCCTCGCGCATCAGCTCTTCCCATTCGGGCCGCGGCAGGCCGTCCTTGTCGAAGTCGGTGCGCGCCCATTCCCGGCGATGATCGAAGAATCGAGCGTTGTCGTCCTGGGCCTCGAGCGGCTTGATCTCGGCCTCGATGAAGCGATCCAGCTCGGCGAGGTAGTCGACGAGATCTTGCGGCAGCTTGAAGTCCATCAGGCGTCTCCAGGTTCGCCGGCTGTTGCCCGCCGGTAGGTCGCGTATTTGGGCTGGTCGATAGCGACGGTGTCGATCGTCGTTTTCCAGAGGTGGTCCAGCAGATCGGCGTCGAACAGGTCGACGTCGCCACCGGCGATCCGCTCGCAGAGTTCGTGGTTCAGGTCCGCGACGTCGCCGTCGCTGCCGAGCAGGCTGCGCAGTCGCTCGGCCTCACCCACCAGGGCCCCCGGCCCCAGGGCGACCTCGCGGCGCACCATGTCGAGGACGTTGGCCGCCACCCGGGTGTGGAAGGCGGTACGGCCGCTCAGCGCGGGAAGGACCTCCGCGCGCAGGAACTCGGCCACGATGTCGAGGAGCTCGACCGCTGTGGGTTGTTCACGCATGCGCGCGGCCCTCCGGCGCAAGGATCGCCAACAGGTCGATCTCGTTCTCCGACGTACGGCGGCCGATCGCGGCGCGCTCGACCGAGCGGTCGCCGGCCTGGAAGTCGCGCGCCATCAGCGCAGTGGCCAAACCCCACCGAAGGCTTCCGAAAGCCTCCCAGAACCTGACGCGCTCGGGATCGACCTTCTGGCCCGACTCGGCCTCATACCCAGCGAATAGCTCCTCGCGCGTGCCGACGCCGCCGGCCGGCTTGTCGAGCTCGCCGAAGCGCCACGGCGGGATGCAGAGCCACGCCAGGTCCTCCATCGGGTCTCCGACGTGCGTTGCCTCCCAGTCGAGGACGGACCGCAGGCCCTCGGGCCCGACGATGATGTTTCCCGTCCGCAGGTCGCCGTGGACGACGCTCGGCTTGAAATCGGCAGAGGGGATGTGATCGCGGAACCAACGGAACGCCCACTCGAAGACCGGCCGGTCCATGCCCAGCGCCCTGTAGCGCTCATAGGCGGACGCCACAGATTCTGCCGGTGTGGCGCGGTTCAGGTCGCCCGCCGCGTCCACGTCGATCCGATGGATCTTTGCCGCCGCCGCGCCCAGCTGAAAGGCGAGCCGGGTCCGGGCTTGCGCATACTCCGGCCCGCGCAGGATCCGGGGCGCCAGGGTCTCTCCGGGAATGCGCTCCATGATATAGGCGGATCCAAGCCCGTCCGACGGGGTCATGGCGTACTCGACCCGGGGAGCCGGGACGCCCGCGGCGACGGCCAGCCTCAGCACCCTCGCCTCCATCTCCATGCCGGTCCCCGGGACCTGCCGCTTTGCCACGCCGCCGGGGCTGCGCCGCAGGATCAGCTCGCGCACGCCATCGCCGGTGGGGACGTCGAAGGCCCACAGTTCCTGCATGGCGCCCCCGGAAAGCCGTTGGAGCGCCTTGATCTGCGCGCCAGCTCCGTACAGCCGACCGACAACGCCCTGGAGCGCGGTCGCGAGGGCGGTCTCTGCCGCGGCGAGGCGATCGGATGCGTCGTCCATGCCTCCTCCCTAAAGTTATAGTGCGTTCTAAGGATTCTGCGGCCCTCTGGGCAAGGGGGTTCGTCCCGCGCTTGCCCCTTCGCCTCGCCGCGGGCACGGTAAGGCCGCCGCGCGGGGACAACGCGCACCAGGGGAGACGAAGATCACATGGCCACTTTGAAGCGCTGGGTGCTGCGCCGCCGGCCCGTCGGTGAAATCCAGCCGGGGGACCTCGAGCTCGTGGAAGAGCCGATCCGTGATCTGAACGATGGCGAGGTGCTGGTGCGGACGCTCTACCTGTCCCTGGACCCCACCAACCGCATCTGGATGAGCGACCAAGACCAGTACATGCCGCCCGTGGAGATCGGCGACACGATGCGTGGCGGCTCCATGGGCGTGGTGGTGCAGTCGCGGTCCGACAAGTTCAAGCAGGGCGATGTCGTCAACCCCGGGATGGGGGGCTGGACCAGCCACGTGGTCGCCGACGCGGCGATGGTGTTCCCCGTCCGCCAGATGCCCGGCGTTCCGCTGACGGCGAACATGAGCGTGCTGGGCGGCACGGGCCTGACGGCCTGGTTCGGCATGTGCGACATCGGCAAGCCGCAGCCGGGGGAGACCGTGGTGGTCTCCGCCGCCGCGGGCGCCGTCGGCTCCATCGCCGGTCAGATCGCCAAGCTGAAGGGCGCCCGGGTGATCGGGATCGCCGGCGGCAAGGCCAAGTGCGACTGGCTGACCGGCGAACTCGGGTTCGACGGCGCCATCGACTACAAGAACGAGGACGTGGGCGCGGCGTTGGACCGTCTTTGCCCGAAGGGCATCGACGTCAACTTCGAGAACGTCGGCGGCGATATCATGGACGCCGTGTTCAATCGGCTGAACAACTATGCGCGCATGCCCCTCTGCGGCTTGATCTCCACGTACAACGACCCCGATCGTCCGTCCGGGCCCACCGACTTCGCCCGCGTGCTGATGCACCGGATCAACATCCGCGGCTTCATCGTCACCGACTTCCTGCCGCGTGCCGGCGAGGCGATGGCCGAGCTGGCGCCGTGGGTGGCCGAGGGCAAGCTGAAGTGGAAGGTCCACGTCGACCAGGGACTGGAAGGCGCCATGGATTCGCTGCAGCGGCTGTTCACCGGCAACCATGACGGCAAGCTGCTGATCCAGGTGTCGCCGGAGCCCTGAGAGCCCCTTTCCTGCCCCTGCGGCGCCGGGAGCAAGACGACGGACGACGGCTTGGAGTGAGACGATGGGCTGGAACTTTGGAGACATCCTGGACGCGGTGGAGCCTGTCCTGCCTCCGGACGCGCCAGCGTTCATCCACGGCGAGCGGGTCATCCCC